>JBEKEI010000102.1:0-34672 GCA_050013915.1 Roseiarcus sp.
GCGCAGGAATATGGCGGCCTGATCAAGCACGGCGCCAAGCTGTTGTTCGCCTATGCCGAGGCGACCGTGCCGAAGGCGACGATCATCACCCGCAAGGCGTTCGGGGGCGCCTATGACGTGATGGCGTCCAGGCATCTGCGCGGCGACATCAACCTCGCCTGGCCGACCGCGCAGATCGCGGTCATGGGGGCCAAGGGCGCGGTCGAGATCATCTTCCGCGCCGACATCGCCGACCCCGCCAAGATCGCCGAGCGCACCGCCGAATACGAGGCGCGCTTTCTGTCGCCATTCGTGGCGGCCGAGCGCGGCTACATCGACGAGGTGATCATGCCGCATGCGACGCGGCGGCGGCTGTCGCGGGTGCTCGCGATGCTGCGCAACAAGAAGCTCGAGAATCCCTGGAAGAAGCACGACAACATTCCGCTGTGACGCCCGCGCGCCGCGAGGACGGCTGGCGCGGCGGCGCGAATCGGCGTAGGCGCGATGCATCGTCGCCCAACCGAACGAACCGCCCATGCCGCGCGATTCCCAGGGTGCTCTTGCGTCCATCGTTCGCGCCGCCCTGGCGGCGCTCGCCGTGGGAGCGGCCGCAGCGGGCGCGCGCGCAGAAGACGCGAGCACGCCCGAGGCTTTCGCCAGCCGGTTCGTCGCCGCCATCGACAGCCGGGATCGCGGCAGAATCGAGGCGCTGCTGGACACCCGTTCGCTCGCCTGCCTGAGCGGCGAGAATGCCGCGCTGCTCGACGAGAATTTCGAGAACTGGACGCGGGCGCCGATCCCGCCTCGCTACAGGGCTCGGTTCGACCCGCTGGGGCCGGATGCGACGCTCGTGCTCGACGCCTTCATGCCGGGCCGGTTCGACTATCCCGTGCGACCGACCCGGCGGATGCAGATCGATTTCGACGAGTCGGATTCGCACGTCCAAAGCCTGATCGCGGAACTCGGCCTCGAGGCCGGCGCCTGGAAGGTCGTCCTTCCCTGCCCGAAGCCGGGCACGATGGCCTGGATCAGGACGATGCGCGAGGAAGGCGCGGCGCGGGCCGCCGGGCAGGCGGCGACGGTCGACGCGCTCATCGCCGGCATGAGCGCCGGCTACCGCGACGAACTGACGGCGATCGCCAAGGGCGGCCGCTGGATCGACGCCGTTCACAAGCTCGAAAAGGATCGGCAGGTCGAACTCGGCGTCGCCGTCCTCGCGATGAAGCGCATCGCGCCGCTCGACGGCGCCGCGCCGGCGAAACCCTGATCGAGCAGGACGGCGCGGCGCGTTCAGGCGCGACGATGGGAGGGGACAGGCACGGCCGGCATCCGGCCGCCCCCGCGGTCGTCATCCCGGGGCCGTGGACGGCTCTCGGCCATTTCTCACCCGCCGGGAGTGACGCCAAGCGCCGGGCCCCGGCTCGTCGCGATCTGCGCGCGCTCCGCAAGATGGGTGGCCGATCCCTCGGGAAAGACAGGCGAATCGCGGCCTCGCTCGAGCGGCGGCGGGTCCGGCGGGCGCCGACATCGAAACAATCCTTCCTGTAAATCAGAATTCATGGTATGGTTTCTGGATGGCAAGCAACTCCCGAGGCGCCCCCTCTTTCAACGTCGAAGCGCCCGCGGAGGCGATCCTCGCGCTCGGCGAGTCCGGTCCGTTCGCGGCGCCATCCTTCCTTTGTTCCAACGCTGCCGCCGCCGCTCCGGGGCCGGGCGACGCGGAGGGATGGCGGGCGGAGCGCGGCGGTGGGCTGGACGGCGCTGCGGTGACGGCGGCGGACCGGTGTTCGGAAAATCGGACCCTTCCCCGCTTGGGAGCTGCGCGCGGACGGTAAGAATTCGATCAACGCCTTGATATCGTTCGTTTCGAGGAAGCAAATGACCCTTCGCGGACGCTGGAATCAAGGACTTGCAGAGGTTTTGACGGCCGTTCGGGCCCTGTTTGACCCTAAAATGGGTCGATTGGCGGTCGATATTGGGCGCAGACCCGGGGGACGCATGACCCACTGCCGCCGGGAGCCTGGCCGGAACTCGGCGATCCTGACGCGCCGGGGAGGCGATATCGGAGCCATGACGATGCGCCCGGGCCTCGCCGCGGACAGAGCCGACGGCGCGACGCCAGGGGACCACGACGGGATGTGATCGGAGGGGCGAAGGATGAGTTTGCAGGCGCTGGTGGTGGGGGCGGGGCCGGTCGGCCTCACCATGGCGGCCGAACTGGCGCGCTATGGCGTGTCGGTCCGGATCGTCGACAAGGCCGCGCAGCGGAGCGACAAGTCGAAGGCGCTCGTCCTGTGGAGCCGCACGCTGGAACTGCTCGATCGCGCGGGCGCGGCGGAGGCGTTGGTCGCGGCCGGGCTGAAGGTGGACGCGGCCAATATCGTGGCCGCCGGCCGGCTGATCGGCCGTGTCGGCCTCGCCGGCGTCGAGAGCCCCCATCCTTACGCGCTGATGTTGCCGCAATCGGAAACCGAGCGCCTGCTCGAGGCCCATCTGGAGCGTCTGGGCGTGCGGGTCGAGCGCGAAGTCGAACTGGCGAGCTTCGTCGACGACGGCGCCGGGGTGACGGCGCGGCTGCGCGGCCCGGGCGCGGCCGAGAGCCGCGTCGCGGCGAAATGGCTGATCGGCTGCGACGGCGCGCATAGTTCGGTGCGCCACGCGCTCGGTCTCGCCTTCACCGGCCAGACTCTGAAGAGCGACTGGATCCTCGCCGACGTTCGCCTCGCCGGAATGCCCTGGCCGCCGTCGGAACTGGCGGTCTACTGGCACGAGGACGGCGTTCTGGCGACCTTTCCGATCGCGCCCGGCCGCTATCGCGTCATCGCCGACGTCGGCGGCCCGCAGGGCTCGGGCCCGGCCGATCCGACGCTCGATCAGGTTCAGGCGATCATCGACCGGCGCGGCCCGGGCGGCCTCGCCGCGTCCGATCCGCTCTGGCTTTCGGGCTTCCGCATCAACGAGCGCAAGGTCGCCGACTATCGCAAGGGCCGCGTCTTCGTGGCCGGCGACGCCGCGCATGTGCACAGTCCGGCCGGCGGGCAGGGCATGAACACCGGCATGCAGGACGCCGTCAACCTCGCCTGGAAGCTCGCGCTCGTGTGCAGGGGAACACTCGAGGGCGACGCACTGCTCGACAGCTACAGCGTCGAGCGCAGCGCCGTCGGCGAGCGGGTGCTGAAGGCCGCCGGGCGACTGACCGCGATCGGCGTCATGAAGAACCATGCCGCGCAGACGGTGCGCAATCTGGTCGGCGGCTTCCTGTTCGGCCTTTCCCCCGTGCGGCGCGCGATGGCCGATACGCTCACGGAGATTTCGATCGGCTATCCCGACAGCCCGCTCAACGGCCCGCCCGCGCACGGACTTGGCGGCCCGGCGCCCGGCGAGCGCGTCGCGCCCGTCGTCGGACATGCCCCGCTCGGGTCCGGCGGCGTCCCGCGCTTCGCCCTGTTCGCCGCCCCCGGCGCGGCCGCCGCCCGGCTGCTGCGTGACTTTCCCGACCTGCTCGAGCCGGCGCTGCGCCCGCCGCTCGTCGCCGGCGGCCTGGGCCTCGCCCGGCCGGACGGCTATTTGGCGGCGACCGCATGGGAGGCTGATGCGGACGCGATCGCCGATCGCCTGAAGGCGCTGGGCCCCATCGGCGCGGGGGCGTGAGGCCGCCTCGCGAGTTCGGGCGGACCGCGGGCGTGTCCGGCCCGGTCTGTGCGACGGAGCTTGGCCGAAACTGGTGGTCGAGATTTCGTTGCGGACTTCGCGAATTCGACCGCAATGCCTCGATTTCATGGAAATCGCCGGCTCGCTCGGCGGACGGACCCGTCGATCCCGCGACCATGCCGCTGAATTCGAAGGGATCGGCCTCGTTCGACGTCGTCGCCGCCCCCAGTCGATCGGACGAGCGCCAACGAACCCGAGGCGACGTTCATCTTCGCGCAACCATGCCTGTTTCCCCAAGCTTAACTGTAGCTGAACTTGTCCAGATCGATTCACATGCTGGCAAATGTTTCGCCCCAAAGTGTTGCTGAAAGAGCATGTCGTCCGTCGAATCGGGCGTATCGGGGTGGTGTCGGGTTATGACCAAGCCAATGGCCTTCGCCGTCGATCGGAGCCGCACGATCATCTCCTCGCTCATCCATGGGCGTGGGGTGAGCGGCCTCGATGTCGCCTGGCTGCGCCGCGAAGTGTTCGCCGACGGCGTTGTCTCGCGCGAGGCCGCCGAGGAATTGTTTGCGGTCGCGGGCGCCGATGTCGCCAAAGCGCGAGCCTGGACCGAATTCCTGGTCGAAATGATCACCGAACACGTTCTATGGCAGTCGCGGCCGGCCGGCGTTCTCGGCGAGGATGCGGCGGCCTGGCTCATCGCGCAGGTCGACGCGGCCAAGTCCGCCGACGCGCTCGCGGCGCTGATGAACGTGTTGGCCGAAGCCCATCGCGTGCCGCAATGGTTCATCGACGCCGCGCGCGCCCGCGCGTTGCGCGGCTGGCTGGGCGTCGACGCGGCGCTCGGGATCGCGCTGGCCGGCTGAATCCGGCGCGGGTAGACGACGCCGCGCCGCTCCCATAAAACCGGTCCCGGGGTCGCTCGCCCGCCGAGCCTTCGACCGGGGGGACGATGTTCAGCAAAATCCTGATCGCCAATCGCGGCGAGATCGCCTGCCGGATCATCAGGACCGCACGACGGCTACGAATTGCGACCGTCGCGGTCTATTCGGAAGCCGACAAGGATGCGCTACACGTCGAAATGGCCGACGAGGCGATCGCGATCGGGTCGGCGGCCGCAGCGGAATCGTACCTCTCCATCGAGAAAATCGTCGCGGCCTGCAAGGAGACGGGCGCCGAGGCGGTCCATCCCGGCTACGGTTTCCTCTCCGAGCGCGCGGCCTTCGCCGCTGCGCTCGAGGAGGCCGGCATCGCCTTCGTCGGCCCCAACCGCCGCGCGATCGAGGCGATGGGCGAC
Source organism: Roseiarcus sp. (assembly GCA_050013915.1). GTDB lineage: Bacteria > Pseudomonadota > Alphaproteobacteria > Rhizobiales > Beijerinckiaceae > Roseiarcus. Next base: position 4,931 of record JBEKEI010000102.1, read on the forward strand.
AAGATCGAATCCAAGAAATTCGCGAGCGCCGCGGGCGTCTCGACCGTGCCCGGCCATCTCGGCGTGATCGACAGTCCCGATCACGCGGCGCGGATCGCCGACGAGATCGGCTATCCCGTGATGATCAAGGCTTCGGCCGGCGGCGGCGGCAAGGGCATGCGCATCGCCCATTCGAGGCGCGAGGTCGCCGAAGGCTTCGCGCGCGCGAAGTCGGAGGCGAAGTCCTCGTTCGGCGACGATCGCGTGTTCGTCGAGAAGTTCATCGTCAACCCGCGCCATATCGAAATCCAGGTGCTCGGCGACAAGCACGGCAACGTCATCTATCTCGGCGAGCGCGAATGCTCGATCCAGCGGCGCAACCAAAAGGTGATCGAGGAGGCGCCGTCGCCGCTGCTCGACGAGCCGACGCGCCGCACGATGGGCGAGCAGGCGGTCGCATTGGCCCAGGCGGTCGCCTATGATTCCGCCGGCACGGTCGAATTCGTCGCCGGACAGGACCGCAGCTTCTACTTTCTCGAGATGAACACGCGCCTGCAGGTCGAGCATCCCGTGACGGAGCTGGTCACCGGCATCGACCTCGTCGAGGAAATGCTGCGTTCGGCCTATGGCCTGAGGCTGCGGATCGCGCAGAGCGAGGTGAAACTGAAGGGCTGGGCGATCGAGAGCCGCGTCTACGCCGAGGATCCGACCCGCGGCTTCCTGCCTTCGACCGGGCGCCTCGTCAAATACCGTCCGCCCGCCGAAGGCGTGTTCGACGGCGTCACGGTGCGCAACGACACCGGCGTATTCGAGGGCGGCGAAATCTCGATCCATTACGACCCGATGATCGCCAAACTCGTCACCCACGCCGCCGACCGGACGACTGCGATCGACGCGCAGGCGCGCGCGCTCGACGCCTTCGTCATCGACGGCATCCGCCACAACATCCCGTTCCTGGCCGCGCTGATGCAGCACGAGCGCTGGCGGGCGGGGCGCCTGTCGACCGGATTCATCGCCGAGGAATTTCCGCGCGGGTTTTCGCCGCTGGTCGCCTCGGGCGAGGCCGCCCATGTGATGGCCGCGATCGCCACCCATGTCGACCATGTTCAGAACGTTCGCAAGCGCGGCATTTCGGGCCAGCTGCGCGCGCAGGCCAGCCTGCGGTTCCAGGCCCAGCGCGCGGTCCTGCTGGGCAAGGATCGCTACGACGTCGAAATCGCCGGCGGCGGCGCGGAACTGGAAATCGTGCTCGCCGAAGGACGCAGCCTCCGCGTCGCCTCGCACTGGACGCCGGGCGAGCCGGTGTGGAGCGGGACGATCGACGGCGCGCCGGTCGCCGCGCAGGTGCGGCCGATCCTCAACGGCTTTCTGCTCGCCCACCGCGGCGTCAGCGTCGAGGCGCGCGTCTACACCCGCCGCGAGGCGGAATTGGCCGCGCTGATGCTCGACCGCAAGGGCGCCGACACTTCGAAGACGCTGCTCTGCCCGATGCCGGGCCTCGTCAAGACGATCCCGGTGCGCGCGGGTCAGGAGGTCAAGGCCGGGGAAGGCCTCTGCATGATCGAGGCGATGAAGATGGAGAACGTTCTGCTGGCCGAGCGCGACGTCACGATCAAGAAGATCATCGCCCGCGAGGGCGATTCCCTCGCGGTCGACGCCGTCATCATGGAATTCACCTGAGCCGCGCGCGGTCGGTCTGTTTTGGGCGAGGCGTCGCCGCCCGGATCAGCGCATGACTTCGATCATCACGCGGGCCGAGCCCGCGCCAGCTATGCCCAGATCCATCGCCGCGCCGCGCGAAAGGTCGAGCGCGCGCCCCGTCGAGGCGGCGGGCCCGCGATCGTTGATCCGCACCACGATCGAGCGTCCCGTCGCCGGCGCGGAGACGCGCAGAAGCGTGCCGAACGGCAGCGTGCGATGCGCCGCGGTATGGCTCATCGGCCGGAACACTTCGCCGGTCGAGGTGCGGCGGCCGAGGCTCTCCCCGCCGCCGTACCACGACGCCAGCACGACTTGGGCTTCGGTCGTCCGGACATGAACCGCCTGGACGGCCGCCACCGAGGACGGCGTCGGCGCGGCCAGGAATTGCTCGATGCTTCGACCGCCCTGGGCGTGAACGCCGCCAGCGAGGGTCAGGCAGGAAGACGCAACAAGAATGAACGAAAATGACTTCAACGGTCGTCTCCAGAAACCTGGTCGCGCGGCTGCGCGCTCGGCTGAGGCGACCGCGGCGGGGAAAGCAGCGCCTCTGACGCGCGCAACCGGCCGCAACCGGGGAAATGTCCGCCGATCGACCCGGGGGCGCGCAAGCGCGACTGGACGAAATGCCGAGCGGCGCGGCCCTGAGCGAGCGCCCTGTCGTCTCGGCGGCGACGCCGCGCGAAAATGCTCGCGCCGGCGACCGGTAGGCCAGACGCTCGCCCATCGGGCGGTCACGCATTCTGACCGGTGAAATCGCGCCGGCCGTTCCGCCTCGATGGGGCGGCGGGCGCGAGGTCGGCCTCAGACACCAGAATTGCGGCCAAAAGCAGGCCGGGGCGGGCCGCCGCGGCGACGAGGCGGCTAGCCCGGACGGCTCGCTCCCTGTAACAGAGTCCTCACGACCGCTACGGTCGCGCTCCCGCCGTCCGGCGACGGACGCGGCGCGAGCGCTCGCGGCGATCCCGCCTGTCCCGAACGGAGCCACCATGACGCCGCGCCGCCTGATCTCGTCCGGTTCGCCGTTCGAGGCGGCCTACGGCTATTCGCGCGCCGTCGTCGACGGCGACACGGTATTCGTCGCGGGCACGACCGGCTATGATTATGCCACGATGACGATGCCGGACGACGTCGTCGACCAGGCGCGCAACATCGCCAGGACCCTGGCCGCGGTGCTCGCCGAGGCGGGCGCGGGCCTCGCCGACGTCGTCCGGCTGCAGACTTTCGTCACCAGCCCCGCCTATTGCGAGCCCGCGCTGAAGGTTCAGGGCGAGATTTTCGGCGCCATCCGGCCCGCCGCCGGCATTTACGTCGTCGCCGGACTGCTGCGGCCGGAGATGAAGATCGAGATCGAGGCGACGGCGCGAATTCCGCGCTGACAGGCGCGAGCGGCTTGATGCCGGCGCGAATGCGACTAACGTAGCGCTATGCTGGAGCGGCCGCGGCAAGCGATGGTCGTGGCGGACGCCGCCAGGGGAGGGAACCGATTTGTACGTGACGCCGCGCGATGAATCCGGCGCGCGTGAGGATACGTTCGCCAAGCTCCTGCGCGAACACGCCAGGGCGCGCGGCGCCCGTCCGGCCTTCCGCCACAAGGACCTCGGGATCTGGCAGAGTTGGAACTGGGCCGACGTCTACGATCTCACGCGCGCGCTAGCGCAGGGCCTCGCGGCGCTGGGGCTGTCGCATGGCGACAAGATCGCCGTTGTCGGCGCCAACAGGCCGCGACTCTACTGGACGATCACGGCGGCGCAGATGCTCGGCGCCGTTCCGTTGCCGGTCTACGCCGACGCGGTCGCCGACGAAATGGCCTATGTGCTCGGCCACGCCGAGGCGAGCCTGATCGTCGCCCAGGACCAGGAGCAGGTCGACAAGCTCCTGTCGATCGCCGACCGCCTGCCGGGCCTGACCCATGTTCTCTACGACGAGAAGCGCGGTCTCGCCGATTACGCGGACGGCCGGCTACGATCTCTCGACAACGTGATCGCGGCGGGCGAGTCGGCGCTGCGCGATCCCGGCGCGGCCGCCGCGCTCGAGGCGGCGATCACGGCGGGCCGCGGCGCCGATCCCTCGGTCATCCTCTACACGTCCGGCACTACGGGGCGTCCCAAAGGCGTGGTGCTGACCGGCGAGCGCTGCATCGCCGCCGCCCGCGACACCGTCGCGTTCGACCGCCTGACCGACCGCGACGTCGTGCTCGCCTATCTGCCGCTCGCCTGGGTCGGCGACCATTACCTCAATTACGCGCAGGGGTTCGTCGCTGGCTTCTGCATGGCCTGTCCGGAGAGCGCCGAGACCGCGGCCGAGGACCTGCGCGAGATCGGGCCGACCTTCCATTTCGCGCCCCCGCGCGCGTTCGAGGCGCTGCTGACCCGCGTGATGATCCGGATGGAGGACGCCAGCGCCGTCAAGCGCGCGATGTTCCGGCATTTCCTCGCCGTGGCGAAGCGTTGGGGCGAGCGGATCGCCAACCGGCAGCCGGTTCCTCTGCTGGCGCGCGCGCATTACGCGCTCGGCGAGGCGCTCGTCTACGGCCCGCTCAAGAACGTCCTCGGCTTCTCGAACATCCGCGTCGCCTATACCGCCGGCGAGGCGATCGGCGCCGACCTGTTCGCGTTCTACCGTTCGCTCGGCCTCAACCTCAAGCAGCTCTACGGCCAGACCGAGGCCTTCCTCTACGTCACGGCGCAGACCGACGCCGCGGTGCGCGCCGACGCGGTCGGGCCGCCGGCGCCGCATGTCGAACTGCGGATCGCCGGGGACGGCGAGGTCCAGTTCCGGTCGCCGGGCATGTTCACCGGCTATTTCCGCGAGCCGGAGAAAACCGCCGAGGCGCTCACCAGCGACGGCTTCGTGCGGACCGGCGACGCCGGCTACATAGAACCGGACGGCCAGCTCAAGATCGTCGACCGCGCCAAGGACGTCGGCAGGCTCGCCTCCGGCCAGCTGTTCGCGCCCAAATACATCGAGAACAAGTTGAAGTTCTTTCCCAACATCAAGGAGGCGGTCGCCATCGGGCAGGGCCGCGAGCACGTCGTCGCTATGCTCAACATCGAGCTGGCCTCGGTCGCCAATTGGGCGGAGCGCCGCAACATCGCCTATGGCTCGTATCAGGAGCTCGCCGGCCATCCCGAGGTCTACGCGATGATCCGCGCCCATGTCGACGAGGTCAATCGCGCGCTGGCGCGCGAGACTGCGATGGCGGGCGCCCAGATCAGGCGTTTCCTCATCCTGCCCAAGGAGCTCGACGCCGACGACGGTGAACTCACCCGCACCCAGAAGGTGCGCCGCGGGCTGATCGCCGAGCGCTACGCCTCGCTCGTCGCCGGCCTTTACGACGGGGCGGAGATCGCCGAGATTTCGACCGAGATCACCTACGAGGACGGCCGCAAGGGCGTTCTGACCGGCAGCGCGCGAATCGTCGAAATGACGTCGCATCCGGCCGCTGCGCCCGCGCGCGGGCGTGCGGCATGAGCCAGCCGGGGGTCCGGGAGCCGTTGCTGGCGGTCGAGAACGTCTCGCTGTCGTTCGGCGGCGTCAAGGCGATCAGCGACGTCTCGTTCGACATCGAGAAAGGGGAGATCCGCGCGATCATCGGCCCGAACGGCGCCGGCAAGACGTCGATGCTCAACGTCATCAACGGATTCTACCATCCCCAGCTCGGCCGGATCGCGTTTCGCGGGCGCACCAGATCGGCAATGCGCCCGCATGAGGCGGCGACCCAGGGGATCGCGCGGACGTTCCAGAACGTCGCGCTGTTCAAGGGCATGACCACGCTCGACAACATCCTGGCGGGGCGCACTCTGCGGATGAAGCGCGGATTGTTCTGGCAGGCGCTGCGCCACGGCCCGGCGCTCGCCGAGGAGATCGCGCACCGCAAGGTCTGCGAGGGGATCATCGATTTCCTCGAGATCGAGGCGATCCGCAAGACCCCGGTCGGCGTACTCTCGTACGGGCTGCAAAAGCGGGTCGAACTCGGCCGGGCGCTCGCGATGGAGCCCGACCTGCTGCTGCTCGACGAGCCGATGGCGGGCATGAATCTCGAGGAGAAGGAGGACATGAGCCGGTTCATTCTCGACGTGAACCATCATTATGGCGTCACGATCGCGCTGATCGAGCACGACATGGGGGTGGTGATGGATCTGGCGACCCGCGTCGTCGTGCTGGAATATGGCCGCAAGATCGCCGACGCCGCACCCGACGCGGTCAAGCGCGACCCAAAAGTGATCGCCGCCTACCTCGGCGTGGCGCATTGAGGAGCGCGGCGCGATGGACCTGCTCCGCCAGTTCTTCGTCGACCCCTTCGTCCAGATGGCGGGCGCGCCCGATCTGCTCGTGCAGACGATCTGGGAGGGCTTCGTCGGCGGCATGCTCTATGCGCTGATCGCGCTAGGCTTCGTGCTGATCTTCAAGGCGTCCGGCGTGTTCAACTTCGCCCAGGGCATCATGATGGTGTTCGCCGCGCTGACCCTGGTCGGCCTGCACGAGAAGGGCATCCCGGCCTTCCCGGCGCTGATCGCGACGATCGGCGTGATGTATCTGCTCGCCCGCGGCGTCGAGCGGCTGGTGCTGCGCCCGCTCGTCAACCAACCCGACATCATCCTGTTCATGGCGACGTTCGGACTGACCTATTTTCTCATCGGGCTCGGCGAACTGACTTTCGGCGGCAACCCGAAGACCATGATCGCCGCCGAACTCTGGCTGCCGTCGGGCGCGCTCGATCTGGCGGTCCTCGGCGGGACGGTGTCGCTGCAGAAGATCGACGTGGCCGCCGCCGTCATCGCGCTGGTCATGGTGGCGGGGCTCGCCCTGTTCTTCCAGAAGACCCGGGTCGGCCGGGCGCTGCGCGCCGTCGCGGATGACCATCAGGCGGCGCTTTCGGTCGGGATTTCGCTGAATCAGATCTGGGTCGTCGTCTGGTTCGCCGCCGGGATCGTCGCGCTGGCTACCGGGATTCTTTGGGGCGCGCGCTCGGACGTCTCGTTCGCGCTGCAGATCGTCGCGCTGAAGGCGCTGCCGGTGCTGATCCTCGGCGGCCTGACATCCATCCCCGGCGCCATCGTCGGCGGCCTCATCGTCGGGATCGGCGAAAAGCTCGGCGAATTCTACTGGGGCCCGATCTTCGGCGGCGGCATCGAGAGCTGGCTCGCCTATGTCATCGCGCTCGGCTTCCTGCTGTTCCGGCCGCAGGGCCTGTTCGGCGAGCGCATCATAGAGCGCGTCTGAACGATGACCGCGACCGCAGCGAGGCGCTGAAATGTTCTACCGCGAAGCCGGGCAGTTCAAGACGAACTACGCCGCCGATATGGCGATCTTCCCGATCCGCCAGGATCGGATCGGGCTCGGTCTGATTCTCGTGGTCGCCTTCGTCGTCATTCCGCTCGCAGGCGGCCAGTTCCTGCTCAATTCGATCATGATCCCGTTCCTGGTCTTCTCGCTCGCCGCGATCGGCCTCAACATCCTGACCGGCTATGCCGGGCTGCTGTCGCTCGGCTCGGCGGCGTTCATGGGCGTGGGCGCCTATGCCTGCTACAAGTTGGCGACTTTTTTTCCGCAGGTGAACATCCTGGTCTGGATTCTCGCGTCCGGCTTCGTGTCCTGCGCGGTCGGCGCGCTGTTCGGCCTGCCGAGCCTGCGGATCAAGGGGTTCTATCTCGCGGTGGCGACGCTCGCCGCGCAGTTCTTCCTGCAATGGTGCTTCGCGCGGGTCTCCTGGCTCTACAACGACAACACTTCGGGCGCGATCGAGGTCTCGACCCACCGCCTGTTCGGGCTCGCGGTGACCGGCCCCAATGCGGCGCCGGCGACCCGCTATCTCGTCGTGCTCACCATCGTGGCGGCGATGGCCTGGATCGCCTCGAACATCGTCCACGGCCGCATCGGCCGAACCTGGATGGCGGTGCGCGACATGGACATAGCCGCGCAGCTCATGGGCATCCGGCTGTTGCCAGCCAAACTGCTCGCCTTCGCGGTCTCTTCGTTCTACATTGGCGTGGCGGGCGCCCTGATGGTGTTCCTGTGGCTCGGCGCCGCAGAGCCCGAGGCGTTCAACATCAACCTGTCGTTTCTGTTGCTGTTCATGGTCATCATCGGCGGTCTCGGCAGCATCCTGGGCGCCTTCCTAGGCGCGGCGCTGATCCACATCCTGCCGATCGCCCTGCGCGCCCTGCCGGCGCTGGTCGGGCTCGAGGTGGGATCGGCGACCGTGGAACAGCTGACCTTCATGGTCACCGGCGCGCTGATCATCTTCTTTCTGATCGTCGAACCGCGCGGCCTGGCGCGATTGTGGGGCATTGGCAAGCAGAAGCTCCGCGTCTGGCCCTTCCCCTATTAGCGGGCGAGGCGCACAATGATGGCAACGAACAGGCGAAGGAGGGACGAAATGAGGAACGCGAGGCGGGCTCTCGGGCTGGCGGCCGGGGCGGTGATTTCGGCGGCGGCGCTGATCGGCGCCGCGCCGCCAGCGGCGGCCGAGGATTCGATCTACGTGCCGCTGTTCACCTACCGGACCGGCCCGTTCGGCGGCTCGGGCACGCCGATCGCCGACGGCATGCACGATTATCTCACCATGCTCAACGAGCGTGACGGCGGGATCGGCGGCGTCAAGCTCGTGGTCGACGAATGCGAGACCGGCTACGACACCAAGCGCGGCGTCGAGTGCTACGACTCGGTGAAGCCAAGGAATCCGGTGATCGTCAATCCCTGGTCGACCGGAATCACGCTGTCGCTGATCCCCAAAGCCGCAGTCGACAAGATCCCGATCCTCAGCATGGCCTATGGCCTTTCGGCCTCCGCCAAGGGCGACGTGTTTCCCTGGATCTTCAATCCGCCCGCGACCTATTGGGATGGCCTCTCGGAAATCCTGAAATACATCGGCCAGGGCTCGCTGGAGAACCTCAAGGGCAAGACGATCGGCTATCTCTATTTCGACGCGGGCTTCGGCAAGGAACCGATTCCGCTGTTCCAGGATCTGTCGAAGGATCTCGGCTTTACCCTGAAGCTTTATCCCGTCGCGCCCGCCGACATGCAGAATCAATCGGCCAAATGGCTCGACGTCCGGCGCGACAAGCCCGATTTCGTCGTGATGTACGGCTGGGGCGCGATGAACGCGACCGCGGTCAAGGAAGCGGTGAAGGCCGGCTTTCCGATGGACAGGTTCATCTCGATCTGGTGGCCCAGCGAGGCGGACGTGAGTTCGGCGGGCGACGGCGCCAAAGGCTTCAAGACGCTCAACTGGCACGCGACCGGGACCGATTTTCCCGCGCTGCGCGACATCCAGAAGCGCGTCGTCGAAGCCGGAAAAAGCCTGGCGCCTGCGAGCGAGGTCGGGCAGGTCCTCTACAATCACGGCGTCTACAATTCGATGCTGATCGCCGAGGGGATCCTCAACGCGCAGAAGCTGACCGGCCGGAAGATCGTGACCGGCGAGGACGTTCGCCGCGGCCTCGAGACGATCGATCTCGACGCCGCGCGGTTCAAGGCGCTCGGACTCGAGGGCTTCGCGGCGCCGTTCAAGCTGACCTGCGCCGATCACAACAGCCACAGCGCGACGTTCATCCAGCAATGGGATGGTGCGCAATGGGTGAAGGTGACCGATCCGATTCCCTCTGCGCTCGACAAGGTCCAGCCGCTGCTCGACGAGGCCGCGAAGTCCTATGTCGAGAAGAACGCCGGCTGGCCTGCGCGGACCGAGGCCTGCGACAGCAAGTCCTGACGCCGGACGCCTCGCCCGCCCCTGCGAGCGGGGCCCAACGGAGCGATCATGACGCCAGACCCCCTCGCCGAGGCGCCTCTGCTCGCCGTCAACAACATCGAGGTCGTCTACAGTCGGGTCATCCTCGTCCTCAAGGGCGTGTCGCTGGCCGTGCCGACGGGCGGAATCGTCGCGCTGCTGGGCGCCAACGGCGCCGGCAAGACGACGACGCTGAAGGCGATCTCAAATCTCCTGCGCGCCGAGCGCGGCGAGGTGACCAAGGGAACGATCGCGTTCGCGGGCGAACGGATCGACGGTCTCGCGCCCGACGATCTCGTGCGGCGCGGCTGCATCCAGGTGATGGAGGGGCGCCATTGCTTCGGGCATCTGACGATCGAGGAGAATCTGCTGACCGGCGCCTTCACGCGCCGCGACGGCGCCAGGGCGATCGCGCGCGACCTCGAGGCGGTCTACGGCTGGTTCCCGCGCCTCAAGCAGCGGCGCCTGTCGCTCGCCGGCTATACCTCGGGCGGCGAGCAGCAAATGTGCGCAATCGGCCGCGCGATGATGTCGCGCCCCCGAATGATCCTGCTCGACGAGCCTTCGATGGGACTGGCCCCGCAGCTCGTCGAGGAAATCTTCGAAATCGTGAGGGATCTGAACCGGCGCGAGCAGGTCTCGTTCCTGCTCGCGGAGCAGAACGCCAATATCGCGCTGCGCTACGCGACCTCGGGCTATATTCTTGAGAACGGGCGCATCGTGCTCGACGGTGCGGCGGACGCGTTGCGCGCCAACGAGGACGTCAAGGAATTCTATCTCGGCGTTGCCGGCCCTGAGCGCCGTTCGTTCCGCGACGTGAAGCACTACAAGCGACGCAAGCGATGGCTGGCGTGACCGGCGGGCGGAGAACCGATGAGCGCGAATGACGAATCGGCTGGCCGCGAGGCTGCGGCCTTCACGCGCCTGCGCGAGATTCTCGGGGCTGCGGCGCCGAACGCGCCTGGGCTCGCGGCCCAGTTGGCGGGCGTCGACATCGCCGCACTGCGCTCGCGCGCCGATCTGGCCCGCGTGCCGGCGCTGCGCAAGTCTGGGCTCAAGGCGATGCAGGAGGCCGCGCCGCCGTTCGGCGGCCTTGCTGCGACGCGACCGGCGCAGCTCAAGCGGCTGATGGTCTCGCCCGGGCCGATCTTCGAGCCGGAGGGATTCGGCGCGGATTGGTGGGGCGCCGCACGGGCGCTGGCCGCGGCGGGCATTCGCGCCGGCGATGTCGTGCTCAACTGTTTTTCCTATCACCTGACGCCGGGCGGCCACATCATGGAGAGCGGCGCCCACGCGCTCGGCTGCGCGGTGATACCAGCCGGGCCCGGCGCCACCGAGCAGCAATTGGAGGCGATCCGGCATCTGAAGCCCGAGGCCTATTGCGGCACGCCCGACTTCCTGAAGATTCTCATCGACCGTGCGCGCGACGCCGGCGGCGCCATCGATTCGATCCGCAACGCGCTCGTCTCCGGCGCCGCGCTGCCAGCGAGCCTGCGCGCCGAACTCGAGTCGCACGGGATCAAGGTCCGGCAGGCCTATGCGACCGCCGATGTCGGCGTCATCGCCTACGAGGCCGACGGCCAGGACGGAGCGCGAATCGACGGCATGGTCGTCAACGACGGCGTCATCGTGGAGATTGTGACGCCGGGCTCCGACGATCCGGCGCCGGCGGGCCGCGTCGGCGAGGTCGTCGTCACCCGCCTCAACGCTGATTATCCCCTGCTGCGCTTTGCCACCGGCGACCTCTCGGCGTTCCTCGGCGCCGATATCGGCCGGCGCATCAGAGGCTGGCTCGGGCGCGCCGACCAATCCGCCAAGGTCAAGGGGATGTTCGTCCATCCCGCCCAGGTCGTCGAGGTCGGCCGGAGCCACCCGCAGCTCGGGATCCTGCGCCTCGTGGTCGCGCGCGCCGGCGAGCAGGACGCGATGACGCTGCGCGCCGAAACTGCCGAGGCGACCGAAGAGCTGCGGACCGCGGTCGCCGCAACGCTGGCGACGCTGACGAAACTGCGCGGCGCCGTCGAACTCGTGGCGCCGGGCTCGCTGCCCGACGACGGCAGGGTCATCGCCGACGAAAGGCCCGTCGGATAGGGCCGCGCCTCAGCGCGCCAGGGCGTCGCGTTCGGCGACCGTCATCCCGATGTCCTCGAGCAGCCGCGGCGACAGCGCAGCGAGCCGGCGACGCTCGGCCGGCCGTTGCGCCAGGGTCGATAATTCGTTTAGAATTAGTTTACATACGGTCCCGATTCGGCCGACGCCGACAGCGCCAACGACGCCCGGTGAGATCTGGGAATTTGCCGCCGTGTTGCTCATAATCGTTGCTCTTCAAGGAAACTACGCGCTTCATGCACCTCCATATAGGCCGATGTTGCGATGCGGCAAAGTCATGCTTTATGCGCCTTTGGGATAGAAAATATATCCGATGAAGGCCCCCACTCGTTTACCCTCCCTTAACGCCCTGCGCGCGCTCGAGTCGGTGTCGCGCCACCTGTCCTTCGCGCGGGCGGCTGATGAGCTCTTCGTCACCAAGGCGGCCGTCGCCCAGCAGGTCCGCCAGCTCGAGGAGGAGATCGGCGCGCCGCTGGTCGAGCGGGCCGGGCGCGGCCTGCGGCTCACCGAGGCGGGCCTCGCCGGCGCGCGCGATCTGGGCGACGGCTTCGTCGCGCTCGGCCGCGCCGCCCGCGCCATGCGCGAGGCCAACGGCCGGCGCTTCCTCGTCATCAATTCGAGCGCCTCGTTCGCTGCGACCTGGCTGGTCGGGCGGATCGGCAAGTTCAAGGCGCGCCATCCCGACATCGACGTGTTGCTCGACGCCAATCCGATGGAGGATGCGCTCGACCGCGCCAGCGTCGATGCGCTGATCCGCTGGGGCACCGGCGATTTTCCCGGGCTCGCGACCACGCTGCTGTTCAACGAGGACGTGTTTCCGGTCTGCGCGCCCGCGCTCGCGCACGGGCCGCATCCGATCCGGACGCCGCAGGACCTCAAGTACCACACTCTGCTGCATCTCGACTGGAACCCGAGCTTCTCGACCTGGCCGGCCTGGTCGGACTGGCTGCGTGCGGCCGGCGCGGCGGAGGTCGAGTCGACGCGCGGCGTCTGGTTCAACCACATGTCGATGGCGATCCACGCGGCGGCGCAGGGGCAGGGGGTCGCGCTCGCCTCTCTGGCGATCGCCGCCGACGAACTCGCCGCCGGTCGGCTCGTCGCGCCGTTCACCACCAGCGTCCACACGCCGTTCGGCTATTACTTCCTGTGCCGGCCGAACCAGGCCGGCTCGACCCGGATCAAGGCGCTGCGGGAGTTCCTTGTCGCCGAGGCGGCGATTTCTGCGGCGTGAGGGGCAGGGCAGGCGGTCCGATCGCCATGCGACGCCCGGCGCCGGCCTCAGACTTGCGCGACGGTTTCGCGCTCCGCCGCGCGCGCCGCCGGTTGCGCGCGGATCATCAGGAACGCGCCCGACGGCAACGGGACGATCCGCCAGCGCCCGCGAATCTCGGTCGCGTCGCCGTTGAGCTCGCCCGTGTAGTGGATATCGTGGCGGTGCGGCCACCCGTCGTAGCGCTTGACGAAGGCGACCGCGCGGCCGGTGCGGCGCCCGCGCCGCGGCGCGGGCGCCGCACCGCCGCGGCTCGTCTCCTCCGTCGCCCCCACGAAGCGAGGGTCGCCAGAAACGCGACCGGCGCCGCCGCGATCGATGCGACGGCGTAGCTGTAGACGCCGTTCCAGTCGCCCGACACGTCCAGCGAAGCCGCGCCATGGCGCCCCGGCATGATCGCCCTTTCACTGCTCCGTATCCGCGCGCGCCGGTTGCCCGGAAACGCCGCTCGCCTATAGTCCCGGCGTTGCCGCAGACTATCAGAGGTCGCCATGCCGTCCACGCCGTTTCCGCTTCTCGATCTGCGAGACTTCGAGCAGGCGGGAGGCGATGCCCGGCGAGAGCGCGCCGCCGAGATCGACGCGGTGTGCCGCGCCTCGGGTTTCCTCGCTGTCGCCGGCCATGGCGTCGCGCCGGAGATCATCGACTTCGTGTGGTCGAAGGCGCGCGCCTTCTTCGATCTGCCGACCGACGAGAAGCAGAAGGCGCGGGCGCCGTATCCAGGCTACCCATACGGCTACCTCGGCCCCGGGACGGAGGCGCTCGCCAAATCGCGGGACGTCGACTCGCCGCCCGATCTCAAGGAGAGCTTCAACGGCGGGCCCGCGGGCGCGCCCGACGGGATGGTCGACGCCGAAGCGCTCGCCTTCTGCTACGCGCCGACGATCTGGCCTGAGCGGCCGGACGGGTTCAGAGCGGCGTGGGAGACGTACTACGTCGCGATGGAGGATCTCGCGGCCCGCATAATGCGCGTATTCGCCGAAGCGCTCGGTCTTCCCTCAGACCGCTTCGACAAATTCATTCAGGCGCCGGTGAGCGCCCTGCGAGCGCTGAACTATCCCGCGCAGACGGCGCCGCCGAAAGCCGGCCAGTTGCGCGCCGGCGCGCATACCGACTATGGCGCCCTGACGATCCTGCTGCCGCAAGCGGGCTCGCGCGGCCTCGAAATCGCTCGGCGCGACGGAGCCTGGATCGAGGTCCCGCCGATCCCCGGCGCCTTTGTAGTCAACATCGGCGATCTCATGCAGCGCTGGACCAACGACCGCTGGGTCTCGACGCTTCACAGGGTGACCAATCCTGCGGCGGAGGCGGACGGCCGCGCGCGCCGCCAGTCGCTCGCCTTCTTCCACCAGCCCGACTGGTTCGCCGAAATCGCCTGCCTCGAGGCGTGCCTCGCGCCCGGCGAGACGCCGAGATACGAGCCCGTGCTCTCGGGGCCCTATCTCATGGGCAAGTTCAGGGCGACCGTGAAATCCTGACCGCGCCGGAGCACGGTCGATCGGGCCCGCTGACCTCGTCTTGCACCCTTCATACCGACATGTCACAGTGACGAATCAGCGTCGAAGCCCGCATTTGAACGGGCCAGACGCGCCGCGAGGGAGGACATGGAATGCTCAAGAGACTGATGCTGCTTCTCTGCGGCGCGCTTCTCGCGCTCGGCGCGCCGCTGGCCGCGCAGGCCAAGACCTATTTCTGGATCTCGCACGGCTCGCCCGCCGACCCAGTCTGGACCTACTTCCTCGCCGGCGCCAACCAATGGGCCAAGGACACCGGCAACACCGTCAAGACCTCCTTCCACAACGGCGACGTCGCCTCGCAGCAGGAAGCCGTGCGCTCGGCGATCGCCGCCAAGGCCGACGGCATCGTGACGACCAGCCCCGATCCCGGCAGCCTCATCCAGGTCGCCAAGGAAGCCAACGACGCCAAGATCCCGATCATCAACTTCAACACGCCCGATCCCAAGGCGAGCTTCAACGCCTATGTAGGCGGCGACAACGTCACCTTCGGCCGCCACTGGGCGCAATATCTCGTCGACAAGGGCCTCGTGAAAGCCGGCGATTTCGTCTGGATGCCGGTCGAAGTGCCGGGCGCCACCTACGGGGTCCAGGAGACCGAGGGCATTTCGAGCGTGTTCAAGCCGCTCGGGATCACCTACGAGGTTACGGAGACGACGCTCGATCAGGGCGAGATCATCACCCGGATGGCCGACTACCTCACCGCCAATCGCAAGAAGATCAAGGCGATCATCGCGCTCGGCGATCTCGCCGACGGCAGCGTCAAGCGCGTGTTCGACCAGGTCCATGTCAAGCCGGGCGAAATCCCGGTCGTCGGCTGGGGCAATTCGCTCGACACGACCCAGGAAGTCCTGACCGGCTACGTCAACGCCGCGCAATGGCAGGACCCGCAGGCGACCAGCTATGTCGCGCTCTCGCTGGCCGCGATGGCCGCGGGCGGCATTCCGCCGGGCTTCAACGTCATCACCGGTGCGCTCTACGAGAAGGACAAGGCGTCGCTCTACGACCATATTCTGTCCGGCAAATAGGCCGCGGATCCCCGGCATTCGCGGCCTCCGGCGGCCGCGAACGCGCTTCTACACGGCGATCGGCCGCTGCCTTGAAACAACGCTCTCTCCTTCAGCGCGCCGTCGCGCGACCGGAATTCGGGCCTTTCGTCCTGCTCGTCGTCGAACTCTTCGGGTTCTGGGCGATCAACCATGATTTCCTGTCGGTCGGAAACATCAGCAACACGCTCGCGTTCACCGTCGAGCTTGGTCTGATCGCGCTGTCGATGACGCTGCTCATGACGGCGGGCGAATTCGATCTTTCGGTCGGTTCCCTGTTCGGCTTCTCGCCTGTGCTGATGTGGACCCTCTTCAACGCCGGCCTCGCGTCGCTGGACGTCGCCTTCGCGATTGCGATTGTCGTGGCGGCGCTGATCGGCCTCGTCAACGGCTGGTTCGTGACCCAGCTCAAGATTCCCTCGTTCCTGGTGACTCTGGGCATGCTGCTGGTCGTGCGCGGCACGGCGCTTTTCGTCACCGACGGTTTTCCCCAGCGCACCTGGAGCGCAGGCGGCCATTGGCTCGCGCAGGCGCTGGTCGGCGACTTCTACATCGACGGCTTTCGCATCTACATGTCGCTGTTCTGGTTCATCGCCGCCGCGATCGCCCTGAGCTACGTCCTGACCCGGACCAAGGCGGGCAACTGGATCCTGGCGACCGGCGGCAATCCGGGCGCGGCGCGCGCGCGCGGCGTCGCGGTTGACGGCGTCAAGATCGCGCTGTTCGTCCTGTCGTCGATCATGGCTTCGCTCGCGGGCGTGATCAGCTCGATCCGCACCTCGGCCGCCAATCCCAACAGCGGAACCGGCTATGAACTCGAGGTCATCGCGATGGTCGTGATCGGCGGCACCGCCTTGACCGGAGGACGCGGCACGATCGTGGGCACCGTCCTCGGGATCTTCATCCTGCGGGTGATGCGCAACGGCATCGTCCTGATCGGCGTGCCCGGCCTCGCCTACAACATATTCATCGGCGCGATCATCCTGGGCATGATGGCGCTGCACTCCTGGTTGGAGCGCCGACACCAGGCGGGGACCTGAGATGGCCGAAGCGCTCGTCCGGATGGAGCACATCGACAAGTTCTACGGCCGCATCCAGGCGCTCGAGGATGTGAACCTGACGGTCGATCGCGGCGAAATCGTCGGCCTGCTCGGCGACAACGGCGCGGGCAAGTCGACGCTCATCAAAGTTCTGTCCGGCGCGGTGCCGGCGACGCGCGGCGAAATCTGGGTGCGCGGCCGCAAGGTGAAGATGCGCGGCACGACCGACGCGATCGCGCAAGGCATCGAGACGATCTACCAGGATTCCGCGCTCGTCACCCAATTGTCGATCGCGCGCAACCTGTTCCTCGGCCGCGAGCCGATAACCGGACCGCGCCTGCTCGACCGCATGGACCACCGGCTCATGGAGCAGGTCGCGCGCGACCTGCTCAAGAAGGTCGGCATCGGCAAGGACATCCCGCCCGACACGCCGATCGGCTCGCTGTCGGGCGGCGAACGACAGGCGGTGGCGATCGCGCGCGCAATGCATTTCGACAGCGACCTCATCATCCTCGACGAGCCCACGAACAACCTCGGCGTCGCCGAAACGCAGGGCGTGCTGCGCTTCGTGCGCAACGCGCGCGATTCCGGCCATTCCTGCATCTTCATCGCCCACAACATCCACCACGTGTTCCAGGTCGTCGACCGGATCGTCGTCATGCGGCGGGGCAGGATCGTCGCCGACGACATCGACCCGAAGCAAACGACCGTCGCGGCGGTCGAGGCCGTCATCACCGGCGAATAGAAGATCCGCCCGGCCTCGGCAAGAAAGTCACAGGTCCCATCGGATCGAAGTCGTCGTCGCCGCGTTTACGTGAAACTTCACAAAGGAGGAGGGTCCGATGACGATCCGTGGAATTCTCATGTCGGCCATGATTCTCGGCCTCTCTTCGGCGGCTTTCGCGCAGTCGGGGACCCCCGAGCAACGCGCGGCCTGTGCGTCGGACGTGCGCCGCTTCTGCCACAAGCTGACCGAGCAGGATGGGTCGAGCGCCTATCTGCAATGCCTGCAGGCGCATCGCGAGCGACTGTCGAAACCATGCCACTACGTCCTGGAGAGCAACGGCGTCTGACCAGGGGAACCCCGCGAGGCGGCGCATCGGCGATACCTCCGATGTTCATGCGAGCGCGCGCAGCAGCATCGCTTTGAATTCGGGGCAGTCGAGCGTCCAGCACACGTCGGTCAAGACCTGGGTGTCGAGCGCGTGCTTCCACGCGGCCCGGTTGTTGGGGTCGTGCGCAACGTCGAGGCGGTCCACGATCGTCATGCCGCGCGTAAGTTCGCTCGCGCATTCTACCTCGACCAGATGGCGGCTCCATTTCGCCCCGATCGCGCGGTCGAGCGCCACCGCCATCGCTGTGGGATCGGCGAGCGAGAGGCCGCTCTGGCCGGTCTGGATGAAATAGGCTTCCTTCGCGCGCGCGTTGCACTCGATCGCGAACCGCGCCTTCTCCGTCCCGAGCGCCAGAATCGCCTCGATTTCGGGCTCGGTCAGCACGGAATCGCCGCGCGAGACCTGCCATCCGACCATCTCGACCGGCAGGCCGGAGCGGAACACCATGCGCGCCGCCTCGGGGTCGACCCAGATGTTGTATTCGGCCGCGGGCGTCACATTGCCCTCGCAGCACGGCGCGCCGCCCATCATCACGCACCGCCCGACCTTCGCGGCGATCGCCGGATCGCGCGCGAGCGCGAGCCCGATGTTGGTGAGAGGGCCAAGCGTGACCAGCGTCAGGCCGGGTTCGGCGTGGACGAGCCGGATGATCGCATCGACCGCGTGCTCGGCCTCGGCGGCGCGGCGCGGCGGGGGATAGTTCCGATCGCTGAGGCCGTCGCGGCCGTGGAACCAATGGGCGTCCTCGTGGGCGCGGGTCAGCGGCCCCGCGGCGCCCTTGAACACCGGCACAGCGGCGCCGCAAACCTCGGCAGCGGTCAGCGCATTGCGCGTCGCCTGCTCCAGCCCGACATTGCCGGCGACGGTCGTCAACGCGCAGACGCTGACGTCCGGCGCGCACAGCGCCATGATGAGGGCGACGGCGTCATCGGAAGCGGTGTCGGTGTCGATGAGGAAGGTGCGCATGGTCGGATCCGGCAAGTGAGGGACGAGCGTCGCGTCGGCGAGGGGCGTGCCCCAGCATTCGCGCGAATGCAAGGGGACAATCGGCCGCGCCGTGCACGTGCAGATCGCCGGGGGTCCGGCCGACGCGACCCTGCGCTCTTGCTTCGCGCGGGGCTTTCCATAGATGATCGGCTCGCCGCCCGGCGCTCCCTCGAGGCTCCATGCCGATTCTGACCGTCGACCACGTCACGACCTACGACTATTCACGGCCCGTCGGACTCGGCGAACACCGGATGATGCTGCGGCCGCGCGACAGCTACGACCAGCGGCTGCTGAGCGCCGCGCTGGAAATCGATCCCGAGCCCGAGCGCCTGACCTGGATCCACGACGTCTTCGACAATTGCGTCGCGATCGCGACCTTCGCGGGCCAGACGCGCCGGCTGCGGATCGCGAGCGCCATCACGCTCGATCATTCGCCCCTCGATGGGCCGGAATTTCTCCTCGAGGAGCGCGCCCGCTATTATCCGTTCTCCTACGCGGCGGAGGAATCGCCTGATCTCTCCCGCGCGATCGAGCGCATCCATCCCGATCACGCCGGCGAACTCGATCGCTGGGTGCGCCGCTTCATCCATCAGGGCCGGCCGACCGAGACCGGCGAACTGCTGATGACCCTGACCTATGCGATCAAGGAGGGTTTCGCCTACGAGCGGCGCACCCAGAACGGCACCCAGAGCCCCGCCCAGACCCTTCTGCGCCGGCGCGGCTCATGCCGCGACTTCGCCGTGCTGATGATCGAGGCGGTGCGCACACTCGGCTTCGCTGCGCGCTTTGTCTCCGGCTATCTCTATGTTCCCCATCGCGATTCGGGCGATCGCCATCACGGCGGCGGCGCCACCCACGCCTGGTGTCAGGTCTATCTGCCAGGGGCGGGTTGGGTGGAATTCGACCCCACCAACGGCATAGTCGGCAATCGCGACCTCATCCGGGTCGCCGTCGCGCGCGACGCGCGACAGGCGATCCCGCTCTACGGTTCCTTCTTCGGCGCCGTCGGCGACGAGGAGGGCATGGCGGTTTCCGTCCACGTGCGCCGACTGGACGCCCAGGAACCTTCCGCCGTGGCCGACCGTTGATAGCCCCGGCCCGCCGCAGATCGCCGCGGGCATGGTTTTTGCTGAACGCCTGACGCGGGCCGCGAGGCTTGGACGGCGACAGCCCGGGAAGGTGCCAGATGCTGATCCGCGCCGGATATGACATCGCATTCCAGTGTCCCGCAGAGATATCGATGCTGCTGCATCTCAACGTGCATCCCTCGCGGGTCGGCGACCTCCGATCGCCCGACGTCGTGCGCTCCGATCCCAATCTGGCGATGGGGGCCTATCTCGATCATTTCGGCAATCGCGTCACGCGGGTCGAGGTCCCGCCCGGTCTCGTCACCTTCTCGAACCGGTTCGTCATCCATGATTCGGGCGCGCCCGACGAAACGCCGCCCGATTCGCCGGTGACGCCAATCGCCCGCCTTCCCGACGACGCGCTCATCTTCCTCATCGCCAGCCGCTATTGCGACAGCGACAACCTGACCGATCTCGCCTGGTCGATGTTCGGCGGCCTGACCGGCGGCTATCAGCGGGTCAAGGCGATCTGCGACTTCGCTCACGGCAAGATCCGCTTCAGCTACCCCGACGCGCGCTCCAACCGCTCGGCGAGCGACGCGATGCGCGAAGGGATCGGCGTCTGCCGCGACTTCGCCCATCTCGCGGTCGCGCTATGCCGCTGCATGAACATTCCCGCGCGTTATTGCACCGGCTATCTCGGCGACATCGGCGTACCTGTCGACCCCGCACCGATGGATTTCAGCGCATGGTTCGAGGCTTTCCTCGACGGCCGTTGGTACACCTTCGACGCGCGCCACAATCATCCGCGCATCGGCCGCATCGTGATGGCCCGCGGCCGCGACGCGGCCGACGTCGCGATCTCGACCGCGTTCGGGGTCGCGACCCTGACCCGGTTCGACGTCGTGACCGAAGAGGAAGCGGCGTCCTGAACGACGAGCCGGCCCCGAGAGCGGACGTCGCGGAACGCAAACGGCGGGCGTGCCCGACTCGACCCCTCCAGCCCAGCGGGCGCGACAAGCGCGCGACCCGCTCCACGAAGCCTCGGCGGGACTCGCGGGGCCGCGGCGTTGCCCCGATCGCGCAAATCAGGCAAAAGGCGAGACTTCGCGGCGACGGCCTGGACGATGACGGTCATGTCGAAACCATTGCGCGTCGGAATCGCGGGCCTCGGCGTCGTCGGCGCCGCGCTCGTCGCGCTGCTGCGCCGGCAGCGGGAAGCGCTGGAGCGCCGGACCGGGCGCGACGTCGTCGTCTCTGGAGTCAGCGCGCGGTCGTCGCGCGATCGCGGCGTCGATCTCGACGGCGTTCCCTTCTTCGAAGATCCGGTCGCGCTTGCGGCGGCCGGGCCGATCGACGTCTTCGTCGAACTGATCGGCGGCGCCGACGGCCCCGCTTACGAGGCGACCAAGGCGGCGCTCCGGCGCGTGGTTCCCGTGGTCACCGCCAACAAGGCCATGATCGCGCGCCACGGCCTCGAGCTCGCCGCGCTCGCCGAGGCGTCCGGGGTCGCGCTCGGTTTCGAGGCCTCGGCCGCGGGCGGCATTCCGGTCGTCAAGACGCTACGCGAGGCGCTGGCGGGGAATTCGGTGCGGCGGGTCTACGGCATTCTCAACGGCACCTGCAACTACATCCTGTCGCGGATGGAGACGGAGGGCCTCTCGTTCGACGCCTGCCTCGTCGACGCCCAGCGGCTAGGCTACGCCGAGGCCGACCCGACCTTCGACATCGGCGGCTTCGACACCGCGCACAAGCTTGCGATCCTCGCCTCGCTCGCCTTCGGCGCGAAAATCGACGCCGAGGCGATCCATGTCGAAGGCATCGAGACGATCAGCCTGACCGACCTCGCCGCCGCCGCCGAACTCGGCTACCGCATCAAGCTGCTCGGGGTCGCCGAGCGCACCGCGCGCGGGGTCGAGCAGCGCGTGCATCCGACCATGGTCGCCAAGTCCTCGGCGATCGCCCAGGTCATGGGCGTCCTCAACGCGGTGACGATCGACGGCGATGCGGTCGGCGAGCTAACCCTCATCGGGCCGGGGGCTGGGGGCGCAGCGACCGCCTCGGCGATCGCCGCCGACATCGCCGACATCGCGCGCGGAATCGTGATCCCGGCATTCGGCCGCCCGGTCGGGCTGCTCGAGGAGGCCGATCGGATTCCTGTGCAGCGCCACGAGGGCGGCTATTACATCCGCCTCTCCGTGGAAGACCGGCCGGGCGCGATGGCGGCGATCGCGACCAGGATGGGCGAAAAGCGGATTTCGCTGGAGGCGATCATGCAGAAAGGCCACCCCGTCAAGGGCGCAGCCTCCGCCGCCGTTGCGGTCGTGCTCATCACCCATGCGACCAGCGAGACGGCGATCCGCGAGGCGCTAGATCTCGCGCTCGCCGACGGGTTCGTCACGCAGAAGCCGCAGGTGATTCGAATCGAACGGGAGTGAGCGCGCTGGTCAATCCGTCGCGCTCGACGACCAGCTCGCATGCGAGACGAGCGGCGAGCCATCCAGGGCCGCGATCACCACGTCCATCTCCAGAGGATCCACCGCGGTGCTGACCAGGGTGGCGGCGACTTCGGTCAGATCCTCGCCGCGCTCAAACACCGCCATCTCGCGGATCGGATAGTTCGCGCGCTCGAGCTCGCCGGCCAGGAGGTCGCGCACCGCGCCGACATGCGCGTCGCGGGTCAGGGCGCGCACCTCATAGGTCGCCTCGGCCATGTGTTCGTCGAGCGGCGCCCGGTTGATCCGGTTGACCAGCGGCCGCAGCAGGGTGTTGCCGGCGAGCACCGTGGCGGTCAGGACGCCGGCCTCCGCGCCGAGATCGACGCCGCACAGCGCCCCGACAGCCGCCGAGCACCACAGAGTGGCGGCGGTGTTGAGCCCCCAAACCTGGCTGCCCTCCTTCATGATGACGCCGGCGCCGAGAAAGCCGATCCCCGAGACGACATAGGCGGCGATCTGGCCGGCGCCCGCCTGGCCATTCAGGCGCAGGCCGAGCGACACGAAGGAGGCGGCGCCGACCGCCACCAGCACGTTGGTCCGCAGGCCCGCGCTGCGCTGGCGAAACTGCCGCTCCGCGCCGATCAGGGTCGCAAGGACGAAGGCGACGCCGACGCGCAGGCAGAAATCGAACAGCGCGCCGAGGTCGACTGGATGAAACATCGCCATGACGGGCTCCGACCGGCGCCAGCGCCGCTCGCGCCGGCTGGAGTCGATACCATCATCATCGGACGAACCCAACGCGCGCGCCGAAGCGGACGCGAATTTCGCGTCCGCAGCCGCGCGGCCGAGGTCCATCAGCCCCACGTAAGTCGGGCGCTCTAGCTTTCCTCGCGCGCTGGCCATCGCTCCCCTCCCTGCCGCGCGTCGCAATGCTCCCGTTCGGACCGTCGGTCCGACGCGGTCGGCTCGGAAGTCGCCATGAATTTTCAGCAGGTCGAACGGCCCGGGCATGAACGGTCGCCGATCGGATCCGCAGTCGCGATTCAGCTGGCGGCTGACGGCGACGAGCGCATCCGGCTCGATCCGGGAACCCGGCGCAGCCGCTACGCGACCGCGTCGACGCCGCAGCCGGGCGAAATCTTCCTGTCGTCGTCGACGGCGTCGACGATCACGCCGCGGGCCTTCCGCGCCGTCGAGGCCGCATGGGCCGCGATGGCGGGCGCGTCGGGCGGCCCGGCGCCATACCTCGAGCTCTGGTTCGACGGTCTGCGGGCGCGGCTCGGCGCGCTGTTCGGGATCGCGGGCAGCTCGGTCGTGCTGGCGGGATCGGGAACCGAAGCGGAGCTCATCGCGCTGGCGATCGCCAGGAGCATCGTTCCCGGACCGTTCACCAACATCGTCGTCGCCCCCGCCGAAACAGGCAGCGGCGTGCTGCGCGCGGCGGCCGGGCGTCATTTTCTCGATTCCACGCCGCTGGGCGGGGAATGCAGGGCGGGCGATCCGCTGGGCGGTTGGGCCGATGACGACGTCGCGGTCGCCTCGGTCGAGATTCGCGACCCCCGCGGCGAACTGCGCTCGAGCGGCGATGTCGACGCCGAAGCGCGTCGGCTCGCCTTCGCGGCGGTCGACGCCGGGCGCGGCGTGCTCCTGCATCGTCTCGACACGTCGAAGACCGGTCGTTCCGGCCTCGCTGGCGCCGTCGCCGCGCAGATCATGGCCAGCGCGCCCGAGCGAACCGTCGTCCTCGTCGACTGCTGCCAGTTGCGCTGCTCGCGCCGGCACATCCGGCGCTACCTATCGCGCGGATTCATGGTCGCGATCACCGGTTCCAAATTCTTCGGCGGCCCGCCGTTCTCCGGCGCGCTTCTGCTGCCGCCCCGGATGCTGAGGCGGATCCGGACGCTGGCCCTTCCTGCGGGACTCGCAGACTATAGCGCGCGCCTCGATTGGCCCGCCGAGCTTCGCGCGAAGAGCCCAGCGCTATGGGCCCGCGACGCCAATCTGGGACTCGGCCTGCGGTGGGTCGCCGCGCTCGATGAGATGGATCGCTTCTACGATCTGCCTGGCGCAATGCGTCGGGAAATCCTCACCCGTTTCGAGCAGACCATCAGAGTAAGGGCACAATCGATTGATAATCTTCACTTGATCGGCGGCGATCTCAATGCGTCCAACGGCGAGCGGAGCTCGATCCTGTGCTTTTCGATGAGCCATCCCTGCGGCGCGCCGTTCTCGGCCGCCGAAACCGCCGCGATCCTGGCGCACTTGCGCCAGCCTCGTTCGAGCCCGCCGGAAAATCCAGCCGCCGGACTGAGCTGGCACCTCGGCCAAACGGTTGCGATCGGGGCGAGGTCGGCGTTGCGCGTCTGCGCGAGCGCGCCGATCGTCAGCGACATCGCCGGTCGCATCGAGGCGGGCGACAGTCTCGATCAGGCCTTCGCCCCCTGGGACGGGATCATGGGCGCGCTGTTCGAAACCTGGGGAGGGCTGATCCGGGAAGCCTCGGCGCGCCGCGATGAGGCGCAGACGCCGATACTGACGGCGCCGGCCGCATGAGCGAGAATCTCGACCCCGAGGATTGGGACGCATTCCGGCGATCCAGCCATGCGGCGCTCGACGGGATGATCGATTTCCTGAGGACCGCGCGCGAGCGTCCGGTCTGGCGCGAGGCGCCGCCCGAGGCGCGTCGGGTCTTCGAGTCGCCTCTGCCGCGCGCGCCGCGGCCGTTCGACACGGCGCTCGCCGAATTCGAGGCGTCGATCAAGCCCTACGCCGTCGGCAACACCCATCCGCTGTTCATGGGCTGGGTGCATGGCGCGGGAACGCCCGTCGGCATGATTGCGGAAATGCTCGCCGCCGGGCTCAACGCCAATTGCGGGGGGCGCAATCACATCGGCGTCGTCGTCGAGCGCCAGATCGCCCGCTGGGTCGCCGAGCTCTTCGCGTTCCCCGACGAAGCGAGCGGCGTGTTCGTCACCGGCTCATCGGCCGCCAATTTTCTCGGCCTGCTCGTCGCGCGCGACGCCGCGATGGGGCACGGCGTGCGCCGCGACGGCCTCGTCGCCGCGGGCCGGCAGCTCGTCGCCTATGCCTCCGACCAGGCCCATGGCTGCGTCGCCCAGGCGATGGAGCTCGCCGGCGCCGGCTCGGCGCATTTGCGCAAAATCCCCGTCGACGCGGCCGGCGCGATGCGGGCCGAACTTCTGGACGCGGCGATCGACGCAGATCGCGCCGCCGGCCTCGCGCCATTCCTGATCGTCGGTACGGCGGGAACCGTCGACACCGGCGCGATCGATCCGCTGCGCGAACTCGCGCTGAGGGCGCGGCGTCATGGCCTGTGGTACCACGTCGACGGCGCCCTCGGCGCGCTGGCCGCGCTGAGCCCCATGCTGCGACCGCGGCTAGCGGGGATCGAGAGCGCCGATTCGATCGCGCTCGATTTCCACAAATGGGCGCATGTCCCCTATGACGCCGGCTTCCTGCTGGTGCGCGACGGCGCCATGCATCGCGGCGCCTTCGCGGCCCCGGCCGCCTATCTCCAGCGCGCCACGCGCGGCCTCGCCGCCGGCGGGGTCTGGCCCTGCGACCTCGGGCCCGACCTGTCGCGCGGGTTCCGCGCGCTGAAGACCTGGTTCACCTTCCAGGTGCATGGCGCCGACGCGATCGGCCGGGCGATCGAGAAGACCTGCGCCTGCGCGCGCCATCTCGCCGACTGTCTGGCGCGATCCGAAGCCTTCGAGTTGCGCGCCGAGGTCAGCCTCGACATCGTCTGCTTCGCGCTGAAGGCCGGCTGGCCCGACGAGGCCAACGAGGCGGTCGTCATCGACCTCCAGGAGCGCGGCATCGCCGCGCCCTCGATGACCCGCCTGTCGGGCCGCCCG
Organism: Roseiarcus sp.; assembly: GCA_050013915.1. Classification (GTDB taxonomy): domain Bacteria; phylum Pseudomonadota; class Alphaproteobacteria; order Rhizobiales; family Beijerinckiaceae; genus Roseiarcus. Next base: position 30,804 of record JBEKEI010000102.1, read on the forward strand.
GTGATTCGCGCGGCGATCGTCAACCATCGCACGACGATCGCGGACATCGATGATTTCGTCGCGGCGCTCCATTCGTCCGCCGTGCGGCTGTCGTCGGCGCCAGCGCGGTGATCAGCCCGCGACCACCGCGGGAACCCGTTCCGCCGGCGGCGTGTTGCGGCTGCGCCCGGAACGCACGATCCCGTCGATGATCGTCATGCCGACGCCCGGGAGATCGCCGAGCCGGACGCTGTCGAGCAGGGTCCTTCCGGCCGAATGCTGGGCGCGGTCCATCAATACGAAATCGGCGGCGCGCCCGATCTCGATCAGCCCGCAATCGAGGGCGCGCATTCGCGCGGTATTGCCGGTGGCGAAGCAGAACGCGACTTCCGCGGCAACGCCGCCGAGGGAGGACAGCATCGCCACCATACGGATGATGCCGAGCGGCTGCACGCCCGAGCCCGCCGGGCCGTCCGTGCCCAGGATCACCCGGCCGAGCTCGCCGAGCTCACGCGCAGCGCCCAGCGTCAACAGCGCGGCCCGCTCGTTGCCATTGTGGACGAGTTCGAGGCCGCGCTTGCAGCCTTCGCACAGGCAGACGATCTGGTCGTCGGGCAGGGCGGTGTGGCCGCCGTTGATGTGCCCGATGACGTCGGCGTCGGCCTCGAGCACGACGTCCTTGTCGATCAGGCCGGAACCCGGAATCGACGGGCCGCCGGTATGGATCGTGCTGTTGATCCCGTGCTGGCGCGCCCAGGCGACCATCTTGCGCGCGGTCGGTCCGTCCTTGACGCCGCCGAGCCCGACTTCGCCGAGATAGCGCACGCCGGCCTGCGCCAATTCGCGGAAATCATGTTCCTCCATGCCGTGCTCGATCACCGGCGCGCCGGCATGGACCTTGACCCCGCTCGCACGGAACGCTGAAAAGCTCCGCTGCGCGGCGATCGCCATCGCCTTTAGGCCGACGATGTCGCGCGGTCGTCCGGGGGTGTGGACTTCGCCGGCCGAAACCATTGTCGTCACGCCGCCGTGGAGGGAGGAATCGATCCAGCCGATTTGGTTCTGGCGCGGCGTCCAATCGCCCGCGACGGGATGGACATGGCTGTCGATCAGGCCTGGGGCGAGACAGACGCCGCGGGCGTCGACGACCGTCGTCGCGCCCTCGAGGTCGAGGTTCCCCGCGCGGCCGATCGCCGCGATCCGGCCATCGATCGCCACGATCGCATCGGCGTCGAGGATCGGGGCGCCGATGTCGCCGCTCAACATCAGCCCGATGTTGCGGACGACGAGCTTGACCGGCCCGGCTGGGGCGACAGGTTCATCATGGGCCATGCGACGCTCCCGATGCTCCGGCGGCGGCGCGCCCCGCCCGGGGAGTCCGCGCCGATCCGTCCGGCAACCGCGGACGGAGAGGCCATTTGCCGGCAAACGACGGCGCATGGCAACCGTCACGCGAGTACCGCGCCCGGGCATCGACCTACCGCCGATGTCGACCGAGCGAGCCGGCGACGGTACGTCCGTCATCGATATTTTTGTCGTCTCGAATCGGATCGGGCGCTTCCACGCCGTCGGCGATCGGGCTATCGTCGCGCCTTCGCATTGTTTCGGGCCGGGCGGCGGCGCGCCCGGGATCATCGAGGCCGCAGAACCGCCCGCGGTCCGACGCGATGCGAAGCGTTTGCCTGGAGTGCGCCCGTCCGTCGCCCAACGGATCGGCGGAGCGGGGGGACGGGCGCTATGCGAGCCGTCGGTTCCGCGTGCGTGAGCGTATTTGCTTTGACCGTCTCGTACTGCGCGGCGCGCGGCGACGAGGCGAGGGACCTCGTTTACTTTTCCGGCGAGTTGCTGAGCGGGCGCAGTGGGGCCGGGCCCGGCTGGCTGCACGCGCCCGCGGGCCTGGATTCGAGCGGTCCGATCCTCGCCGTCGCGCTGGGCGGCCAGCAGCCCGACCGCGCCTACGGACAGCTCGAGGCCGGATGGCGCTTTTCGCGGGACGGCTTCGCGGCGACCTGGACCGGCGGGGTCGAGGCCGGGACGGCGAACGCGGCATGCCTGCGGCCTTCGGCGTCCGCCGACGTCTGGTGGGAGCCGTCGCCCGGCTGGATGACCGCGGCGCTGGTGCACGCGACCACCGAGTATGTGTCATGGCGCGTGTCGGCGGGTCTCAAGCCGGCCGAGCTCTGGCCGTGGATCGGCCCGGAAGCCGGGTCTTCGGCGGAGGCGCCGCGCGCCGGCGTCCATGCGACCGGGCTGCGCCTCTGGCAGGGTTTCGAGGCGCGCGCGTCGATGGGGATATCGTGGCGGCGCGGCGAACACGGCCCCTACGGCGAACTCGCGATCTGGCGACGCTTCTGAACCCCTTCGCCCCGCAAGGGCGCGTTCCGGGCGGGGGACGGCGGTCAGAGCGCCCGCAGCCGGCCGATCAGGGCGGCGCAGTCTCCTGATATCGCGACGCGTTTGACGCGGCCTCGCGCGCCGGAGACGAGGCCGACCCGGGACCGCGGCACGCCGAGCGCCTGCGCCAGCAGCGCGCAGAGGGCGTCATTGGCGCGCCCGGCCTCGGGCGCGGCGCGAACGCGGGCCATCAGCGCGAACGAGCCGTCGCCGAGCGCGGCGACGCCCGCGATGGCGTCGCGACCCGAGCGCGGCGTCAGCCGGCACGTCACGACGACCCCTTCCGCCTCGGCCCGCCAGGGCGTCTGCGTCACATCGGCGTCAGGCGCCGATCGGGTTCGCGTCATTTCCGTTTCCCGCGCCGCCGCGATTCGTGCTAGAAATCGCTTTGTCACATCCCGATGGACTCCCATCACTCCGCCGCGAATCAATTCGGCGCGTCGCGCGCCAAGAGGAGCATTGAATGCAGCTATTCTCGCGAAGCATGATCGTTGTGGCGGCGGCCGCGGCCGGATTGACGGCGGCGACCTGCGCAAGCGCCGAGACGGCCCCGCATCGGCATAAGGACAAGACCCAAGCCGCCGCGATGGCGCATCGGCGCGCGCCGGAACTGGCGCCGGGCGTCGAACTGCGCGCGAGCACATACGCTTCGCCGGGATCGGAAAACCATTATTACAGCGACACCGTCGCTTCCAGCCACAGCGACCTCATGGACATGACCCATCGTTACGGGCAGTCGACCGCGCCCGAATACAATTCTTCGGAACCTCTGTTCCAGTTCTGACCGGCAGGCGGGGCGCGCCCGGGCTGCGGCGCCCAAGCAGAGTCCGGTGGGCTGACCAACGGGATCTGCTGCGCCCCACGCCAAGCCGGCTTCGGCCGCGAGGTCATGTTCGATCCCCCGGCGGAACCCGCGAATCTCCGCCGGGATCCAGGATTTTCGCGCGATATCGACCGTCTTTCGACCCGTTTGAGGGTCAAATAGTTGCCGAACGGCCGTCAAAACCTCCGCAAGTCCTTGATTCCAGCGTCCGCGAAGGGTCATTTGCATCCTCGAATCCAACGATATCAAGGACTTCGTCAGATTGCCGTCGTTGCGCAGCTCCCGAGCGGGGCAGCGCCCCGGATTTTCCGAAGAGCGGTCCCCCGACGTCACCGGAGCGCGGTCAGCCCATCGCCGTCCTCCGCCCGCCATCCCCGCGCGTCCGCCCGGGTCCGAGAGCCGAGGAAAGATTTCGCGATTTCATGGAATTTTTTTTGATTTCAATGTTTTGCGAGCGCGCGGAAACCTCATTGGGGCCTCGGGCGGCTTGTGGCGCCGCCGTGAATCTCCTTCCTTTCGCCCGGCCTGGACGGGCGGTCGATCGAGATCGTCATTGTGGACCGGGGAAGGGCCGGCGTCAAGCAAAATTCTGTAAAAGAGAAAGACGCGCGGCGGCGAGCAGGGCTCCGGGCCCGCCGATCGGCGATCGTCCGTGCCGCCAGGGCCGGGCGCG
>JBEKEI010000103.1:0-17826 GCA_050013915.1 Roseiarcus sp.
AGCCGAGCGCCATCGAGGCGATCGAGATGAACACAATGACCTGGCGCCACTCGCCCTCGACTCCGGGGAAGGCGGTCGTCACGACGCGCACGAGCACCGCCATCGCGGCCATTTTCGGCCCCGAGGCGAAGAAGGCGGTCACGGGCGTCGGCGCACCCTCGTAGACGTCGGGCGTCCACATGTGGAACGGCACCGCCGAAATCTTGAAGGCGAGGCCGGCGAGTAGAAAGACGAGGCCGAAGATCACACCGACGCTGGCCTGCCCATGGATCGCGGTCGCCACGCCCGCGAACGAGACCGTGCCGGCGAAGCCATAGATCAGCGAAGCGCCGTAGAGCAGCATTCCAGAGGACAGCGCGCCGAGAACGAAATATTTCAGGCCCGCTTCGGACGCCCGGCCGTTGTCGCGGTCGTAGGCGGCCACGACATAGAGCGCCAGACTCATCAGCTCGAGACCCAGATAAAGCGCGATGAAGTCGCTGGCGGAGATCAGCATCATCATGCCGAGCGTCGCCAGCAGGATCAGGATGGGAAACTCGAAGCCGGCGATCTTCTCCTTGCGCATGAAATCGACCGACAGCACCAGCGCCGTGACCGAGCCGATCAGCGCCAGCGCCTTCATGAATCGGCTGAAGGCATCGTCGGTGAACGCGCCATAGAAGGTCACCCCTTTCGAGCCGTGATTGGCGAGCAGGACGATCAGGACGAGCCCGAGCAGGGCGACGGCGATTTCGGTCACCATCCAGACCGAACGCTCGCCGCGCAGGGCGCCCAGCAGCACGAGCGCGAGTATGCCGCCCGCGAGCAGGGCTTCGGGCAGGACCGTGGGCAGGGACAAGGCCGTCACATTCATATCCAAGACCCCCCTAGAGCCCGACCGTCCTGGTCAGGGCGAGCGCCTGGTCGAACCCCTTGATCAGGGCTTCGGCCGAGGCGGCGCTCGCGTCGATGATCGGCTGCGGATGCACGCCATAGTAAAGCGTCAACACGACCAGCGGCGCAAGGATGGCGATCTCCCGCGTCGACAGGTCGGCGATGCCCATCAGATTGGGCTTGTCGATGACCCCGAAAATGACCCGCCGGTAGAGATAGAGCGCGTAGGCGGCTGAAAGGATGACGCCGGTCGTGGCGACCAGCGCGACCCAGCTGTTGGCCTGGAACGTGCCGATCAACGTCAGGAACTCGCCGACGAAACCGGACGTTCCGGGAAGGCCGACATTGGCCAGCGTGAAGATCATCAGCGCGACGGCGTAGCGCGGCATCCGCTGGACGAGGCCGCCATAGGCGGAAATCTCGCGGGTATGGATGCGATCGTAGACGACCCCGACGCACAGGAACAACGCGGCCGAGACGAGGCCGTGCGAAACCATCTGGAACACCGCGCCCTCGACCCCTTGCGAAGTCATCGCAAACAGGCCCATCGTCACGAAGCCCATATGAGCGACCGACGAATAGGCGATCAGCTTCTTCATGTCGGTCTGGACCAGCGCGACCAGCGGGGTGTAGACGATCGCGATGACCGAGAGCGCGAAAACCAACGGCGCGAAATATTGCGAGGCGTCCGGGAACATCGGCAGGGAGAAACGGATGAACCCGTAGCCGCCCATCTTCAAAAGAATGCCGGCCAGGATCACAGAGCCGGCCGTCGGCGCCTCCACATGCGCGTCGGGCAGCCAGGTATGCACCGGCCACATCGGCATCTTGACCGCAAAGGACGCGAAAAACGCCAGCCACAGCCATTTCTGCATGCCGGGCGGGAAATTGGCGTGCAGCAGGACGGTGATGTCGGTGGTCTTGGCGTACCAGAACATCGCCATGATCGCGAGCAGCATCAACAGCGAGCCGAGCAGCGTATAGAGGAAGAACTTGAACGCCGCATAGACGCGCCGCTTGCCGCCCCAGATACCGATGATCAGGAACATTGGAATCAGGCCGCCCTCGAAGAACAGGTAGAAAAGCAGCAGATCGAGCGCCTCGAAGACGCCGATCATCAGCGTCTCCAGCACGAGGAACGCGATCATGTATTCGCGGACGCGGGCCTGGATCGACAGCCACGAGGCGCCGATGCAGAATGGCATCAGGAAGGTCGTCAGCAGCACGAACGGCATCGACAGGCCGTCGACGCCGAGCTTGTAGACGACGGCGCTGCTGAACCAGTCGCGCTGTTCGACGAGTTGGAAGCCCGAGGCGCCGGGATTGAATTCGGCCCAGGCGAAAAGCGACAGCACGAAGGTCGCGATCGTGGTCCACAGCGCGATCCAGCGCACGTTGTTGCGCGTCGCCTCGTCGTCGCCGCGCAGCACGAGCAGCGCCGCCACCCCGACCAAGGGCAGGACCAGCAGCCCCGAGAGAATGCCGAAGCCGAACATCAGCGAAGTCCCCCGAACAGAAACCACGTGACGAACAGGGCGCCGCCGATCAGCATCGCGAATGCGTAGTGGTAGATGTACCCGCTCTGCAGCCGCACGACGCTTCGCGTCACGTCGATGACGCGCGCCGACACGCCGTCGGGCCCGAGCCCGTCGATGATGAAGCCGTCGCCGCCCTTCCAGAACAGGTTGCCGATCCAGAACGCCGGGCGGACGAACAGGAAGTCGTAGAGCTCGTCGAAATACCACTTGTTCAGGAGGAAATTGTAGAGGATCGGGTTCTGCTCGGCGAGCGCGCGCGGCGCCGAGGGCTGGGCGATATACATGAAATAGGCGACGCCGAAGCCGCCAAGCATCATCAGCGTCGGCAGAAGCGACACCAGCCAGGGCGCCGTCTCCATCTGCTCGAGAATATGGTTGGCGGGGCCGAGGAACAGCGCCCCCTTCCAGAAGCCCTCGAAGCCGCCGCCGATGAAGACATGGCGGAATAGGAGCCCGGCGAGCGCAGCGCCGAGCGCGAGGCCTGCGAGCGGGACGAGCATCACATTGGGCGATTCGTGCGGCTTGTGTTCGCCGTGGCCGTGGCCGATCTGCTCGTCATGAGCGTTGTCATCGTGTTCGTGAACGACCCCATGGGCGTGGCCCGGCGCCGGCGCCATCGTGCGGCGCTCGCCGAAGAAGGTCATGAAGATGAGGCGCCAGGAATAGAAGGAGGTGAAGCCCGCCGCGACGACGACGCACAGGAATGCATAGGCTGCGCCCGGGCGCTGCGAGACGAAGGACGCCTCGATGATCGCGTCCTTGGAGACGAAGCCGGCGAAGCCGATCGACGTGAAGGGTATGCCGACGCCGGTCAGCGCGAGCGTGCCGACCAGCATCATCCAATAGGTGAACGGAATCTCCTTGCGCAGGCCGCCCATGTTGCGCATGTCCTGCTCGTGGTGCATCGCGTGGATGACCGAGCCGGCGCCGAGGAACAGCAGGGCCTTGAAGAAGGCGTGGGTGAACAGATGGAATATGCCGAGGCTGTAGCCGCCAACCCCGAGGCCGACGAACATGTAGCCGAGCTGCGAGCAGGTGGAGTAGGCGATCACCCGCTTGATGTCGTTCTGCACGAGGCCCACGGTCGCCGCGAAAAACGCGGTCGTCGCGCCGACGACGGTCACGACGCTGAGCGCGACCGGGGCGAGATCGAACAGCGGCGAGAGCCGCGCCACCATGAATACGCCCGCCGTCACCATGGTGGCGGCGTGAATCAGCGCGGAGACCGGCGTCGGTCCCTCCATCGCGTCGGGCAGCCAGGTGTGCAGGAGGAACTGGGCCGACTTGCCCATCGCGCCCATGAACAGCAGCAGGCAGGTGATGGTCAGCGCGTCGAAATCGGCGCCGAAGACATGGATCGTTTTGCCCGCAATGCCCTGCGCCGCGCCGAACACCGCGTCGAACGTCACCGAGCCGGTGAGGCCGAAGACGAGAAAGATGCCGAGCGCGAAGCCGAAATCGCCGACCCGGTTGACGACGAAGGCCTTGATCGCCGCGGCGTTGGCCGAAGGCCGGTCGTACCAGAAGCCGATCAGCAGATAGGAGGCGAGCCCGACGCCCTCCCAGCCGAAGAACATCTGGACCAGATTGTCGGCCGTCACCAGCATCAGCATTGCGAAAGTGAACAGCGAGAGATAGGCGAAGAAGCGCGGCCGGCTCGGGTCATCGGCCATATAGCCGATCGAATAGACATGGACGAGGAACGAGACCGTCGTCACCACGACCAGCATGACCACGGTCAGCGTGTCGACCCGCAGCGCCCAGTCGACTGCGAGCTTGCCCGAGCTCAGCCATTCGGCGATCGGGATGACCTGGGCGTGCTCCTCATGGCCGAACACGCCGACCGCGAAGAACGCGATCCACGACAGCAGCGCGCAGATGCCGAGCGGAATCGTCGTCGCGAGCTCCGCGTTGCGGTCGCCGATCTGGCGGCCGAACAGGCCGGCGACGAGAAAGCCGAGCAGCGGCAGGAAGACGATCAGTTGATACATGCCCACCTCAGCCCTTCAGAGCATTGATGTCTTCGACCGCGATCGACCCGCGATTGCGGTAGTAGGTTACCAGGACCGCCAGGCCGATCGCCGCCTCGGCCGCCGCGACCGTGAGGATGAACAGCGAGAAGACCTGCCCGGTCAGGTCGCCCGAGCTGGTGGAGAAGGCGACGAGGTTGATGTTGACCGAAAGCAGGATCAACTCGATCGACATCAGTATCACGATGATGTTCTTGCGGTTGAGGATGATCCCGGCGATGCCGATCGTGAACAGGATGGCGCCGAGGGTCAGGTAGTGGGTGAGGCCGATGGTCATGGGACGAGCCGATCTTTCAGATTCCGACGCGCGAGGGGACTTTGCGCAGTTCGACCGCGGTCGCCGGATCGCGCGCGACCTGGATCGAAATGTCCTGCCGCCTTACCCCGACCCTGTGACGCAGGGTCAGGACGATCGCGCCGATCATCGCGGTCAGCAGGATCATTCCCGCAGCCTGGAAAAAGTAGAAATACTGGGTGTAGAGCACGCGGCCGAGCGCCGCGGCGTTGGTCAGGGTCCCGGCGGGCGAGGCGGCGACCGCCGATTGGGACGAGCGCGTCCAGCCGACCGCGACATAACCGAGTTCGATCACAACCGCCGCCGCGATGAGGGCGCCGATCGGCAGATATCTCAGGAAGCCCTCTTTGAACTCCGCGAAGTCGACATCGAGCATCATCACGACGAACAGGAAGAGGACGGCGACCGCGCCGACATAGACCACGACCAGGATCATGGCGAGGAACTCGGCGCCCATCAGCAGGAACAGGCCGGCCGCCGCGACGAAGGACAGGATCAGGAACAGAACGGAATGAACCGGGTTGCGGGCGATGATCACGGTCAGCGCCGAACCGACGAGCGTCGCGGAAAAGATCCAGAAGAATATTGCGTCGCTGGTCATTTCGTTCTCCCTGGTTCCTTCTACTCCCGCTCGCGGGAGAAGGTGGCCGGATGAAGGCCCTCGAGCGCTCGCGCGCCGGCCGGACCCTCGCCCCGATCCTCTCCCGCGGGCGGGAAAGGAGGTCGCTCACCGATAGGGCGAATCCATCGCGATATTGCGCGCGATCTCCCGCTCCCAGCGCGCCCCGTTCGCGAGTAGCCGGTCCTTGTCGTAGAGCAGTTCCTCGCGGGTTTCGACCGCGTATTCGAAATTCGGTCCCTCCACGATCGCATCGACCGGGCAGGCCTCCTGGCACATGCCGCAATAGATGCACTTGACCATATCGATGTCGTAGCGCGTCGTCCGGCGCGTCCCGTCGTTGCGGCGCGGTCCCGCCTCGATCGTGATCGCCTGGGCCGGGCAGATCGCCTCGCACAATTTGCAGGCTATGCAACGCTCCTCACCGTTCGGATAGCGGCGAAGCGCATGCTCGCCGCGAAACCGCGGCGACAGCGGCCCTTTCTCGTGAGGGTAATTCAGCGTCGCCTTCGGCTTGAACATATAGCGCACCGCCAGCGCGAAAGCCGAGACGAACTCTCCCAGAAAGAGCGATCGCGCCGCCTGATCCAGCCTCAATGACATGTGAGCTTCCTAGTGATGCACGCCCCATCCGGTCGCTTCCAATACGCCCGCCACGACGACAACCATGAACAACGAGAGCGGCAGGAAGACTTTCCAACCGAGGCGCATCAGCTGATCATACCGGTAGCGCGGCACGATCGCTTTGACCATCGAGAACATGAAGACCACGGAGAACGCCTTGAGCAGGAACCAGACGATCCCCGGAACCCAGGTGAAGGGGGCGAACGGAAGCGGCGAAAGCCAGCCTCCCAGAAACAGAATCGTCGTCATCGCGCACATCGAGAGGATGGCGACGAGCTCGGTGAGGAAGAACAGCAGATAGAGCGATGACGAATATTCCACCGCGAACCCGGCGACCAGCTCCGATTCGGCCTCGACGAGGTCGAACGGCGGCCGGTTGGTCTCGGCCAGCGCCGAGACGAAGAACACGATGAACATAGGAAACAGCGGCAGCCAATACCAGCCGAAGAGGCCCAGTCTCGTGTCCTGCGCCATCACGATTTCACTCAGGTTAAGCGATCCTGCGCACAGCAGAACCGTGATCAGCACGAAGCCGATCGACACTTCGTAGGACACCATCTGCGCAGCCGAACGCAGTGCCGCGAGGAAGGGATATTTCGAATTCGACGCCCAGCCGGCCATGATCACGCCGTAGACGCCGAGCGAGGAGACTGCGAACAGATAGAGCACCCCGACGTTGATGTCGGCGATCGCCCAGCCGGCGTCGAGCGGAATCACCGCCCAGGCGGAAAGGGAGAGAATGACGGCGATGAACGGAGCGAGGACGAACACGCCCTTGTTGGCGCCCGCGGGGATGACCGGTTCCTTGAATATGAACTTCAGGAAATCGGCGAAGCTCTGCAACAGTCCCCACGGCCCCACCACGTTGGGGCCGCGCCGCAAATGCACAGAAGCCCAGATCTTGCGCTCGGCATAGATGAAATAGGCCGTGGTGATGAGCAGGCAGACGAGCAGCACGACGCTCTTCAGCGCGGCGACGAGGATCGGCCAGAGCCAACCATGTTCGATCATCGGGGCTACTCCGCGGCCTGGAGCCGTCGCGCCTGGGCGAGTGCAGAACACTCCGCCATGGTCCTGGACGCGCGCGCGATCGGGTTGGTCAGGTAGAAATCGCCGATACCGGTGATCAGCGGCGCCTTGTCGAGCGCGCCGCCCTGCGCGGCCAGCCCGGCGAAATCGGCCTGCGCCGGCGCGACCTCGTCGAACCCGGCGAGGTGCGGATGGGCCGCGAACAGCGCGGCGCGAAGCTGGCTGAGCGAATCGAACGGCAGTTTCGCGCCGAGCGCATCGGAGAGTGCGCGCACGATCGCCCAGTCCTCACGCGCGTCGCCGGGCGGGAAGGTGGCGCGCTCGGCGAATTGCGGGCGCCCCTCGGTGTTCACATATATGCCTGTCTTCTCGGGATAGGCGGCGCCCGGCAGGATGACGTCGGCGCGTTGAGCGCCGCGGTCGCCGTGCGTCCCGATGTAGACGACGAAGGCGCCCGGCTCGATCGCGATCTCGTCGGCGCCGAGATTGAACAGCAGATCGAGCGCGCGCGCTCCCGACATCGCCGTCGCGTCGAGCCCGCCGGCGCCCGGCGTGAAGCCGAGATCGAGGCCGCCGACGCGGGACGCGGCGCTCTGCAGCACGTTGAATCCGTTCCAGCCGTCCTTGATCACGCCGAGCGACAATGCGGCCTTGGCGGCCAGCGAAAGGACCGCGGCGCCGTCGGGCCGCGCGAAGGCGCCGGCGCCGAGGATGAACATCGGCTTTTCCTTTTGGGCCGGCGGATGGCTGGCGAAAGCGGCCAACGACTCCGGACCGGCGCCGAGATAATTATGGGGATAGGTGAGATCGAGCTTCTGGCCGACCACGCCGATCAGGCAATTGCCCTTGAGCCAGCGCTTGCGGATGCGCGCGTTGAGCACCGGCGCCTCGATGCGCGGGTTGGAGCCGATGATCATGATTGCGTCGGCCTCGTCGATCCCCGCGATCGTCGAATTGAAGATATAGGAGGCGCGCCCGAATCTCGCATCGAGCCTCGCGCCATCCTGCCGGCAATCGACGTTGGCGACGCCTAGCCGATCCATCAACGTCTTCAGCGCAAACATCTCCTCGACCGCGGCCAGATCGCCCGCGACGGCGCCGATGCGCCCGGGGTGGGTCGCTTTCGTCCGCGCGGCGACCGCGGCGAAGGCCTGCGGCCAGGTCGCCGGCGCGAGCTTGCCGTCGATTCGCACATAGGGGCGGTCGAGCCGCTGCGTCTTCAGACCGTCGGCGGCATGACGCGTCTTGTCGGAAATCCACTCCTCGTTGATCGCCTCGTTGACGCGCGGCAGGATGCGGACGACCTCGCGCCCGCGCGAGTCGATCCGGATCGCCGAGCCCAGCGCGTCCATCACGTCGATCGACTCGGTCTTGGACAATTCCCACGACCGCGCGTGAAACTCGTAGGGCTTGGCGGTCAGCGCGCCGACCGGGCAGAGGTCGACGACATTGCCTTGCAGCTCCGAGGTCATCGCCTTTTCCAGATAGGTGGTGATCTCCATGTCCTCGCCGCGGCCGATCGCGCCGAGTTCCGAGACGCCCGCGACCTCGGTGGTGAAGCGCACGCAGCGCGTGCAATGAATGCACCGGTTCATCGAGGTCTTGACGAGCGCGCCGATATATTTGTTCTCCACGGCGCGCTTGTTTTCGCGATAGCGCGAGGAATCGACGCCATAGGCCATCGCCTGGTCCTGCAGGTCGCATTCGCCGCCCTGGTCGCAGATCGGACAGTCGAGGGGATGGTTGATCAGCAGGAATTCCATGACGCCTTCGCGGGCCTTGCGCGCCATCGGCGAATTGGTTTCGACGACCGGCGGCTCGCCCTTCGGGCCGGGGCGGAGATCGCGCACCGACATCGCGCAGGATGCGGTCGGCTTGGGCGGGCCGCCCTTCACCTCGACCAGGCACATCCGGCAATTGCCGGCGATCGACAGCCGCTCATGGAAGCAGAAGCGCGGTATCTCGGCGCCTGCCGCCTCGCACGCCTGGAGTAGCGTGTATTCGGCGAGGACGTCGATTTCCTTACCGTCGACGATGATCTTGGTCATACCGTTGAGCCCTTGTCCTTCGACGGCTACCAGTGGCGGGGAACATAGGCGAGAGGGCCGCCGAGCGCCGCCAGGGAGGTCACGCCCGCGAGGCCCGAAATCACGAAGCGCGAGGAGCCCTCAAATCTGAACCCGTCCAGGAGCGCGTTCAAACTGAGCCATAGCGGACCGACAATGACGCCCGCAACGCCACAAAGCAGCAGCTTGTGCGAGATGAACGGCACCCCGTGAAACATATCACCCGCGCCCCAGATCATCGCGACCCCGAGCAAGAACGTCACGACGACTTCTTTGAGTATTCCACAACTCAACCCCCTATTCCGCCGCGACTCGCACCGGCTCGCCATGCGGATTGCCGGCATATTGGTCGATCCGCTTTTCTATTTCCGGACGGAAATGGGCGATCAACCCCTGGATCGGCCAGGCCGCGGCGTCGCCGAGCGCACAGATCGTGTGGCCCTCGATCTGCCGGGTGACGTCGAGCAGCATGTCGATCTCCCTTCGCTGTGCGCGCCCCTCGGCCATGCGCATCATCACCCGCCACATCCAGCCCGTGCCCTCGCGGCACGGCGTGCACTGGCCGCAGCTCTCGTGCTTGTAGAAATACGAGATCCGCGCAATCGCCCGGATGATGTCGGTCGACTTGTCCATCACGATCACCGCCGCGGTGCCGAGCCCGGAGCGCAATTTGGACAGCGAATCGAAATCCATCGGGCAGTCGATGATCTGCTCGGCGGGCACCATGCGGACCGACGACCCGCCGGGAATGACGGCGAGCAGATTGTCGAAGCCGCCGCGGACGCCGCCGCAATGGCGCTCGATCAGTTCGCGGAACGGGATCGACATTTCCTCCTCGACGTTGCACGGCCGGTTCACATGGCCGGACACGCAGAAGAGCTTGGTGCCGAGATTGTTGGGCTTGCCGAAACTCGCGAACCACGCTCCGCCGCGGCGCAGGATGGTCGGCGCGACGGCGATCGATTCGACGTTGTTGACCGTGGTCGGGCAGCCGTAGAGGCCGACATTGGCGGGGAACGGCGGCTTCAGCCGCGGCATGCCCTTCTTGCCCTCGAGCGATTCCAGCAGCGCGGTCTCCTCGCCGCAGATATAGGCGCCGGCGCCGTGGTAGACATAGAGATCGAACGGCCAGCCGTGTATGTTGTCCTTGCCGATGAGCTTTGCTTCGTAGGCTTGGTCGACGGCCGCCTGCAGCCGCTCGCGCTCGAAAATATATTCCCCGCGCACGTAGACATAGCAGACGCTGGCGCCCATCGCGAAGGAGGCGATGAGGCAACCCTCGACCAGCGCATGCGGATCGTTGCGCAGGATTTCCCGGTCCTTGCAGGTGCCGGGCTCCGATTCGTCGGCATTGACGACGAGGTAGGACGGCCGCGCCGGATCGGGCGTCTTGGGCATGAACGACCATTTGAGGCCGGTCGGAAAACCGGCCCCGCCGCGCCCGCGCAGACCAGAGGCCTTCATCTCGGCGATGATCCAGTCGCGGCCCTTGTCGATGATCGCCTTGGTGCCGTCCCAGCCGCCACGCTTGCGGGCGCCGTCAAGGCCGAAATCGCCGAGCCCGTAGAGGTTGGTGAAAATGCGGTCCTTGTCCTGCAGCATCATGCGCCCCCGCGCCCGCCGGCCTCGGGCGCCGTGCCGCTCTCGTTCGGGGCCCCGCGCCCGTCGACTCCGTAGAGCGTCGTCAGCGAGGTCAGGCCGCCGACCGGCGCCGACCCGATCCGGCCGGTCTGCGAGCCCTTCGTGACCGGGCGGCCGGCGACGAGGTCGTCGAGCAGCCTGGCGAAATTGTCGGGATCGAGGTCTTCGTAATAGTCGTTATTGATCTGGACCATCGGGGCGTTGCAGCAGGCCCCGAGGCATTCGACCTCGACCCACGACAGGGCGCCGTCGGGGGTGATGTGGTTCTGGCCGCCGATCCGGCTTTCACAGACCTTCTTCAGGTCCTCGGCGCCGCGCAGCATGCAAGGCGTCGTGCCGCACAACTGAACGTGATGACGGCCGACCGGCGACAGGTTGAACATGGAATAGAAGGTCGCGATTTCGAGCGCGCGCATCAGCGGCATGTCGAGCATCGCGGCGACGGCCTCTATGGCGGGCTTGGACAGCCAGTAGCCGTTCTGCTCCTGGGCGCGCCAGAGCAGCGGCAGCACCGCCGAGGCCTGCCGACCGGGCGGGTATTTGGCGATTTCCTTCCCCGCCCAGGCGGCGTTGGCGGCGGTGAAGGCGAAATCGGGCGGCTGGATTTCGGCGAGGCGGCGGACGGTCATGTCAATGTAATCCATGCATCGGTATAGCCTCGACCCCGCGCCCCTGGCCAGGACGCGCTTGCGCCATATGGGCGCAGGGACGCGGATCCGTCCGGCCCGGCGAAGTTCCACCCGGCCTCACCGATCCACCTCGCCGAACACGATGTCGAGCGAGCCGAGGATCGCCGAGACGTCGGCGAGCAGGTGCTTGCGGCACATGAAGTCCATCGCCGCAAGATGGGTGAAGCCCGGCGCCCGGATCTTGCAGCGATAGGGCTTGTTGGTGCCGTCGGCGACGAGGTAGACGCCGAACTCGCCCTTGGGCGCCTCGACCGCCGCATAGACCTCGCCGGCGGGCACGTGAAAGCCCTCGGTGTAGAGCTTGAAGTGATGGATCAGCGCCTCCATCGAGCGCTTCATCCTGGCGCGCTTGGGCGGCACGATCTTGCCCTCGTCGGACGAGACGGGCCCCAGCCCCGTCGGGCCGCGCAGCTTGTCGCAGCATTGCTTCATGATGCTCGCGGACTGGCGCATCTCCTCCATGCGGATGAGATAGCGGTCGTAGCAATCGCCGTTCTTGCCGACCGGAATGTCGAACTCCATCTCCTCGTAACATTCGTAGGGTTGCGACTTGCGCAGATCCCAGGCCGCGCCGGAGCCGCGCACCATCACGCCGGAGAAGCCCAAGGCCCAGCACTCGGCGAGCGAGACGACGCCGATGTCGACGTTGCGCTGCTTGAAAATGCGGTTGCCGGTCAGCAGCGTCTCAAGATCATCGCAGACCTTCAGGAACGGATCGCAGAAGGCGTGAATGTCGTCGATCAGCTTCGGCGGCAGGTCCTGGTGGACGCCGCCCGGGCGGAAATAGGCCGCGTGCATGCGCGACCCGCTCGCCCGTTCGTAGAACACCATGAGCTTCTCGCGCTCCTCGAAGCCCCACAGCGGCGGCGTCAGCGCGCCGACGTCCATCGCTTGCGTGGTCACGTTCAGCAGATGCGAGAGCAGCCGGCCGATCTCGCAATAGAGCACGCGGATCAGCTGGCCCCGGCGCGGCACCTCGATGCCCAGAAGGCGCTCGATCGCGAGCGCATAGGCGTGCTCCTGGTTCATCGGCGCGACATAATCGAGCCGGTCGAAATAGGGCACGTTCTGCAGATAGGTGCGCGCCTCCATCAGCTTCTCGGTGCCGCGATGCAGCAGCCCAATATGCGGATCGACCCGTTCGACGACTTCGCCGTCGAGTTCGAGGACGAGGCGCAGCACGCCGTGGGCGGCTGGGTGCTGCGGGCCGAAATTGATCGAGAAATTGCGCAGGTTGTGCTGCGCCAGCGCCGGCTCGCCGCTCATAGCTTCACCTCGACACCGCTCGCACGCATGTGTTGCCTCGCCGCTTCCAGCGCGCGCGGGAGAACATAGGTCTGCATCACCTTCGACAGCTCAGGCATGCGGCCCAACAACACCGGCATCTTCCTGAGGACGCCGGCGCCGACCGGCGAGGAATAGAACTGGTTCAGCGCGACCAGTTCGTCCTTGCTGAATATGTCGAGCACGATGAGGATCGTCGCCTGCTCGAAGACCTCGGCGTTGTCGACCAAGGCGCTCTGCATGAACGCGCCGATGAATTCCCGGGTCTGGTCCTCGTTGAGGTTCGGATTCTGGCTCTTAAGCTGCCGGGAGAGGTTCTGCGTCATTTGCGGCGCTGCCTTCGCGAACATATCCTTCACGTTGAAGGTCTTCGCATAGGCGAGCGCCGCGGCGACCGTTTCGGGATCGTAGGTCTTCAGCTTCTGCTCAAACTGGTCGGGCGTCGTTGCGTCGACGGCGAGCGCCACGGGGCCGCCCGCGACGGCCATGGCCGCGATGATCGCAATGCGCCCTAGGAAGGCCGCCATCGATCAGGCCCTCCCCTTTTCGTCGCCGGGCAGCCCCGCCCCTTCCCACGGACTCAGGAAGTCGAACTGGCGGAACTCCTGGTTCAGCCGCACGGGCTCGTAGACGACACGCTTTTCCTCGTCGTCGTAGCGGACTTCCAGGAAACCGGTCATCGGGAAATCCTTGCGCAGCGGGTGGCCCTCGAATCCATAGTCGGTGAGGAGCCGCCTGAGATCCGGATGGCCTTCGAACAGGACGCCAAACAGGTCGTAGGTCTCGCGTTCGCACCAATCGGCGGCCGGGAATACGGGGATTGCGGAGGGGATGGGCGTCGTCTCGTCGGTCGCGACCTTGACGCGCACGCGCAAGTTCAGCTTCGGCGACAGCAGGTGGTAGACGACGTCGAAACGCTTCTCCCGCTCGGGATAATCGGCGCCGCACAGATCGGTGAAGCAGATGAATTGGCAGCCCGGATCGTCACGCAGGAAGGTCAGGACCTCGAGGATCCGCGCGGGCTCGGCCAGCAGCGTCAATTCGCCGAAGGCGAACTCGACGCCGATCACCGCGCCGGCTAGCGCCGCGTTGGTGTTATCGCCGATCGTCCTGAGTGCCTCGTCCATGTCGCCCCGACCTGCATCCGCGCTGCAACGCCCGCCCCCGCCGGAGACGGCTTGCGAGGGCCGGGCGGCGAACCAGGAATGCGCCCCTCCCGATTCCGACCCGATTTCAACGGGCCGCCTCCCGCCGCCGCGCGCGGCCGGAAGGTCTAGCGCTCGATCGTCCCCGTCCGCCGGATTTTCTTCTGCAGCATCAGCACGCCGTAGAGCAGCGCCTCGGCCGTCGGCGGACAGCCCGGCACGTAGATGTCGACGGGCACGATGCGATCGCAGCCGCGCACCACCGCGTAGGAATAGTGATAATAGCCACCGCCATTGGCGCACGATCCCATCGAGATGACGTAGCGCGGCTCCGGCATCTGGTCGTAGACCTTGCGCAAAGCCGGCGCCATCTTGTTGGTCAGCGTGCCGGCCACGATCATCACATCCGACTGCCGCGGGCTCGCGCGCGGCGCGAAGCCGAACCTTTCGACGTCATAGCGCGGCATCGAGAGCTGCATCATTTCGACCGCGCAGCAGGCAAGGCCGAACGTCATCCACATCAGCGAGCCGGTGCGCGCCCATTGGATCAGATCGTCGGTCGTCGTTATGAGAAAGCCCTTGTCGGCGAGCTGGTCGTTGAGCGCGCCGAAGAACGGATCAGCGGCGCGGAGCGGATCGCCCGTCGCAGGGTCGATGAGCGCACGCGGCGCGGGCGCGAGGCCGGTCGCGGACGCACTGGCGGTCAATCCCATTCCAGCGCCCCCTTGTTCCATTCGTAGATGAAGCCGACCGTCAGCACGCCAAGGAACAGCATCATCGACCAGAAGCCGAAGGCGCCGATGTCGTGGAACGCAATCGCCCAAGGAAACAGGAAAGCGATTTCGAGATCGAAGATGATGAACAACAGCGAGACCAGGTAGAAGCGCACGTCGAACTTCATCCGGGCGTCGTCGAACGGATTGAAACCGCACTCGTAGGCCGAGACCTTTTCCGGATCGGGACTCTTGTACGCGACCACGAACGGCGCGGCGAGCAGGACGCCGCCGAGACCGGCCGCGATGGCGATGAACACCACCAGCGGCAGATAGTCCGAAATGAGGCTCGGCATACGGCCTCCGAGACGTCCGGTCGATGGGAGCGAAGCTCCGGAGCCCGCCTGGGGCGAGCCCGGACTCATGTCGACTTCGCGCTGGGATCACTGGTCGCAGGCCTATCGCAGCGCAGCGAACCATGCAAGGCGAAACGCGCGTCGAAGACGAATTGTCGCGCGGGGCCCTCGTTCTGGCGGCGCCGGCGCCGCTGGGAAAACCGACTGAATGAAGGCGGGGAAATGGCGAGAGTGACGGGACTCGAACCCGCGACCTCCGGCGTGACAGGCCGGCGCTCTAACCAACTGAGCTACACCCCCGCGAGGGAGGAGTGCCGGATAGGGCACGGCCCGTCGCAAGTCAAGCGCGAGCAAGCCTCCGCGCAGCTAGAACCTGGGCGAGGCGAGCCGCCAGCGGCGCAATTCTCCAGGGCTGACGATGTGGATTTCCTGGGGCGGGATGCGCTCCGCCAGGCGGATCACGGTCGGGCTCACCCCCATTTGGGCTGCATAGCTGGCGAGGGCGCTCACCATGTCCGCCGATGCGTAGGAAGTGGCCGGCGCCGAGAAGAGACGGCCGGGAATTCCGCCGCCTTCCTGGCTCGACATCCGGTGGATCCCGAGCCGGCTCTGCGGCGGCACGATACGCCGGACGCCGCCCATCATCGCATAGACGCAGGCCGACATGCATTGACCCGCGGTCGGCTGCGCCAGATCGTCGCCCCCGCCGAAACGCGCGACGATGACGGCGGCGCGCAGCTTGCGCAGCGCTGCGCCCAGACGCATCGAGGCCACCACGCGCCCGCCCGGAGAATCGAGGACGACGACGTCACGGACGTTCGCGGCGCCCGACATAGATTGCAGGAAGGCGATGAAATTCTCGGGCGTATCCTCCTCGATGACGCCTTCGGCGACGATCACCCGCGGACAGCGCGCGCCGCAGGCGCGCGCGTCAAGCTGCGCAAGCCGGAAGCTCATCGGCGAGGCCTGCGCGAAGGCGCGATCCGAGGCCGCAGCCCAGATGAGCGCGATGGCCAGCGCAAGGATGCGAACCGCCGCCCGGCTCCAGGTCTCGATCATGGCAGGCTCTTTCGAATGGTGGGCGGTGACGGGCTCGAACCGCCGACCCTCTCGGTGTAAACGAGATGCTCTACCAACTGAGCTAACCGCCCCGCGCGATCCGATCCGCATCGGGCAAGCCTATACTGGCGCGAGGGCGACGCAAACACTCCCGTCCTCTCCATCAAGCGCCGTCTAACCGGCGAAAAAAGGGCGACCGCGCCGGCCGCCCTGTTCTCCCGCGATTTCGCCGCGCCGTCCGTCGGGACCGGCGGCCAGCCGCCGACGGGAACGATCGGCCCGGCGGCTACTTCTTGGCCGCCTTGGTTTTGTTGAGGCTCGCCTTGAGCGCCGCGCCTGCCTTGAACCGCGCGTTCTTCGAAGCGGGAATCTTGATTTCCTTGCCGGTGGCGGGATTGCGTCCCTTGCCGGCGGCGCGCTCGCGAACCGAAAACGTGCCGAATCCCACGAGCCGCACTTCGTCGCCCTTCTTCAGCGACTTGCCGATGCCGTCGAGAATGGCGTCGAGCGCGGCTGCGGCGCTGGCCTTGGTCAATTCCGCTTCCTTCGCGACATGCTCGACGAGCTCCAGTTTGTTCATTTGGCCTCTCCTTCGTTTCAGCAGACGATTTTCGCGACGCCTGCGCGATTTTCGCGCGTTGCGTGCGACCGCGGCGATGCGCAGCCGCACGAATCGACGCCGACGTGCGCCCCATAGCTCCTTAATATCGCGCGCAAACGCAAGCGATAGCGCCCGCTGGAAGGCCAAATACTGCCGATTTCCGGGGCTTTTGCACCACTGCCATGCAAAAAGGGCCGCAAACCCTCAGGTCTTGCGGCCCTCGCTGCGAGGATCGGCCCCCAACGCGGGGTCCGGGCCGGGTAGTCAGTGCGCGACGACTCCGGAGACTTCTTCGTCCTTGGCGATCGCCGCAGTCGCGGCCTTGACGTCCTCTTCCCAGATGATCGGGCGCGGCTGACGCACCAGCGCGTGCTTGAGCACCTCCTCCATCCGCGAGACCGGCACGATCTCGAGGCCGTTCTTCACGGAATCTGGAATCTCGGCGAGATCCTTGGCGTTGTCTTCGGGGATCAGGACCTTCTTGATGCCGCCGCGCAGGGCGGCGAGCAGCTTCTCTTTGAGCCCGCCGATCGGCAGCACGCGACCGCGCAGCGTCACCTCGCCGGTCATCGCAATGTCGTGCCGCACCGGAATGCCGGTCAGCATCGAGACGATCACCGTCGCCATGCCGACGCCCGCCGAAGGGCCGTCCTTCGGGGTGGCGCCCTCGGGGACGTGGACGTGGATGTCGCGCCGATCGAACAGCGGCGGCTCGATCCCGAAATCGACCGAGCGCGAACGCACGTAGGACGCCGCCGCCGAAATCGATTCCTTCATCACGTCCTTCAGATTGCCGGTCACCGTCATGCGGCCCTTGCCGGGCATCATGACGCCTTCGATCGTCAGCAGTTCGCCGCCGACCTCGGTCCAGGCGAGCCCCGTGACGAGACCGACCTGATCGTCCAGTTCGATTTCGCCGTAGCGATATTTCGGAACGCCGAGGAACTCCGAAACGGTCGCGCCAGTGACCACGATCTTCTTCTTCTTCGTCGTCAGCAGCTCCTTGACTGCCTTGCGCGCGAGGTTCGAAATCTCGCGCTCGAGGTTGCGCACCCCCGCCTCGCGCGTGTAGCGACGCACCAGTTCGAGCAGCGCGCCGTCCTCGACGACCCATTCCTTGGAGTCGAGGCCGTGCTTGGCGGTCGCGTTGGGAAGCAGGTGCTTCTTGGCGATCTCGACCTTCTCGTCCTCGGTGTAGCCGGCTATCCGGATGATCTCCATCCGGTCCATCAGCGCCGGCGGAATATTCAGCGTGTTCGCCGTG
>JBEKEI010000104.1:0-17665 GCA_050013915.1 Roseiarcus sp.
CACGGTTGCGGCGGGCCGGGGCCGGGCGCGCGGGTCAGGGTTCGCGGAGCGCCTCTTGGCGCGGAGCGACCGGTGTAGCCGGCTTGACCTTGAGGCGCGCGTCCGGCCCTGGCGGCGCGGACGGTTGCCGGGGGGTCGCGTTCGGCTTGCCAGGATCGCGAGACTCCCCAACCCCGTTATATTTCTCTTTTACAGAAAAATATCTTGACTCCAGCCCTTCCCCGATCCATAGTCACCATTCCGATCGACGGCCGATCCGAGCCAGGCGAACCGAAGGAGAGTCAGCCGCCCCGAAAACCGCCCGGGACCCCTACGGCGGGCAACTCCCAGGGCGCCGCCTCTTTCAACGTCGAAGCGGCCTCCGAGGCGATCGTCGCGGTCGCCGGCTTTGGTTCGTTCGCGTCGCCATTCGCCCTCGTTCCAACGCTACCGGCGCCGCGGGGCCGCAAAATCCGCAACTCCCAAGGCTCGGGCGCAATGGGGGGGCAGAATGCTTTCCCCTCGCGCGCAAACCCTTGAAATCCCAAGGAATCCCATGAGGCCGGGGAGATGAAAAAACGTTCCAAGGAAGTTCCAGGGAGTTCCAAGTATTTCCAAAATGTTCCAAATATTTCCAAAAATTTCCGCCGGCCTCCAGGCCCGGGCGACGCGGAGGAATGGCGGGCCGAGCACCGCAAGGGGCTTGGCGGCGCCATTCGGCTTTGTTCCATCGCTGCCGCCGTCGGGGCCCTTCGAGCGCCCCGAGAGCAAGGGCGGCTCGGGAGCTGCGACGAGGCTTTCTCTTGCGCGAAAACCCTCATCCGGCCTGGTGCGCCAGCCCCTCCCGGGCAACGCTCCGCGTTCCCCCGGCGCCCGCGCTGAGGAAGGGCGCGCCGACCGACGGCGCGTCAGGGAAGCGGGGCCGCCGCGCTCATTCCGGGCCGAAGCGTCCCGCGCGATAATCGGCATAGGCCTGGGCGATCTCGGCTTCCGTGTTCATCACGAACGGGCCGCGGGCGACGACCGGCTCGCGCAGCGGGCGGCCGGCATAGAGGAGCGCGCGCATCCCGCGCTCGCCCGCCGCGACGTTGACGATCGAGGGCGCGGCGTCCTCGCCGCGGGTGAGCTGCGCGACGTCGCCCGTAGCGACGCGCCCGCCATCCCCGCCGATCGCGCCGTCGCCTTCCAATACGACGACGAAGGCGTTGTAGTCGGCGGGCAGATCCTGGACGATCGCGGCGCCGGGGTCGAGCCGCAATTCGACCATGGTGACCGGGGCGAAATTCTTCGTCGGCGCCGCGACGCCGCCCGAGGCGCCCGAGAACACCCGGACCGTCGCGCCGGGCTCGCGGCGGACCGGCACGGAACCGGCGACGAGGTCCTGATAGCGCGGCGCGGTCATCTTGTCCGCGGCCGGCAGGTTGACCCACAATTGCAGGCTGTGGACCGTGTCGCCCTCGGCGGGAATCTCGTTGTGGACGAGGCCGCGGCCGGCGGTCATCCATTGCGCCTCGCCCGGCGCGATCGCCCCGGCATGGCCCTGGTTGTCGTAATGGTCGATGCGGCCCTCGAGCACATAGGTCACGGTCTCGATGCCGCGATGGGGATGCTTGCCGAACACGCCGCGCGGAAACCAGTCCTCCATCAGCGCAAGGAACGGATCGACCGTCGCCCAGTCGCCGCGCATCGCCGCCGGCAGCAGCGGCCGCACGCGATGCTCCGGGGTCATGCCCTGGCGGATCTCGGGATGTTCGATGCGAAGGACGCCGCGGTCGAGGACGGGCATGGCGGTCAGCTCCCTGTCGGGCCGCGCGCAGGTATGGCGGCCCGGACTGGGATATGGGATCGGGCAAGGGCTTTGAAAACCGGGGCGGGCGCGTTCCCGCCCGGACGAGGACAGGACGAGCGCGCCCTCCGTACCCCGCCTTGCGCCCCGCCCCCAGCACCCCATCTACTACCGCACCTGCAACCTCCCGTGACGAGGCCCGCCATGCCCAAGCCCAACGCCGCCGCCTCCGGTCAGTTCGCCATTGGCGGAGACCTCGCCGTCAATCGTCTCGGTTTCGGCGCCATGCGGATCACCGGCAAGGGCATCTGGGGCGAGCCGGCGGACCGGGCGGAGGCGCTCGCGGTGCTGCGCAGCCTGCCCGAAGTCGGGGTCAATTTCATCGACACCGCCGACAGCTACGGACCGGGGGTCAGCGAGACGCTGATCCAGGAGGCGCTGCATCCCTACAAGGGCCTGGTGGTCGCGACCAAGAGCGGGCTCGAGCGGCCCGGCCCCGACCGGTGGACGCCGAACGGGCGCCCGGCCTATCTGCGCAACGGCGTCGCCAACAGCCTGAAGCGGCTGGGGCTGGAGCGCATCGATCTGTGGCAGTTGCATCGCATCGACCCCGCCGTGCCGCGCGACGAGCAGTTCGGCGTCATCGCCGCGATGCAGAAGGAGGGGTTGATCCGCCACGCCGGCCTCAGCCAGGTCAATGTCGAGGAAATCCAGGCCGCGCAGAAGTTCTTCACGGTCGCGACCGTGCAGAACCTCTACAATCTCGCCGACCGCTCGAGCGAGGCCGTGCTCGACCATTGCGCCGCGCATGGCATCGGCTTTATCCCGTGGTTCCCGCTCGCCGCCGGCGATCTCGCGCGGCCCGGCTCCGTGCTCGATGCGATCGCCAAGAAGAACGGCGCGACGCCGAGCCAGATCGCGCTCGCCTGGGTATTGAGGCGCAGCCCGGTCATGCTGCCGATTCCCGGCACCGGCAAGGTCGCCCATCTCGAGGAGAATGTCGCCGCGGCGGCGATCACGCTGTCGGACGAGGACTTCAAGGCGCTCGACGCGCAGGCAAAGCCGAAATAGCCGCCGGCGGCGATCGCTGCGCTCAACCGGCTCCCGCCGCGTCGAGCGCCTTCATGTCGGCGGCGGAAAGCTTCAGCGCCGCCGCCTTGATCAGGCTCTCCAATTGCTCCAGCGAGGTCGCGCTGGCGATCGGCGCGGTGACGCCGGGGCTGGCGATCAGCCAGGCGAGCGCAACCTCGGCCGGCTTGGCCGCGTAGCGGGCGGCGAGCGCGTCGAGCGCAGCGAGGATGCGCGTCCCGCGCGGGTTGAGATAGGCCTTGACCCCGCCGCCGCGCGCGCTCTGGCCGAGATCCGCCTGCGTGCGGTATTTGCCCGACAGGAAGCCCTTGGCGAGGCTGAAATAGGTGATGACGCCGATCTCCTCGGCGATGCAGAGGTCGCGCAGCGGCCCCTCGAAGCCCGCGCGATCGTAGAGATTGTACTCCGGCTGCAGCACGCCATAGCGCGGCAGCCCCTTCTGCGCGGCGACGTCGAACGAGGCGCGCAATTGCGCGGCGTTGAAATTCGAGCAGCCGAACGCGCGGATCTTGCCGGCCGCGACGAGGTCGCGATAGGCGCCGAGCGTCTCCTCGTGCGGCGTCTCGGGATCGGGCCAGTGCGAGAGATAGAGGTCGATGAAATCCGTCTGCAGCCGCTTCAGCGACGCCTCGACCGCCTCGGCGATGTACGCCGCCTTCAGCCCCTTCATGCCCGGCCCCATCGGCGAGCCGACCTTGGTGATGACGAGCACTTTGTCGCGGTTGGCGCGGCTCTTCATCCAGTCGCCGATGATCGTCTCGGATTCGCCGCCCTTGTTGCCCGGCGCCCAGGCCGAATAGACGTCGGCGGTGTCGATCGCATCGAAGCCCGCCTCGGCGAGCCGGTCGAGCAGCGCGAACGAGGTCTTGGCGTCCGCGGTCCAGCCGAACACGTTGCCGCCGAACACGACCGGCGCGATGGCGAGGCCGGTGCGGCCGAGAGGGCGTTTCTGCATGGCTTGCTCCCGTGAAGTCCGGCAGGCCGGCGCCGGCGGCGGCACCCTATCAGAGGGAGCAACGGGCCGGAATCGAATTGCGGCGGAAGGGCGAGCCGCCGTGGCGCGCCCTGTCGGCACTGCGATCGAAGCGAAGCAGCCCCGCGGTCGTGCGGGTTGCTCGATCGAGCGCCGGTGCGGCCATGGGTTTGTTCTGAAGCCCGCGTCCTCACCCGGCGCGGTCACGACCTCTCGGCTGCTTCGCTCCGCACGCAGTGACGAGCCTGCCGCCGGCCCGAAGAAATCACGCTCGCCTCGGCCCCCGACCCTTGCCGCCTCGCCAAACTTCGGCCAACACGGCGCGGGGCCCAAGGCGAGGCGGCGGGGTGACGGACATGGCATCGGACATCCCCGACGGTCCGGCAGCCGCGCCGGGCGAAGTGCTCGTCGCCTTCGCGCGGCTCGGCCTCGGCTCGTTCGGCGGGCCGATCGCCCATCTCGGCTATTTTCGCTCAGAACTGGTGGAGCGGCGGCGCTGGATCGACGAGGCCGGCTACGCCGATCTCATCGCGCTCTGCCAGTTCCTGCCGGGGCCGACGTCGAGCCAGGTCGGCTTCGCGCTCGGCGTGCTGCGCGGCGGCGGCCTCCTCGGCGGGCTCGCCGCCTGGATCGGGTTCACGGCGCCCTCGGGCCTGATCCTGTTGGCCTTCGCCTATGGCGCGCGCAGGCTCGACGGCGCGATAGCGCTCGGCGCGCTGCACGGCCTGAAGCTCGTCGCGGTCTCCGTGGTCGCGCAGGCGCTGTGGGGCATGGCGCGCAGTCTCGCGCCGGACCGCGCGCGGGCGGGAATCGCCTTCGCCGCACTCGCGCTCGTCGCCGCCGCGCCCGGATCGCTCGCGCAGGTCGCCGGAATCGCGCTCGGCGCGGCCGCCGGGCTGGTCTTCTGCCGCGATGCCGGCGCCGTCGCCGCGCGCGGCGCGCTGCGGTTCCCGGTCGGGCGCGGCTCCGCCGTCGCCGCGCTCGGGCTGTTCGCGCTGCTGCTCGTGGTCCCGCCGCTCGTGGCCGGCCGCGCGCAGGCGGTCGCCTTGTTCGACGCGTTCTATCGCTCGGGCGCGCTCGTGTTCGGCGGCGGCCATGTCGTGCTGCCGCTGCTGCGCGACGCCGTGGTCGGCCCAGGCTGGGTCACCGACCAGGCGTTCCTCGCCGGCTACGGCCTCGCCCAGGCGACGCCCGGGCCGCTGTTCGCGTTCGCCGCCTATCTCGGCGCCGTCATGGGCCCGGCGCCCGGCGGCCTCGCCGGCGCCGGGATCGCGCTGGTCGCGCTGTTCCTGCCGGGCCTGCTGCTGGTCTATGGCATGCTGCCGTTCTGGGACGGCCTGGGCGACCGCCCGCTGGCGCAGGCCGCGATGCGCGGCGCCAATGCGGCGGTGGTCGGCATTCTCGGCGCCGCGCTCTACGATCCCGTCTGGACCGGCGCGGTCGCCAGCCGCGTGGATTTCGCGCTCGCGCTGCTCGGCTTTCTGCTGCTGACGGTCTGGCGGGCGCCGCCCTGGCGGGTCGTCGTCCTGCTCGCCGGCGCCGGCGCCGCTTCGGGCCTGCTGTGAGGCGGGGTCAGGTTTTGGCGAGCGCGTCGAGCGCCGCGTCGAGGCCGCGGAACGACATCGGCACAGGAATCGAATGGCCGGAGCTGTCGAGGAAGGTGATCGAGCCGCGCCCGCTGAGCGCGCGCCAGCGGCGCAGCGTCGCCTCGTCGATCGCGGCGTCGGCGAAACAGCCGCCCGGCACGCAGCGCCGCCAGGGCAGCTCGACCGGCTGCGGGTCCTTCTCGTCGGTCGCCACGCGCGGCGCGCTGGGGAAGCTGACGTTGGGCGGCAGCACGACGGTCACCCGCAAGGGATCGGCCGGCCCGACCCGGCCGATCGCGATCTGCGCGATCGGCCCTTGCGCGCCCGGGGTCTGGATGCTCTGCGCGACCTCGCAGATCCGCCGGGTCGGCTGGCCCGCGACGAGCCGCCGGCAGCGCATCGTCCAGTCGCCGAAATTGGCGGTGGTCGCTTCCGGGTCGGCGCGGACGGGCGGAGCGACCGGCCGGCCGGCCTCGGGCGTTTGCGCGGCGGCGGGCGCAAGGGCGAGCGCCAGACCGAGCGCCGCCGCCAACCGCCTCGCCGTTCCAATCATGCCAATCCCGCCGGGGGCCGCGCGGCCTCGTCAGTCGCACTGCGCGCCTCGCGCGCCTGGCTCCTTCTGACCGTTCGGGGCGCGGCTGTCGAGAGCCGCATCGAGCGACCGCAGTCCGGCCGCCAGCCTGCGCCACGCGGCGGGCCCGGCGGGAAGCCCCAAGCGCAGCCGGTCAGGCAGCGCCTCGAACGGGCGGGTCAGGATCCCCTGCCCCGCCAGCTGCGCGAAGGCCGCGCGCGCGTCGGCGCGGCGGACGAGGCGGAACAACGTGGCGCCGCCGATGACCTCGAATCCCGCCGCGGCGAGCAGGCGATCGAGCCGCGCGCCCTCGCGTGCGAGCCGGACGCGCATGCGCGCCAGCCACGCCTCGTCGGCGAGCGCCGCGCGGCCGATCGCAAGCGCGGGGCCGCTGACCGGCCAGGCGCCGAGCGCGGCGCGCAAGGGGGCGACGAGCTCGGCGGAGGCGAGACCGAAGCCGAGCCGGACGCCGGCGAGCCCGTAGGTCTTGCCGAACGAGCGCAGCACGATCGCGCCGCGCGCGGGCAGGACGGGGGCGAGGCTGCGCCCGGCGGGGGCGAGATCGATGAACGCCTCGTCGACGACGAGCAGGCCGCCGCGGGCGGCGAGCGCGCCATGGAGGTCGAGCAGCGCCGCGCGGCTGACGACCCGCCCGTCGGGATTGTTGGGGTTGACGACGATTGCGACGTCGAAGCCGGCGAGATCGGCGGCGTCCGCGACTGTCTCGACGCGGGCGCCGGCGGCGCGCCAGGCCTGGGCGTGGCCGCCATAGCTGAAGCCGAGCACGCCGACGCGCGCGGCCGGCCGCAGCCGCGCGAGCCACTGGATCAGCGTCTGCGTCCCGGCGGCGGCGATCACGCTCTCGGCCCGCGCGCCGTAGCGATGCGCGGCGATCCGCTCCAGCGCGGCGAGATCGCCGGGCGAGGGCAGGCGCGCCCATTGGTCGCGGGCGAGACGCGGAAGCGGGTAGGCGTGCGGGTTGACGCCGGTCGACAGGTCGATCCATGGCTCGGGGGCGTCCGGGAACAGCCGCGCGGCGGCGCCGAGATCGCCGCCGTGATAGGCGAGGGCGCGCCACGCCGCGTCGAAGGGCTCGTCATCCCCCATGAATTTCGCCCCGTCGCCCGCACTGGCCTTCGTGGCGCTGGTCCTCGAGGCCCTCGCCGGATATCCGGACCTTCTCTATCGCGCGATCGGCCATCCCGTCACCTGGATGGGCGCCTGGCTTGCTTGGCTCGACCGGCGCCTCAACCGCGAGACGGAGTCTTTCGGCGCACGGCGGCGGGCCGGCGTCGCCGCGCTGGTCCTGCTGCTGGCGCCGGTCGGCGCGGTCGCAGCGGCGCTGACGCTGGCGGCGCCGCGCGGCTGGCCGGGCTTTCTCGGCCTCGCCGTGCTCGCCGCGAGCCTGCCGGCCCAGCGCAGCCTCGACGCCCATGTCCGCGCGGTCGCCGAAGCGCTCGCGCACGATGGGCTCGCGGCCGGCCGGCGCGCGGTCTCGATGATCGTCGGGCGCAATCCCGAAACGCTCGACGAGGCGGGGGTGGCGCGCGCGGCGATCGAGAGCCTCGCCGAGAATTTCGCCGACGGCGTGGTCGCGCCGCTGGTCTGGATCGTCGTCGGCGGCCTGACCGGCGGCGCGCTCTACAAGGCGATCAACACCGCCGACAGCATGATCGGGCACAGAAGCGCGCGCCATCGCGCCTTCGGCTGGGCGGCGGCGCGGCTCGACGATCTCGTCAATCTGCCGGCCTCGCGGCTCGCCGCGCTCTGGCTGATCCTCGCCGCCGCGGCCATGCCGGGGGCTTCGGCGAGCGGCGCGCTCGGCGCGGTGCGGCGCGACGCGGGGCGGCATCGCTCGCCCAATGCGGGCTGGCCGGAGGCGGCGATGGCGGGCGCGCTCGGCCTGCGGCTCGCGGGACCGCGCGTCTATGGCGACGAGCGGGTCGAGGACGCCTTCATGGGCGACGGCCGCGCGGCGGCGGAAGTCGCCGACATCCGCGCGGCGCTGCGCGTCTATCGGCTCGCCTGCGTGTTGCAGGGGATCGCGATCGGCGCGCTCGCGCTCATGCTGCGAGGCTGAGCAGCGCGTCGAGATCGACATGCGCCGCCAGATGCGCGGCGAGCGCGCCGAGCGTGCGCTCGACCTCCGCCTCATAGGCGAGATCCGAGCGCGCGCCGAGCCCCGCGAGCCAGGCGGCGCGCTGGGAATCGTCGGCGAATAATCCGTGGACATAGGCCCCCGAAACGCGGCCGTCGGCCGAGATCGCGCCGTCGACGCGCCCGTCGGCAAAGCGCAGCAGCGGCCGCGCGCAGCCCGGCCCGGTCGTGCGGCCGATATGCATCTCGTAGCCGCGGAACGGCGCGCCGTCGGTGAGGCGGACGCCGTGCGCCTCGGCGAGAATCTTCTCGCCGCAGAGGACCGTCTCGACGTCGAGCAGGCCGAGCCCTTCGACCTCGCCCGCCGGCCCTTCGGTCCCCTCGGGGTCGGCGATTCGCCGGCCCAGCATCTGGTAGCCGCCGCAGATCCCCAGCACCCGCCCGCCGCGCCGCAGATGACCCGCGATGTCGATGTCCCAGCCCTGTTCGCGCAGGAAGGCGAGATCGGGAATCGTCGCCTTGCTGCCGGGCACGATGATCAGCGCCGCCTCGGCGGGGATCGGCTCGCCCGGCCGAACCATGACGAGGCGCACGTCCGGCTCGAGCGTCAGCGGATCGAAATCGTCGAAATTGGCGATCCGCGCGAGCATCGGCACCGCGATCGTCACGCCCGCGCCGCCCGGTCCGGGCGCGCGCTCCAGCGCCATCGCGTCCTCGGCGGGAAGCCGGCGCGCGGCGGCGAACCAGGGGATGAGGCCGAGCGCGGGCCAGCCGGTGCGGCCGGCGATGATGCGCATCCCCTCCTCGAACAGCGAGGCGTCGCCGCGAAACTTGTTGACGAGGAAGCCGCGGATCATCGCGGCGTCGGCGGGGTCGAGCACCGCTCTCGTGCCGACGATCTGCGCGATGACGCCGCCGCGGTCGATGTCGCCGATCAATACGACCGGCGTTCCGCTCGCAATCGCAAATCCCATATTGGCGATGTCGCCCGCGCGCAGATTGATCTCGGCTGGACTGCCGGCGCCCTCGACGAGGACGAGATCGGCCTCTGCCCGCAGCCGCGCGAAGCTGGCAAGCACCGCCGCCATCAGCCGCGGCTTCCAGTCCTGGTATTCGCGCGCTCCGGCGGCGCCGACGACGCGGCCCTGGACGACGACCTGCGATCCGATCTCGCTCTGCGGCTTCAGCAGCACCGGATTCATGTGGACGCTGGCGGCGACGCCGCAGGCGCGCGCCTGCAGCGCCTGCGCGCGCCCGATCTCGCCGCCGTCCGCCGTCACCGCGGCGTTGTTCGACATGTTCTGCGGCTTGAACGGCCTGACCTTCAGCCCGCGCAAGGCGAAGGCGCGACACAGGCCGGCGACCAGCAGCGACTTGCCGACATCCGAGCCGGTCCCCTGGAACATCAGCGCGCGCGCCGTCAAAACTCGATCCCCTCCTGCGCGCGCACGCCCGCGCCGAAATGATGCTTGACCAGCGTCATCTCGGTGACGAGATCGGCGGCCTCGATCAACTCCGGCCTGGCGTTGCGCCCGGTGACGACGACATGCTGGTCGGCGCGGCGCGCGGCGAGCGCTTCTATCGTGTCGGCGAGCGGCAGATAGTCGTAGCGCAGCGCGATGTTGAGTTCGTCGAGCACGACGAGCCGGATCGTCGGGTCGGCCATCATTTCCAGCGCCGTCGCCCAGGCGGCCTGCGCCGCGGCGACGTCGCGCGCGCGGTCCTGCGTCTCCCAGGTGAAGCCCTCGCCCATGGTGCGCCAGACCATCTGGTCGCCAAAGCGCGTCAAGGCTGCCTGTTCGCCGGTCGACCAGGCGCCCTTGATGAACTGGACGATTCCGACCCGCCAGCCGCGCCCGAGCGCGCGCAAGGCGAGGCCGAAAGCGGCGGTCGACTTGCCCTTGCCCTTGCCGGTGTGGACGATCAGCAGGCCCTTGGCCTCGATCGGCTTGGCGGCGACCTCGGCGTCCTGCGCCGCCTTGCGCCTGGCCATCTTCGCCTTGTGCCGCCCGGCCTCGTCGTCCATGCGTACCTCGAAACAGCCGATCAGCGGGGCCCGCCCAATGCGCCGGCGCCGGTCCCTGCGGGAGATCCACGCTTGTCCGAGGCCCCGCCGATTGACAAGGGGCCGGCAAGCTGGGAAACATTTTTTCGCACGGTCCTTCCCCTCACGGGAAGGTGAAAAGGGAACGCGGCAGGGGCAACCCGATCCGCGGCCGCCCCCGCGACTGTAGGCAGCGAGTCTGCGCCAACGCCACTGGAGCGATCCGGGAAGGCGGCGCCGGCATGGGAGCTGCGAGCCAGGAGACCTGCCGTGCGCGATGTTTCTCGAACGGCTGCCGGAGGGGCGGTCAAGGAGCGATCATGGCACTTGATCCCGCGCGCCCAATTCCCGTCTCTCCCGGGAGCGGCCGGGTCCCGCGGCGCCTGCGCCGATGACCGCCCGGCCCGTCGAGCCGGGCGTCACCCTGTTCGTCTGCGTGACTTGCCGGCATCCGGATAGCGAAGGAATCATGCCCGGCCGCGCGCTCTTCGACGCGGTCGAGGCGCGGCTCGCCGAGGCCGGCGATGTCGCGTTGCGCTCGATCGCCTGCCTGTCGGTGTGCAAGCGCCCGTGCACGATCGCGATGGCCGCGCCGGGCAAATGGACCTATGTCGTCGGCGACCTCGACGCCGAGGTCAATCTCGACGACGTGGTCGACGCCGCGCGCAAATTCGCCGCGACCGCGGACGGGATCATCCCGTGGCGCGAGCGGCCGCTGTCGTTCCGCAAGGGGGTGGTGTCGCGCACGCCGCCGCTGGCCCTCTCGGTCGAGGAAGTCTGACCATGTCGAAAGTCCCCGTCACCATCGTCACCGGCTTTCTCGGCTCCGGCAAGACCACGCTGATCCGCCATGCGCTGACCCATGCCCACGGCCGGCGGCTCGCGCTCATCGTCAATGAATTCGGCGACGTCGGGATCGACGGCGAGATTCTCAAATCCTGCGGGGCGACCTCCTGCCCGGAAGAGAATATCGTCGAACTCGCCAACGGCTGCATCTGCTGCACGGTCGCCGATGATTTCGCGCCCGCGATCGCCGCGCTGCTCGCGCTCGAGCCGCCGCCCGAGCACATCATCGTCGAGACCTCCGGCCTCGCCTTGCCCAAGCCGCTGGTGAAGGCCTTCGACTGGCCGGAGTTGCGCGCGCGGCTCACCGTCGACGGGGTGATCGCGGTCGTCGACGCCGGCGCGGTCGCCGCCGGCCGCTTCGCCGACGATCCCGCGGCGGTCGCGGCCCAGCGCGCGGCCGACCCGTCGCTCGACCACGACAATCCGCTCGAGGAGGTCTACGAGGACCAGCTGCTCTGCGCCGACATGATCGTGCTCAACAAGACCGATCTGCTCGCCGCGCCCGAGCTGGCGCGCGTGCGCGCCGAAATCGCCGGCGCGATCCCGCGCGCGGTGAAAATCGTCGAGACCTCGGAGGGCCGGATCGATCCGGCGGTCCTTCTCGGCCTGCGCGCCGCCGCCGAAGACGATCTCGCCCAGCGGCCCTCCCATCACGACGCCGAGGAGGGCCACGACCACGACGACTTCGACACTTTCGTGCTCGAAATTCCCGCCATCGCCGAGCCCGAGGCGTTTCTCGCCCGGCTCGCCGAAATCGCTGGCCGGCACGACGTGCTGCGCGCCAAGGGCTTCCTCGAAGTCGCGGGCAAGCCGATGCGGCTGCTCGTGCAGGGGGTCGGCCAGCGCTTCCGCCGCGAATTCGACCGCCCCTGGCGCGCCGGCGAAGCGCGTCGCGGTCGGCTGGTGATGATCGGAGAAAAGGGCGTCGACCGCGCCGCGATCGCCGCCGCCCTCGGCGGCTAGGGGCGCCTCATGCATCTCGCCCGGATCGACGCGCGCTCCCTCGACGAAACGGCCGCCGCCGTCGATCTCGAACAATCGCCCGCCGACATCGTGTTCCTCTCCTTCACCGACAGCGATCTCGCCGCGCTCGCGGCGGCCTGGGAGCGCGACGCGGAGCGGCTGCCTAGCCTGCGGCTCGCCAGCCTCGCCCAGCTGAAGCATCCCTTCTCCGTCGATCTCCATGTCGAGAAGGTCTGCGCCAAGGCGCGTTTCGTGCTGGTGCGGCTGCTCGGCGGCATGGACTACTGGCGCTACGGCGTCGAGGAG
The DNA here is from genome assembly GCA_050013915.1 of Roseiarcus sp. Classification (GTDB taxonomy): domain Bacteria; phylum Pseudomonadota; class Alphaproteobacteria; order Rhizobiales; family Beijerinckiaceae; genus Roseiarcus. The sequence goes on from JBEKEI010000104.1 coordinate 12,241, forward strand.
CTCGCCGCGGCGGCGCGCGCGCACGGGGTGCAGCTTGCGATCGTGCCCGGGGATCATTGCGCCGATGCAAGGCTGGACGCCGCCTCGACGGTTCCGGTCGCCGATCTCCGCCGGCTCTGGCGCTGTTTCGAGGCGGGCGGGCCGGACAATCTCTCGGCCTGCCTGCGCTTCATAGCGCAGCGGCTCGGCGCGGCCGAGCCAGCGCCCGAGCCACGCGAAGTCGCGCCGTTCGGCCGCTTCGAGGCGGCGTGCCGCGACGCCGCTCGGGGCGCGCCGCACGCGCTGATCCTGTTCTATCGCTCGATCCTGCTCGCCGCCGATACGGCGCCGATCGAGGCGCTCGCCGACGCGCTCGCCGCGCGCGGCATGGCGGTGACCAGCGTGTATGCGACCAGCCTCAAGGATCCCGCGGTCCAGGCCCCGCTCGCCCGGCTGATCGACGAGTCCCCCTGCGACGTCGTCCTCAACGCGACCGCCTTTTCCGCGCGCCTCGACGAGGCGGGCGGCGCGCTCGACGCCGCCGACGCGCCCGTGCTGCAGGTCGTGCTCGCGGGATCGACGCAGGCGCAATGGGCGGAGGCGACGCGCGGGCTCGGCGCCGCCGATCTCGCGATGAATGTCGTGCTGCCGGAGAACGACGGGCGCATCCTCACCCGCGCGATCTCGTTCAAGGCGCCGACGCGGCGCAGCGAAAGGCTCGAATTCACCCGCATCGCCCATGCCCCGGCGCCCGACCGCATCGCCTTCGTCGCCGATTTCGCCGGCGCCTGGGCGCACCTGCGCCGCAAGCCCGCGGCGCAGCGCCGGCTCGCCTGCGTGCTGTCCGACTATCCCGCCAAGGGCGGAAGGGTCGGCTACGCCGTCGGCCTCGACACGCCTGCGAGCGTGGCGGCAATCGCCGCGGCGCTGAACGGCGCGGGCTATGACGCCGGCGGGCTTCCCGAGCCGGCCGAACTCGTCCGGCGCCTGGCCTCGGGCGAAGCGGAACCCGTGCTGTCGCTCGCCGACTATGAAGCGGCCTTCGCGGAGCTGCCCGCGGAATTCACCGCTTCGGTGCTGGCGCGGTGGGGCGACCCTGCGACCGATCCGGCGGTCGACGCCGGCGCCTTCCGGTTCCGGATCCTGCGCGCGGGCAAGTTGATCGTCGCGGTGCAGCCCGATCGCGGCCATGGCGGCGACCGCAAGGGCGAGTATCACGATTCCGGCCTGCCGCCGCGCCACGGCTATGCCGCCTTCTACCTCTGGCTGCGCCGCGCCGAGCGGATCGACGCGCTGATCCATTGTGGAACCCACGGCACGCTCGAATGGCTGCCCGGCAAATCCGTCGCGCTGTCCGCGTCTTGTGCGCCCGAGGCGGTGCTCGGCCCGGTTCCGGTGCTGTATCCCTTCATCGTCAACAATCCCGGCGAGGCCGCGCAGGCCAAGCGCCGGATCGGCGCGGTGACGATCTCCCATCTCACCCCGCCGCTGGTCGCGGCCGGCGCCCATGGCGTCGCCGCCGAGCTCGAGGGGCTGTTCGACGAATATGCCCAGGCCCAGGCTCTCGATCCACGCCGCGCGCGCGCGCTCGCCGAACTCATCCTCGGCCGCGCGGGCGAAGCCGGGCTCGCGGAGGAATGCGCGGCGTCGGGCCTCGACCCGGAGGCCGCGCTCGCCCGGCTCGACGCCTGGCTCTGCGACCTCAAGGATCTGCGGATCGGCGACGGCCTCCACGTATTCGGGCGCGCGCCCGAGGCGAGTTCGCGCGCCGACAATCTCGCGATCCTGCTCGAGCGCAGCGGCGTCGACGCCGCGGCGATCGGCGCCCGGCTCGACGCCTGCGCCGACGCCGAAATGGCCGGCCTGCTCGCCGGGCTCGACGGGCGCTTCGTCGCGCCGGGGCCGGCCGGCGCGCCCGCGCGCGGCCGGCTCGACGTGCTGCCGACCGGGCGCAACCTCTACGCCGTCGATCCGCGCGCCGTGCCGACGCGGACCGCCTGGGAGATCGGCCGCCGCACCGCCGAGGCGGTGGTCGCGCGCTATGCAAGCGATCATGGCGACTGGCCCCGCCGCATCATGCTCGACCTCTGGGGCAGCGCGACCATGCGGACGGGTGGCGACGATCTCGCCCAGGCCTTCGCGCTGCTCGGCGCCCGCCCGGTCTGGGATCACGCCTCGAACCGGGTGAGCGGCTATGAAATCCTGCCCGTCGCGATGCTCGGGCGCCCGCGCGTCGACGTCGCGCTGCGGCTGTCCGGGCTGTTCCGCGACGTCTTTCCCGCCCAGATCGCCCTGCTGCACCGCGCGATCCAGGATGTCGCGGCGCGCGACGAGAGCCTCGACGACAATCCGCTCGTCGCCCACGCCGGCGCCGAACTCGCGCGGCTGTTCGGCGCCGCGCCGGGGCGCTACGGGATCGGGCTCGGCCGGACGCTCGCCGACGGCGGCTGGGCGGATCGCGGCGAACTCGCCGCCGCCTATCTCGATGCGACCAGCCACGCCTATGACGGCGAAGGCGAGGGCCGCGAGGCGCGCGCCGAATTCGCCGCGACGGTGGCTTCCGCCGACGCCTTCGTCCATGCCCAGGATATCCCCGGCCAGGACGTGCTCGATGCCGACGCCTTCGCCGAGCACGAGGGCGGCTTCGCCGCCGCCGCGCAGGCGCTCGGCGCCACGCCCGACCTCTATCACGCCGACACGACGCAGCCGGAGCGCAGCGTGGTGCGCCCGCTCGCCCAGGAGATCGCGCGCGCCTTGCGCGGCCGCGCGGTCAATCCGCGCTGGATCGCCGGCCAGATGCGCCATGGCTGGCGCGGCGCGGCGGAGATCGCCGAGACGCTCGACAATCTCTTCGCCTTCGCTGCGCTCACCGATTCCGCGCCGAGCCGGCATTTCGACCTGCTGTTCGACGCGACCTGCGGCGACGAGGCGGTGCGCACGTTCCTGATCGCGGCCAATCCGCCCGCCGCGCGCGGCATGGCGGAAAAATTCGAGGAAGCGCGGCGGCGCGGCTTCTGGGCGTCGCGGCGCAATTCCTCGGCTGAAATCCTCGCCGAAATGCGGAGCGCCGCCCCATGAGCGCGCACGCCTCTCCGAGGAAAGGCTGGTGTCCGGGCGCGCTCGCCCCGATGCCGGCGGCCGACGGGCTCATCGTGCGGGTGCGGCTGTCGGGCCGGCGGCTCGCTCCGGCGAGCGTGGCGGCGCTCGCCCGTTGCGCGGCGCAATTCGGCAATGGCGCGATCGAGCTCTCGGCGCGCGCCAATCTGCAGATGCGCGGCGTCGGCGAAGCCGCGCTGCCGGCGCTGCGGCGCCGGCTCGACGGGCTCGGCCTGCTCGACGCCAACGCCGGCGCCGAGCGCATCCGCAACATCGTGGCGAGCCCGCTCGCCGACCTCGATCCCTCGGCAGCGCTCGACGTCGCGCCGATCGTCGCCGCGCTCGAGGGGCGGCTGCGCGAGGATCGCGCGCTGCGGCGGCTGCCGGCGAAATTCGGCTTTCTCGTCGACGGCGGCGGCGTACTGCCGCTCGGCGACGTCGAGGCGGACGTCCGGATCGAGGCCTTTTCCGGCCCCGACGGGCCGCGCTGCGCCGTGCGCCCCGCCGGCGCGGGGGAGCTCGCTGGGGTCTGCACGCCGGCCGAGGCGGCCGGCGTCGCGGTCGCGCTCGCACAGGTCTGTGCGGACGAGGCGGGCGCGGCGGAGCGGATGCGCGCGCTGATCGCGCGCCGCGGGGCCGGCGCGGTCTTTGCGGCGGCGGGTCTGGCGCCAGTGGCGGCGCCCGCGGCGCAGCGAATCGCCGTCTCCCGGAGCTATCTCGGCGTGAACGCCTTCGGCGCTGCCTTCGTGGTCGGCGCCGCCGCGCCGCTGGGCCGGATGACCGCGCGCGACCTCGCCCTGCTCGCCGCTGAGGCGCGGCGCAACGGCGCCGCCGACGTCAGGCTGACGCCCTGGCGCGCCTTGCTGGTCACCGGCCTCGACCGCGCGGGCGCCGACCGGCTCGCCGCCTCGCTCGGGACGGCAGGCTTCATCCTCGATGCCGCCGACCGCCGCCTCGGCATCGCCGCCTGCGTCGGCGCGCCCGCCTGCGCCCATGCGGCGCGCTCCGTGGCGCGCGAGGCGCTCGCCTTCGCGCCGCTGCTTCCGGCCGGGCGCGGGACGATGATTCACGTCAGCGGCTGCGCCAAGGGCTGCGCGCACGCCCGCGCCGCGCCGCTGACCCTGGTCGCGACGCCGGAGGGCTATGATCTCGTGCGCGACGGCAAGGCCGCGGACGCGCCCGCGGCGACCGGCCTGTCGCCGGAGGCGGTCGGATCGCTGCTGGCGCTCGAATTCGGCGGCGCCCGATGACGGCCGCGCCCTATATCCGCGACGGCGCGGAAATCTACCGGCAATCCTTCGCGATCATCCGCCGCGAGGCGGATCTGGCGCGCTTCTCCGGCGCCGAGGAGCGGGTCGCGGTGCGCGTCATCCACGCCTGCGGCATGGTCGAGGCGGCCGCCGACCTCGCCTTCTCCGCGGGCGCCGCCACCGCGGCGATCGAGGCGCTGCAGCGCGGCGCGCCGATCCTGTGCGACGCGCGGATGGTCGCCGAGGGCGTCACCCGCGCGCGCCTGCCGGCCGCCAACGAGGTGATCTGCACGCTCGGCGATCCCGGCGTCCCCGCCCTCGCCGCGCGGTTGGCGACGACCCGCTCCGCCGCCGCGCTCGATCTCTGGCTGCCGCGGCTCGAAGGCGCCGTGGTGGCGATCGGCAACGCGCCGACCGCGCTGTTCCGGCTGCTCGAACTCCTCGCTCGCGGCGCGCCGGCGCCGGCGGCGATCGTCGGCATGCCGGTCGGCTTCGTCGGCGCCGCCGAATCCAAGGAGGCGCTGCTCGCCTCCCCCTATCGCGCGATCGCGATGCGCGGCCGCAAGGGCGGCAGCGCGATGGCGGCGGCGGCGGTCAATGCGCTCGCGAGCGCCGCGGAATGACCGCCGCCGGCACGGGGCGTCTCTACGGGATCGGTCTCGGGCCGGGCGATCCGGAATTGCTGACGGTGAAGGCGGTCCGGCTGATCCAGGCCGCGCCCGTCGTCGCCTATTTCGCCAAGGCGGGCCGGCGCGGCAACGCCCGGGCGATCGTCGACCGCTGGCTCGTCCCCGCCTGTCTCGAACTGCCGCTGTGCTATCCCGTCACCACCGAGATTCCGTTCGACGACCCGCGCTATCTCGCCCGCCTCGCCGCCTTCTACCAGGAGAGCGCCGAGGCGATCGCCGCGCATCTGGCGGCCGGGCGCGACGTCGCGCTGCTGAGCGAGGGCGACCCGCTGTTCTACGGCTCGTTCATGCATCTGTTCGAGCGGCTGAAGGCGCGCTTCCCGGTGACGGTCGTGCCGGGCGTCACCGCGCTGTCGGGCTGTCTCGCCGCAGCGCGCACGCCCGGCGCCTGGGGCGACGATGCGCTGATCT
>JBEKEI010000105.1:0-17640 GCA_050013915.1 Roseiarcus sp.
CGTCCAGGCGCGAGCGGCGGGCCGAGCGGGCAAGAGGGCGAGGGGATGAGCCATCGGCCGGAGGCACGTGGGCGTGAACGCCCGTCGCGGCGCGGCCACGCCGCCGTCGCGCCGTCGGGTCAGGGCGATCGCAAGCGATCGCCTCGGGTGGACTGGGCGCCGTCGGCGGGGCGATTGGCGCGGCCGCACTCGGCCTGGCGTGTCGCGCGGCCGATCCATCGGTCGGTCGATCACACCGGGCTCAGCCCGATGGTGCGCGCGCCGATCCGGGCGGCGCCGGGCCGAAGCGAATATCGCCGGGAGCGCTCAGCCCTGGTTCTGGCTCTGGCTCTGGCCGTGCCACGGCGCCTCGCCGATTTCGAGGGAAACGGCGAGCGTTTCGCTGCCGAAGCCGGCGCGCGCGCCCCGGACCGGCGCGGCGCTGTGATAATCGAAGCCGACGGCGACGCGCACGTAATGCTCGTCGGCGCAGGTGTCGTTGGCGGCGTCGAACGCGACCCAGCCGAGGTCGGGCACGAAGGCTTCGGCCCAGGCGTGGCCGGCGTTCTGGGCGGCGCCGTCCGGGCGCACGAGATAGCCGCTCACATAGCGCGCGGGGATCCCCAGCCAGCGCGCGCAGGCGACGAAGATATGCGCGAAATCCTGGCACACGCCGCGCCGCAGCGCGAAAGCCTCGGCCGCGGTCGTCGTCGAGAAGGTGGATGTCGCGTCGAAGGTCATGGTCTCGTGGATCGCTCCCATGAGGGGGTGCAGGCGGTCGAGCGTCCCGCGCCGATCTCCCGCCGCCGCCTCGGCGAATTTGCGCAGCGCGCCGTTCGCCTCGGCCAGATGAGCGGCGCGCAGATAGATCTCGGGCGGCAGCGGCTCGACCGAGCCGCGCACGACGCCGACCGTGTCGAACGTCTCGATCTCGCCCTCGGCGACGACGCCGATCCGCTCGACGGGCCCGGGATGCGAGAAGGAATGCACGATGTTGCCGAGCGAATCCTCGCCCTGGCGCAGCACGCAGTCGACGTCGGTCGATACGCGCCAGCGAACGACATATTGCGCCTCGAAGCTGCGCGGCGTCAGCCGCAGCACCTGGATGATCGAGCGCGCGGCGGGCGCATAGGCATAAGAGGTTTCGTGCGAAATCCTGATCCGCATCGCGCGCTCTCGTTTCTGTTGGCTGGTGATTTTCGAGCGGTCGCGCCCGCGCCGCCGGCGCCGGCCCGCGAAACCGCGCCGGCGGCGCGGGAGCGACCGCTAGGTGAACAAATATTGCTCCGAAATCGTGGTCGCCAGCCGCGCATTGTCGACGAGGAAGCCGGTGATGAATTCGTGCAGCCCGCTCTGGAATATCTCCGACATGGTCGCGCGCTCGAGGCGCGACAGCATCGCGCGCGCCTGGCGCTGGGAGGCGCCGCTGCGGCCGTCCTCGCGCGAGAGCGAATCGAGCGAGCGGTCGATGCTCTCGTAACAGGCGATCAGGGAGCGCGGCATCGCGGGCTTGAGGATGAGCAGATCGGCGATCAGCCAGGGCTTGACCCTGTCGCGATAGACCCAGTGATAGGACGTCGTCGCCGAAACCGCGCGCAGGATCGCCACCCACTGGAAATAGTCGAGCGACCCCCCGACCTCCTCGTCCTGGGGCAGCAGGAGATGATATTTCACGTCGAGCAGCCGCGCGGTGTTGTCGGCGCGCTCGACGAAAATTCCCAGGCGATTGAACCAGTAGGCGTCGTTGCGCAGCATGGTGCGATAGCACGAGCCGTCGAAGTCGAGCGAGGCCTTCTTCACGTAGTCGAGGAAGCGGGCGAGCGATTCGCGGTCGAACTCCCTGGCGCTGCGGCGCCGCGATTCGAAGCGCTTGAGTTCGAGCCAGGCGTCGTTGATCGCCGTCCAGGTCTCGGCGGTCAGCGCCGTGCGGACCGCGCGTCCGGTGGCGCGCGCATTCTCCAGGCAATTGCAGATCGAGGACGGATTCGAGCGGTCGAAGGTGAGAAATTCGACCGCCGCCGGCTCGTCGAGGCGTTCGTGCGAGGCGAGAAAGGCGTCGAGGGCGCCGACCGACGAAAGCGCGCCTTCCCATTCCGCCATGTCCTCTGGACCGGACTTGGGCAGGATTTCGAGCCGCAGCGTCGCCTCGATCGTCCGGGCGGTGAAATCGGCGCGCTCCATCGAGCGCGCGAGCCAGAACAGATTGTCCGCGGTGCGCGCCAGCATGGGTCAGGCGCTCCCCCACGGCGGCGGATCGTCGTCGACGATCCAGGTGTCCTTGGTGCCGCCGCCCTGGCTCGAATTGACGACCAGAGATCCCTCGGTCAGGGCGACCCGGGTCAGCCCGCCCGGCACGATTTTCACCCCGTTGGTTCCCGACAGGCAGAAGGGCCGGAGGTCGACGTGGCGGGGCGAAACGCCGCTCTCGAACGAGGCCGGACAGGTCGACAGCGCGAGCGTCGGCTGGGCGATGAAATTGGCGGGATCGGCCTTCAGCTTGGCCGCGAAGATTTCGCGCTGGGCGGCGCTGGCGTGCGGCCCGACCAGCATGCCGTATCCGCCGGAGCCGTTGACCTCCTTGACGACGAGGTCGGCGAGGTTGTCGAGCACGTGGGACAGCACCGCCGGCTCGCGGCAGCGGAAGGTCGGGACATTCTGCAGCAGCGGGTCCTCGCCGAGATAGAATTTGATGATCTCCGGCACATAGCTGTAGAGCGCCTTGTCGTCGGCGACCCCGGTGCCGACTGCATTGGCTATGGTCACATTGCCCGCCAAATAGGCGCCCATCAGGCCCGGAACCCCGAGCATCGAGGTCGGATTGAAGACCAGGGGGTCGAGGAAGTCGTCATCGACGCGCCGGTATATGACGTCGACGCGCTGCGGCCCGCGCGTGGTGCGCATGAACACGACATCCTCGGACACGAAGAGGTCGCGGCCCTCGACGAGTTCGACGCCGAGCTTGTCGGCGAGGAACGAATGCTCGTAATAGGCGGAGTTGAACGGTCCCGGCGTCAGCAGGACGATCACCGCCTCGCTATAGCCCGCGCGCGGCGCGACCGAGCGCAGGCACGACAGCAGCGCGTCGGGATAGTCGTCGACCGGGGCGACGCGATGCTTGGCGAACAGGTCGGGCATCAGCCGCATCGTCACTTCGCGGTTCTCCAGCATGTAGGAGACGCCCGAGGGGGTGCGCGCATTGTCCTCCAGCACGTAGAACACGTCCGGGTCGACGCGCACGATGTCGATTCCGGCGATGTGGACCCAGATGTCGTGGGGCGCGCGGCGGCCGATCATCTCGGGCCGGTAATAGGGATTGCGCAGGATCAGCTCAGGCGGGATCAGCCCCGCCTTGAGGATCGCGCCCGCGCCGTAGACGTCGCGCAGGAACAGGTTCAGGGCGTTGACCCGCTGGACGAGGCCGGCTTCCAGCCGGCTCCATTCCGCCCGCGAGATCAGCCTGGGGATGATGTCGAAAGGGATGAGCCGCTCCGCGGCGTCCTTGTCGCCATAGACGCCGAACGTAATGCCGATGCGGCGAAACATATATTCGGCCTGGGCGCGCCGCGCCGCCAGCACATCGGCTGGCGTTTGCTCGAGCCAGTCCTCGATATGGCGATACAGGTGACGGACATCCTGCTTCTCCAGACCCATTTCGTCGAAGAAGTGCGGCGCCGACATTCAAAAAACCCCCGACAGGGACCCGATCCGGGCCAAACCAAGCAAGAGCCATACCGTCGCGACGCGCGCCGACCGCCCTCTCATCGCCCGAGATGGGCGAGGGCCTCGCATCCGCGCATCGGCCTGGCCACCGGCCAGGCGCCGAAATCCGCCTCGATCGTGAGCGCCTGCGCCAGCATTTGCAAGTAGTCGTCCCGGCTGACTTCGATCGCGCCGAGGCTCGCCAGATGTGGCGTGACGAATTGCGTGTCGAGCAGCCTGTAGCCGCCGAGCCGCAGGCGCGCGACGAGATGGGCGAGCGCGACCTTGGAGGCGTCGCGCGCCAGATGGAACATGCTCTCGCCGAAGAAGGCGGCGCCGAGCGAAACGCCGTACAGGCCGCCGACCAGCGCGCCATCCGCGTAGACCTCGACCGAATGGGCGCGGCCGGCCTCGAACAGCTCGCGATAGAGCCGCCGGATCTCGGCGTTGATCCACGTCTTGTCCCGGCTCGCGCAGGCGGCGACGACCTCGTCGAACCGGCCGTCGGCGCGGACCTCGAATCGATCCGAGCGGAGGGTCTTGATCAGGCTGCGCGAAAGGAGGAGGCCGTCGATCGGAAATATCCCGCGCTCCTTCGGGTCGACCCAGAACAGGGTCGTCGAATCGCCGCTCTCGGCCATCGGAAACATGCCGATCGAATAGGCCCGCAGCAGGATATCGGCGGTGATTTCGAAGGAATGGGCCGGGCGCGACATGCCGCAATCGTGCGGCGGCGAACCGTCGGGGTCAAGCGGAATGGCGCCCATCGCAGGCCGCGCCGGCAGCCAGGGGTTTCGGACGCCGGTCCGGGACCCCGGCGGCCTTTGCCCGGTCCCGACGATATGCGAGCATGCCGGCGCCTCAGGGAGCAACGACATGAGCGATCAGGAACCCGGATTTTCGACGCTGTCGATCCACGCCGGCGCGCGGCCCGATCCGACGACCGGCGCCAGGGCGACGCCGATCTACCAGACCACGGCGTTCGTGTTCGACGACGTCGACCATGCCGCCTCGCTGTTCGGCCTGCAGGCGTTCGGCAACATCTACACGCGGATCACCAATCCGACGACCGCCGTGCTCGAGGAGCGCGTCGCTGCGCTCGAAGGCGGCCCCGCGGCGCTCGCGGTGGCCTCGGGCCACGCCGCGCAGGCGATCGTGTTCCATTCGCTGTTGCGGCCGGGCGATGAATTCATCGCTTCGACCAAGCTCTATGGCGGCTCGATCAACCAGTTCAATCACGCCTTCAAGAGCTTCGGCTGGCAGGTGAAATGGGCCGATCCCGACGAGCCCGGCTCGTTCCAGGCGGCGCTGACCGACCGGACGCGGGCGATCTTCATCGAATCGATCGCCAATCCCGGCGGCGTCGTCACCGACATCGCCGCGATCGCAGCGGTCGCGCGGGGCGCCAATGTGCCGCTGATCGTCGACAACACGCTCGCCACACCCTGGCTGATCCGCCCGTTCGAGCACGGCGCCGACATCGTCGTCCATTCGGCGACCAAATATCTCGGCGGCCACGGCAATTCGATGGGCGGGGTGATCGTCGACGGCGGCTCGTTCGCCTGGGCGGGCGACGCGCGCTACCCCATGCTGTCGGCGCCGCGGCCCGAATATAACGGGATCGTCCTGTCCGAGACGTTCGGCAATTTCGCGTTCGCGATCGCCTGCCGCGTCCTGGGCCTGCGCGATCTCGGACCGGCGATCTCGCCGTTCAACTCGTTCCTGATCCTCACCGGCATCGAGACGCTGTCGCTACGCATGCAGCGGCATTGCGAGAACGCGCTCGCGGTCGCGCGGCATCTGCAGAGCCACGAGAAGGTCGGCTGGGTCTCCTATGCCGGCCTGCCCGGCAACCGCTACCACGAACTCGCGCAGAGATATTGCCCCAAGGGCGCCGGCGGCGTGTTCACCTTCGGCGTCAGGGGCGGCTACGAGGCGGGGATCGCGCTGGTGCGCGATCTCAAGCTGTTCTCCCATCTGGCCAATATCGGCGACACCCGCTCGCTGGTGATCCACCCGGCCTCGACGACCCACCGCCAGCTCAGCGACGCCCAGAAGATCGCCGCCGGCGCCGGACCCGACGTGGTGCGGCTGTCGATCGGGATCGAGGACGCCGCCGATCTGATCGCCGATCTCGACGAGGCGCTGGCGGGATAGGGGGTCTCGATCGTTCGCGAACGGCGCGCCCAGGGCTACCGTCAGTCCGGCCAGAACGCGTCATCCGCGATGTGATCGAACGACCAGGGGCAGTTCGAGGGGAAAACGCCGGCGTCGAGGCCGGTTTCCCGCTGCGCGACGAGCAAGGCGACCCGGTAGGCGTCGGCGATCGCCGAGGCCGTCAGGCTCTTCAGACTCGGATTGTCGGTGAGATGGCTCGTGACGAGGATGCGCTGCTCCGCGACGCTGAGACGCCAGCTCCGGCTCCGCAAATTCGGCTGGAAACGCCATTTGAGGAGGTGGAGCAGCAGGACGGTGAGGCGGCTGACCATTTCGCGCTTTTCGGCCCTGCCCATACTGTCGATTTCCTCGGCGATATGGGCGAGGTCCGCCTCGGCGACTTTGCCGGCGCGCAGCAACGCGGCCTGATGGTTCGCCCAGGCGTAAAAATCCCGATCGTAATTGTCATCGGTCGCGACGCGCTTCGACATGCCGGCAGACTATCCGAGAAATCGGCGGCCGGGAAGGATCGGCGCCGTGCGCCGCCTGCTCATCCCAGGGGGAGCGCCCCGGCCTGCGCGGTCGCCCGCCAATGCGCGACCGCCATGCCGAACAGCAGCATCGCGAAGGCCTGATGCAGCAGCCCCGCCCAGATCGGCACCGCCAGCAGCAGCGCGAGCACGCCGATCGCGCCCTGCCCCAGCGCGAGCGCGCCGACCGCGAATGCGCGGCGGGCGAGCGCGGTTCCCGGCGCCGCGCGCAGGGCGGCGAGCGCCTGGGCGAGCGCAAGCGCCACGACGAGATAGGCGAGCGCGCGGTGCTGGAACTGCACGGTCGTCACGTCCTCGGTAAGGCTGCGCCACCACGGCGCGAGGCTGAACAGCCCTTCCGGAACGAGCCGGCCGTCCATCAGCGGCCAGCTGTTGTAGGTCAGGCCGGCGCGCAGGCCGGCGACCAGCGCGCCGAGCCCGATCTGGCAGAACACGAGCAGGCAGACGAGGCCGGCGAGCGCGGCGAGGCGCGGATGCGGGTCCGCGCGCGGGCGCCGGCGCAGCCCGACCGCCGCCCACAGCAGCGCGCCGAACGTCGCCGTCCCGATCATGAGATGAACCGCGAGCCGGTCTTGCGACACTTCGACCCGTTGGCTGAGGCCCGAGGCGACCATCCACCAGCCGACGATCGGCTCCAGCGCGAGCAGGCCGGTCGCCAACAGGATCGGCCGCCCGAGGCTGGCGAGCCGCCCCTGCCGCCAGAACCACAGCAGCGGCAGCAGGAAGGCCGCGCCAATGAGGCGCGCGAGCAGCCGGTGCGCCCATTCCCAGTAGTAGATCGTCTTGAAGCCGTCGAGCGTCATGTCCGCATTGAGACGGGCATATTGCGGAATCTGCTGGTAGCGGGAGAATTCCGCGCGCCAGCCGGCCTCGTCGAGCGGCGGGACGATTCCGGTCACCGGCTGCCACTGCGTGATCGAAAGCCCGGATTCGGTGAGCCGGGTCGCGCCGCCGACCAGCGCCATGGCGAACACCAGCGCCGCGACCGCGAACAGCCACAGGCGGACCGGGCGCATCGGCCGCGCCGCCGGCGGAGAATCGAGGGCTTCGACGTCCGCGGACGCCATGCCTTCCATCGCCACCATGGGTTCGCTCCGCCAAAGCCGCGCTTGAATCGCGGATCGCGCGGAGACATAAGCTGCGCAGCCGCCCGCGACAAATGTCCTGGCGTCGCAGTCCCGGAGAACAGACCCATGCCCCGTCGCGCGCGCAAGTTCATCGGCGGCGGCGTCATGCTGGCGTTCGTGGTGTTCTACGCGCTGATCGCGATGGCGCTCGCGCAGTCGCGCCCATTGCAGGAAGCCCCCGCCATCCTGCAGAGCCTCGGCTACGCCATACTCGGCCTCGCCTGGGTGCTGCCACTGCTGCCGCTCGTCAAGTGGATGGAGCGGCCCGACCGGCGGGCTTGAGGCTCAGGCGACGTTGAGCCGGCGGCCGCGGTTCCACAGCGCGAACGGAACGCCCGACAGCAGCGCCTCGAGATAGCGGGCGTCCTGCCAGTTTCCGTTGACGGACAGCCGCGGCAGCGCCGTCAGATGCGCCTTGTGCTGTGCAAACACCATCCCGGGCCGCGTCGTCACCGCGCTGGCGAATCCCAACTCGCGCGCCAGCGCGAATTCGCGCGGGCCCGCGCTCGACGCGTCGCCGACGGGATAGGCGAAGTGCCTGACGGGCAGCCCGACTTCCCGCTCGATCCGCTCCCTCGAGCCCTCCATTTCGGCGCGAGCGACCGCGGCCGGCCATTTGGCGAGCATGAGGTGGCTGACCGTATGGGCGCCGATGGTCGCCAGCGGATGCGTGCCGAGCGCGGCGATTTCGGGCCAACCCATGCATAGCGCGCCGACGACTGCGGCCGAATCGACGCCGTTGCGCGCGGCGAGTCCGGACACCACGCGCAGCAGGCGGGCTTCGTCGCCGGCGCGCAGCCCCCAATAGATGCGCTCGAAGGCTTCGGCCTTCTCGCGCGGCGTGCGCGTGGGCAACGCGAGCGAGAACCCCTCGTCGGCGATCGCGACTTCCTCGGCGCGGCGCAACGCCTCCTCGAGTTCGAGCCACCACATGCCGGCGGCGCGATCGGCGAAGCCGGCGGCGACATGGACGGTGAACGGGGCCCGATGGCGCTCGAGGACCGGCAGCGCGAAACCGACCGTATCGCGATAACCGTCGTCGAAGGCGAGCGCGACGAAGGGCGGCGCGCGCCCATCCTCGATCCGACGCACCGCCTCGTCCATCGAAACGATCTCGAAACCCATGCGCCGGACCAGAGCGAGGGCGGCATCGAGAAATTCGGGCGTGATCTCGAGCAGTCGGTTGGGCGAAAAGCCCGGCGTGGCGGGCCGCCAGGGACGGACATGGTGAAACATCAGGACGGCGCCGAGCCCGCGCACCAGCGGCGCGGCGAGCCGGTGCAGACGGGTCACGCTCAGGGCGGCGAATCCCGCCGCGATCATCCTGTCCCTCGCCGCCATGGCCCCTCCGCGGCGAGGTCTAACAGATCGAGATTGCCAAGTGCTTATGCGCCCGGCGCGACCGCGGCGCGCTTCTTGCCGCGTCGCAGGCGCCGCGACCGTTTTGGGACAAGCTCGGGCTTCGGAAGCTCTGGGAAGGCGAAGATTTTGGGCAGCGCGATCGGCTTTGCAACGGGTCTCGCCAGGTTCGTCCCGCCGCCTGATCGCGCGCTCGCCGCAGTCGCGCCGTTCACGCATTGCGCCGTCCACGACGATCTCGCGTCGGCCCGCGCCGCCTGGCTCGAATTGGAACAACTCGCGGCCGGGTCGCCCTATCAGGCCTATGAATTCGTCGAGGCCTGGCAGCGCACGATCGGGCGCGCGCAACGGGTCACGCCGATGATCGTCGTCGCGCGCGACGCAGCGGGCCGGGTCAGCGCGGTTCTGCCGCTCGGACGTTCGCGGCGCGGCGCGGTCTGGGCGGCCGAGTTCCTCGGCGGCGCGCACGCCAATTTCAGGATGGGCCTGTTTCGTCCCGAACTCGAGGCGACGCGTGCGGCGATCGTCGACCTCCTGCGTCGCGCGGCACGCATGACCAATCCGCGCGTGGACGTGTTCTGGCTCGCCAACCAGCCCGTCTCCTGGCAGGGCGCGGCCAATCCCATGGCGATCCTGGCGAGGCGGCCAAGCCCCAGCTTTGGCTATAAAAGCGCCCTGAGCCCGGATTTCGATCTGTGGCATGCAAACCACCACGCGAGGGACACGCGGCGGAAACTACGCAAGAAGCTCTCGCGTCTGAACGCTTTCGGTCCCGTTTCGCTTGTTTTGGCTCGGGATGAGGCGACGGCGCTGGTAGTCCTCGAGGCCTTCCGGCGCCAGAAGGAGGCGCGGCTGCGCGCCGCGCGACTGCCCAACCCCTACGCGGATCCGGTGACGGCGCGCTTCCTCGAGATCGCCGCGACCGAAGGCCTGGCGCGCGGCGCCCAGGCGCTGACGCTGTTCGCGCTGACGAGCGGCGAGCGCGTGCTCGCAACGCTCGGCGGCGTTGCGCGGGGCGGACGATTTTGCGGCGCCTTCATTTCCCACGACCCGGATCCGGCGATCGCGCGGTGCAGCCCCGGTCAATTGCTGATCCTCGAGGCGATCCGCGATCTGGGAGCGCGCGGCTTCGCCACCTTCGACCTGGGCGTCGGCGAAGCGGACTACAAGGAATCCACCTGCGAGACCGATGAGCCGCTGTTCGACGCGGCCGTCGCGGCGACCTGCCTCGGCTTCGTCTTCGCCAGGTCGGCGCTGCTGCGCCAGCGGATCAAGCGGCGGATCAAACGGACGCCGTGGGCGCGGCGGATCGCCGGCGCGCTACAGCGCGGCGCGTCGGCGCTGCGCGAGCGGGCGACGCGGAGCCACGCGGCGGCCTGATTGCAAACGCCGCGGCGGCTCAGGCGGCGCGCCCAAATCTCGCGCGGTCCTCGGCCGGGATAAAGCCGATCACATCGCGCGCCGCGCCGCCCATCGCCGCGCGCGCCTCGGCGAGCGCGTTCTGCAGGCGCCGCGCCGGCGCGACGACGATCAGCGCGTCGACGCCGTCCATTACCGCCAGCGCGGGTTCGCGTCGCCATTCCGGGGCGTGAACCAAGACGAAATCATAGGCGGCCGCCAGCGCCTCCAGAACCTGATCGAGGCCTTCGCCCGCGATCGGACCGGCGCTGGTCGCAATGAAATCGAGGTCCGAGGCGGCGTCGCGTTGGATAGTCTGGGCGAAGGTCGCCGCGCCGTCGATCAGGTCGGCCAGTCCCGACGCCTCTCGATCGGCATCGAGGCCGGCGCTAGCCTGCTTTCCAGGCGGCCCGAGGTCGACGAGGATCGCGCGGCCGCGACGACTCAACAGGCGCGCCGTCGCGAGCCCGACCGGGTGGCTGGCGTCCGACCCGTCCCCCGCGATCAGGACCAGCAGCCCGGCGCCCGGTTCGGCCTGCGTGGCGATATGGCCGGCGAGGGCTTCGACCGATGTGAAATCCTCCGCCCCCGCATCGCCTGTCGGGCCCTCTCGGGCGCGTCCGCCGCGCTCCGCCGCGGTCTCCGGCTCGGGCGCGCGTTCCGCCGGCGGCCGGCCCGCTGCGGCCGGGACGATCGGATCGATAGCCAGCAGCGCGCGCGAGATCGCGACGGCCGTCGAAAGAACAAAGCCGGCCAGAGTGCCCAATGCGAGCGTCTCGGCCTTCTTCGGAAAGGTCGGGCTGCGCGGCGGGCTCGCGACGGAGATGATCCTGGCGTCGGCGGGCGAAGCATTGTCGGCGTCGCGCGCGATCGCCTCGCGGTATTTCTGAACATAGGATTCGAGCTGATCGCGCGCCGCATGCGCGTCGAGTTCCAGAGCGCGCAGGGCGACTTCGTCGACATTGCCCGACGCGACCACCTTGGACTGGGCCGCGAGCGCGGCGCCGAGGCTCGCTACCTGCGCAGCGGCGAGCCGCGCGTCGTTCTCGAGGCCGCGCGCCGCCTTGTCGATGGCGACCGCGATCTCATCGTCGAGGCCCTGGAGCTGGGCCGCCAGCTCCTTCATGCGGGGATGGCCGGGCAGAAGGGTGCGCGATTCCAGTGCGATCTGCGCCTTGAGGGCGACCCGTTGTTCGCCGTAGCGGCGCAGCGACTCGTCCTTGACGAAGTCCGGCGCGTCGAGGAGACGCCCGTCGCGCACCAGCGACCGTATGAGTTGCGCCCTTGCCAGCGACTCCGATTGGGCGGCGCGCGCGGCCGCGAGTTGATTGTTGAGGTCGGCGAGCTGCTGGCCTGGCGCGGTCATGTTGTTGCCGACGCCGAGCAGGCCGGACTGGGCGCGGAAATTTTCCACCTTCGCGTCGGATTCGGCGACCTTTCCGCGCAATTCGTCGATCTTCGAGGCGAGCCAGGCGCTGGCGGCCTTGGCCGAGTTCTTCTTGGCGGTCTCCTGCGCCGCGAGGAACAGCTGCGCGACGAGATTGGCCGCGCGCGCCGCCAGTTCGGGATCCTCGCTGACGAATTCGATCTGCAGGACCCGCGTCTTGGAGACCGGAAACGCGGTCAGGCGCGAGAGGAACGCATCGACCACGCGCGTCTCGCTCGGTTGCGGTCCGCCCGAGCCCGCCAGACCGAACAGCGAGAGCGCGATCGCCAGCGGTCCGCTCGCCGCGCCCTGATTGAATTCGGGCCGATCGGACAGCGCGAGCCGCGCGATCGCCTGCCGCGCGAGATCGGGCGAGAGAATGGTTTCGGCCTCGCTCTGCACGGCTTCCGGATCGAGCGCCGGCGCGGGTTCGGCGCCCGCCTTTTCGGGCCGCGTATAGTAGCTCTCCTGGTTCTCGAGCAGCACCTTCGCGACGCCGGTGTAACGGGGCGGGAGCAGGATCACGACGGCGGCGGCGAGCGCGAAGGCGGCGGCGGTCGGGACGATGATCCCCCATCTGCGACGGCCGACGGCGCGGAGGAGCTGCGGCAGGTCCACGGCGCGTTCGCGCGGCTCGCGATCGCTCTCCCCTCGCATCCACTCGGCTTCCATCGGCCCACTCCATGAGACGAACGCGACGACCCAGGCATTCATGCGCGATTAGGGTTTCCGCGCGGTTAAGAGCCGGGGCCGCGCCGCCGCATTGGCTATTCGTTAACCATCGATCGGTAAATACGAGGAGTGATCCGATTTCCAGATGCTGCCGGTCCCATGCGTAAGCGCTCCTTCGTCATTCTCGCGTTCGCCGCCTGCCTGATCGCCGCGTGCACGGGTCCGCGATACCAAGCCGAGTGGCTGCGCGCCCAGGTCAACGCTCCCTATCTTCTGGCCAGCGGCGACCGTCTGCGGGTGATCGTGTTCGGCCAGGACAATCTGTCGAACTCGTTTTCGGTGGATGGGGCCGGCAATATCTCTCTGCCGCTGGTCGGCCTGATCAAGGCGAACGGCCTCACCACCGCGCAACTGGAGCGCTCGGTGGAAGCGCGATTGCGCGAGGGCTTCCTGCGCGAGCCGCGGGTTTCGATCGAGGTCGAGGCGTATCGGCCGTTCTTCGTGCTGGGCGAGGTGACGACCGCGGGCCAATATCCCTTCATAAGCGGGATGACCGTCCAGAACGCCGTCGCGGTCGCCGGCGGCTACACGGCGCGCGGCTCGCACAGCGATGTCGACATCACCCGAGTGTTCGACGGGCGTCCGGTCACCTTCTCCGCGCCGCCGACGTTTCCGGTCCGGCCGGGCGACACGATCGCCGTTCGGGAACGTTTCTTTTAGGTTATCGGAGTAGTCGAGGACACACACCATTCTGGCTGTCCGGCAATGATCATGAACGCAGCGGCCGCGCCCCGCAGACTGCGCATTCTGCATGTGTTCCGCGCGCCCCTGGGCGGCCTGTTTCGTCATGTCGTCGATCTCGCCGACCAGCAGGCCGCGCGCGGACACGACGTGGGCCTCTTCTTCGACACCGTCGCGCGCGGCGACCACGTCGACAGGGCGCTCTCGCGGATATCGGGGGGCCTGAGCCTGGGACTGCGGGGCTGTCCGATCCGCCGCTACCCTCATCCGTCCGACGCCGTCGCGATCGCGCTCCTGATGAAGGCGATCGGCGCGATCAAGCCCGACGTCGTCCACGGCCACGGTTCGAAGGGCGGTCTCTACGCGCGACTGCCGTGGCTCGCGCGTCCGCACGACGGGCCGGTCCGCGCCTATACGCCGCATGGCGGGAGCTTCAACTTTCCGTCAGGGCGTCTGGCCAACCTGCTCTACATGACGACGGAGAGGCTCCTGACCCGGTCGACCGACGTGCTGCTCTTCGAGAGCGCCTACATCGCCGGACGGTTCGATGCTCAGGTCGGCGCGACCGGCGGGGTCAGGCGGATTGTCGCCAACGGTCTCGGCGCCGCTGAATTCCTGCCCGTCGAGGCCCGCTCCGACGCCGCGGATTTTCTCTATGTCGGCGAACTGCGCGCCGCCAAGGGCATCGACATCCTTCTCCAGGCGATCGCGATCGCGGGGACGAGGCTCGAGGCGACCCCGAGCGCGGTTCTGGTGGGATCGGGTCCGGACGAGGCGGTCCTGCGCGCCCAGGCGCGCGCGCTCGGAATCGCCGACCGGATCAGCTTCGCCGGGCCGCTGCCGGCCCGGGACGCGTTTGAACGCGGGCGAATCATCGTCGTGCCGTCGCGCGCCGAATCGATGCCCTATATCGTGTTGGAGGCGGCGGGTGCGCGCGTGCCCATGATCGCAACCAACGTCGGGGGGATCCCGGAGATATTCGGACCCTGTCGCGACCGGCTGGGCCCGTGCGACGATCCCGTCGACCTTTGCGCACGCATGCTGGCCGAGCTGGCGCGGCCGCACGATGAAAGGGAGCGGCGCGCCGCGGATCTGGCGACCCATGTCGCGATGAACTTCTCGATTCGCACAATGGTCGATTCCGTCATGGAGGGCTACGCCGAGGCGCTGAGCCGGCGCGCCGTCCGCCGGACGGCCGCCGAACTCTCGAACCTGCCGTCGGGCGCGTGAGGACGACGATGCCTGCATTGCCGGCGCCCGAAATCGAACCCCTGGAGCCCACCGCGGCGCCGCCGAAACCCGGCGAGCCGCGGGAGCGGTCGAACGGCGAACTCCTGCAACGGCTCGCGGCCGAGCCGATCACGCCGGCCTACTCGGCCGTGGTCGTCGCCGGAGTGGTCAGGGCCGTGGAATTCGTTCTGATCGTGCTGACCGGGGCGCTGATCCACCGCCTGCACGTCGCCGGCCAGGTCGGCTACGAGCCGAGCTACTTCGTCATCACGCCTGGGGTCGCGGCGCTGTCGATCTTGATCTTCCAGGTTCTGCAGACCTACAATCTCACCGCCTTTCGTCAGCCGATGCGCCAGCTTCTTCCGATGATCGGCGGCTGGACATTCGTCTTTCTCGTCGTGTTCGCCGCGCTGTTCTTCCTCAAGTTCGACGGGCTCGTCTCGCGCGTGTGGGTCGCGAGCTGGTATTTCGCCGGGATCGGCGCGCTCGCGATCGAACGCGCGCTGGCGGCGCGGATCGTCTTCGCCATGGCCTCGAACGGCCGGCTGGCGCGCCGGGCGGTGATCGTGGGCGGCGGCGAATTCGGCGAATCCCTCCTGCGCAATTTCGGGACGGCCAAGACGCCCGACATCCGCGTGCTCGGCGTCTTCGACGACCGCGGCGACCGCTCCCCGACGACGGTCGAGGGATTTCCAAAGCTCGGGACGGTCGACGATCTCGTCGAATTCGCCCGCCACACGCGGATCGACTTGGTGATATTCGCGCTGCCGATCACCGCCGAACGGCGCATTCTGCACATGTTGCGCAAGTTGTGGGTGCTCCCGATCGACATCCGGCTGGCGGCGCACGCCAACCGGCTGCGCTTTCGCCCCCGCGCCTATTCCTATGTCGGTCAGGTCCCCGTGCTCGATCTGTTCGACAAGCCGATCGCGGACTGGGACGTCGTCATCAAGGTCGCGTTCGACAAGATACTCGGCGCGCTCGCCATCGTCGCGTTCGCGCCTGTGCTGTTGGCGACCGCGATCGCCGTCAAGATCGATTCACCCGGCCCGGCGCTGTTTCGCCAGCGCCGTTACGGCTTCAACAACGAGCTGATCGAGGTCTTCAAATTCCGCTCGATGTACGTCGACAATACCGACGCGACGGCGGCCCGGCTGGTGACGCGCCGCGACCCGCGCGTGACCAGGGTCGGTCGATTCATCCGCCGCACCTCGCTCGACGAGCTGCCGCAGCTGTTCAACGTCGTCTTCAAGGGCAACCTCTCGCTGGTCGGGCCGCGCCCGCACGCGGTCCACGCCAAGGCCGCCGACCGGCAATATGACGAGGTCGTCGACGGCTATTTCGCCCGCCATCGCGTTCGGCCCGGAATCACCGGCTGGGCCCAGGTCAATGGCTGGCGGGGCGAAACCGACACGCAGGAGAAGATCCAGCAGCGGGTCGAACACGATCTCTTCTACATCGAGAACTGGTCGATCCTGTTCGACCTCTACATCCTGGCGATCACGCCGGCCGCGCTGATCAAAGCCAAGAACGCGTACTGAACCGGGATGACCGACGCCGCGCTGGGCACGCGAACACGAGCGATCCGGGCGCCGATCAGGCTCTCGGTCGAAGCCATGCAGCGCGCCGCGCTCTGGCTGTTCATCGCTTGCGGCGCCTTTGCGAGCGTCGAGCCCTCCCCCTATGAGATCGGATTCGTTGTCGCGCTGCTGGCATTCGCCCTGCGCGGCCTCTGCTTCGATCGCGCCCAGATTCCGCTCATCTTGGGGCTCGGCCTCTATGACGCCGGCGGCGTTCTGGCGCTGGTTCCCTTCCTCGACCAGCGCGACAGCCTCGTCTTCATCGCGATCTCGATCTATATCTCGATCACCGCCGTGTTCTTCGCCGCGCTGGTCGCCCGCAACCCGATCGAGCGGATGCGGACGATCCGCTCCGGCTATGTCGCAGCGGGCTGCGTGGCGAGCGTGTTCGCGATCGTCGGCTATTTCGACATCGGCGGGCTCGCGGAGCATTTCACGCTCTACGGTCGCGCCTCGGGCACGTTCAAGGACCCCAACGTGCTCGGCTCGTTCCTGACGCCGCCGCTCGTCTGGCTCACTCAGGACGTCCTGATCAGGCGCACAAGTCCGCTGCGTGCGTCGTTTCCGCTGCTGCTGATGCTCGTCGCGCTGCTGCTGAGCTTTTCGCGGGGTTCATGGGGCGTGTGGGCGGCCTCGACATCGCTGATGATCGGCTTGACCTTCGCCGCCACCCGATCGACGGCGCTGCGCCAGCGCATCGTCGCGCTGTCGATCCTCGGACTGATCCTCGTGGCGGTCCTGCTCGCGCTGGCGCTTTCGGCGCCGGAGATTCGCGACGTCTTCGAGGTGCGCGCCTCCCTGAGCCAGGACTATGACCTCGGCGAACTCGGACGCTTCGGCGCGCAGGCGCGATCGCTGCCGATGCTGCTCGATCTCCCCTTCGGCTTCGGCCCCCTGCAATACCGCAATCATTTCTATGGGCTGGATCCGCACGACGTCTATATCAACGCGTTCGCCTCGTACGGATGGATCGGCGGCCTCGGTTTTGCCTCGCTCACCGCGGCGACGACCTACTGCGGCTGGCGGCTGGTCTGCCGGCCGACGCCGCTGCGCACCCAGGCGATCGCGGTCTGGTCGTGCCTGTTCGTCCAGATTCTGCAGGGATTCCAGATCGACACCGACCATTGGCGTCATCTGTTCCTGCTGATGGGCGCCCTGTTCGGGCTCGTCGCCGCCGCGCGCCGGTTCGAGTCAGCGCAGTCGCGCGTTCAGCGCCTCGCAAGCGTATAGGCATAGCTCGCCAGCGCGCGCCAGTCGCGTCGCTCCGCGAGATGCTGCAAGGCGGCGTCGGCCTCGCGCAGCAGCGGCAGATGGCGGAAATAGCCGTGGCGCCAGAACGGCGCGATCAGCACCTGCGAGAAGCCGCAACGGGTCAGGATCGGCGCCACGCGCGCCGGATCGGCGAGGCACATCTCGTAGCGCGCGGGAAATTTCGGATAGTCGCCATCGTGGCGGTTGGGGAACATAGCCCGAAGCACGCGCGCCGTCAGCCCTTCGGGAAACAGCCGGTTGATGACGAAGGGCGGCGCGTAGAGCGTCGGGTGGAACGCGAACGCGACGCCGCCGGGCGCGAGCAGCGCGGCCACATTCGCCCAGGCGCGCGGCGCGCCGCGGACGTGTTCGAACACCATGCGCGAGATGACCAGATCGAAGCGCCCCGACCAGCGGGGGTCGACCTCGCCGGCGACGTCGAACTGCGCCTTGTCGAACGCGGCCGGTGC
>JBEKEI010000106.1:0-17634 GCA_050013915.1 Roseiarcus sp.
TTTCGCCCGTTCGGTCGGCGCCTCGCTCGCCTGCGGCAACGCCTGCGTCGTCAAGCCGGCCGAGGACGCCTGCCTCAGCGTGCTGCGCATCGCCGCGCTCGCCCGCGCGGCCGGCTTTCCCGACGGCGCGCTCAATGTCGTCGCCGGCCTCGGCGCCGAGGCGGGCGCCGCGCTGTCGAGCGATCCGGGCGTCGACTTCATCTCGTTCACCGGCTCGCCGCAGACCGGGACGGCGATCCAGGCCGCCGCCGCGCGCAACAACGTCGGGGTGACGATGGAGCTCGGCGGCAAGTCGCCCCAGCTGCTGTTCGCCGACGCCGACCTCGAGGCGGCGGTCCCGGTCGTCATCAACGCGATCATCCAGAACGGCGGCCAGACCTGCTCGGCGGGCTCGCGGGTGCTGATCGAGCGCTCGGCCTACCCGGCCTTCTCGGCGGCGATCGCCGAGCGGTTCGCCGCGGTGCGCGCGGGCGCGCACGACCGCGACCGCGACATGGGCGCGATGATCAACGCCCGGCAGAAGGCGCGCGTCGAATCCTATCTCGCCCAGGCGGAGGCGCGGGGCCTTCGCGTGCTGGCGCGCGGCGCGGTCGACGCCGACGCGCCCGCCGGCGGCTTCTACGTGGCGCCGACCCTGTTCGGCGACCCGCCGCGCGACGATGCGCTCGCCAACGAGGAAGTGTTCGGGCCGGTGCTCGCGCTGATGCCGTTCGACGACGAGGCCGACGCGATCGCGCTCGCCAATGGCACGCCCTACGGGCTGGTCGCGGGCGTGTGGACGCGCGACGCCAGGCGCTCGATCCGGGTCGCGCGGGCGATGCGCTGCGGCCAGGTCTTCGTCAACGGCTATGGCGCCGGCGGCGGCGTCGAACTGCCGTTCGGCGGCGTCAAGCGGTCGGGCCACGGTCGCGAAAAGGGCTTCGAGGCGCTCTATGAATTCTGCGCCGCCAAGACGATCGTGATCAATCACGGGTGAGGGACGGCGCGGCGCGGGCGCGGGTCTTTACCGCCGCGGCCGCTTCGCATTGAGGCGCGATTAGGCACGAATCCACACAAGGGGCCCGCGAAGCCAGTCAAAAAACGCAGTGCAGCCGGGCGCGGAACCGACTGAAAGGACTCCTTCAGAAATGCGGCCCAGAACGGAGGCCAGAGCACAGCAAACCCGGTCATCCTCCATGCGCGTCAAAGCCTGGGTCAGCCATTCCTTCGTCGAACTCGGCGATCACGGCGAAGGCGCCGCCCCGATCCGCGAGGTCACCGTGGTCGGCTACGACGGCGGCCGCTATGCCGACGTCATCGTCTGCGGCCAGCCGGCGCGCTGCGCGATCGACCGCATCACGGTGCGCCCCGAACCCAAGGGCCCGGCCGCGAAAGCGCCGCCGAAATCGGCGACGGCGGCGATGGCCAGGCAAATGACCGATTCCCAGACCACCTACAGCCGCATCAGGGCGATGCAGGATGATCCGCGCACGTCGATCCACGCCCGGGTCAAGGCCGCCAAGCCCGCTTCGCCGGCTGCCTGAAGCCTGCGCCCGGCCGCTCAGCCGCCCCCGAACACATTGTTGGCCTGCGAGGTCGCGCGCACGAAAGTGGTGCGCTTGGGCACCTCCTTGAGCTGCGTGGCCCCGATATAGGTCATCATCGAGCGCAGGCCGCCCATGATCTCGCCCATGGTGTTCTCGACCGGGCCGCGATAGGGGGTCTCGACGCTCTTGCCCTCGGCGGCGCGATAGGCGGCGACGCCGCCGGAATATTTCTTCATCGCCGTCTGCGACGACATGCCGTAGAAGCCCATCCCGACCGGGACCCTGCGGCCATCGCGCTCCTCGTAGCGGATTTCGCCGTCGCATTCGTCGTGGCCGGCGAGCATGCCGCCGAGCATGACGAAATCGGCGCCGGCGCCATAGGCCTTGGCGATGTCGCCGGGCACCGTGCAGCCGCCGTCGGCGCAGACCTGGCCCTTCAGCCCATGGGCGGCGTCGGCGCATTCGATGATCGCCGAGAGCTGGGGATAGCCGACCCCGGTCACGTTGCGCGTCGTGCAGACCGAGCCCGGACCGATGCCGATCTTGACGATGTCGGCGCCGGCGAGAATCAGCGCCTCGGTCATGTCGCCGGTCACCACATTGCCCGCCATGACGATCGCGCGCGGGTTCTCCGCCCGGGCGCGCTTGACCGTGTCGAGGAATTTCTCGGCGTAGCCGTTGGCGACGTCGAGGCACAGCAGGCGCAGCGGCGTCTGCTGGCGGACCTTGGCGAGCTTGGCGAGATCGGCGTCGGTCGTGCCGATCGAATAGAAGGCGTGGGCGCCGTCAGGGCCGGCGAAGAATTCGACGAGCGCCTCGACCGGATAATGCTTGTGCAGCGCGGTCAGCGCGCCGAACCGGCCGAGCGCCCGCGCCATCGCCAGCGTGCCGGTCACGTCCATGTTGGCGGCGATCAGCGGAAAGCCGGTCCAGTCCGCGCCCGTATGCAGGAAGCGGAAGCTGCGCTGCACGTCGACCTCGTTGCGCGAACTGAGCGTCGAACGCTTGGGGCGAATCAGCACGTCCTTGAAATCGAGCTTGACGTCGGTTTCGATGCGCATGGCTCATCCGGGGGCGGGAGGGGGCGGCGCGCGGCCGATCCGATATCCGGCGCGGCGCGGGCATAGTCAAGGGCGCGCGCCCGGCGGCGCCCCCCGTCCTTAAGCCTTCCTATACCGTGACGTGACGGAATGGGGGAATCGCAGGCGCGCCGGTCGCGCCCGTTTGCCCACGCCTCATCGGGACGACCATCGCCATGCGCGCTCTGCTGACCAAAGGGATCGTCGCCGCATCGGTGGGGCTCGCGATGGCGGCCGCGCTCGGCTGCGCGCCCGGGCCCGCGCTCGCCCGATCGGGCGGGCGCGGCGGCGCCTGGGTCGGCGGCGGCGCGACCGCGGCCGGTTCGCATGGCGGCGAGCGCGGCGGGCGCTTTCATCATTACAGCGGCTCGATCCGGGTCGGCGGCCATTTTCGTGGTTCCGAGCCCGACGGCGCGGCCGAGCGCGGGCGTCTGGCCGGCGATGGCGCCCATTTCGCCGGACATTGGGGCGGGGTGTCCGCGGCGCGCGATTTCATGGGCTGGCCCGGCGCCTCGCTGTTGCGCCGCTATGGCGACGGCGACTTCCAGCCGTGCATGCGGCGCGACGTCTACGGCGACCTGTATCAGGCCTGCTGAGAGCCCGTCGCCGCCTCGGCGGCGGCGTGCTATGGACGGACCCGATCGCGCGCGGCGCCGGCGCCGCGGGCGGCGCGAGATCGCCGGGGGGAGGACCATGCGGCTGAACGGCAAGAGCGTCATCGTCACCGGCGCCGGGCAGGGCTTCGGCCTCGGCATCGCCGAGACCTTCGCCCGCGAGGGCGCCCGCGTCGCCTGCCTCGATTGGAACGGCGAACTGGCGCAGGCCGCGGCGGCGCGGCTCGGCCCGGGCGCGCTCGCGCTGACCGCCGACGTCTCGAAACAGGCTGAGGTCGCCGCCGCGGTCGGGGCCGCGATCGGCGCCTTCGGCCGGATCGACTGCATCGTCAACAACGCCGGCACGACCCATCGCAACCGGCCGATGCTCGAAGTCGAGGACGCCGAGTTCGACCGCATTTTCGCGGTCAACGTGAAGTCGATCTTCCTGTTCGCCAAGGCGCTCGTCCCGCATATGCGCGAGCGCGGCGGCGGGGTCGTGATCAACATCGGCTCGACCGCCGCGCTGCGGCCGCGGCCGGGCCTGACCGTCTACAACGCCTCCAAGGGCGCGGTCCACCTGATGACCAAATCGATGGCGGTCGAGTTCGCGCCCGCCGGGATCAGGGTCTGCGCGCTGGCGCCGGTCGCCGGCGAGACGCCGCTGCTCGCCTCGTTCCTCGGCGAGGACACGCCCGAGCGGCGCGCGGCGTTCCGGGCGACCGTGCCGCTCGGCCGGTTCTCGACGCCGCAGGACGTCGCCAATGCCGCGCTGTTCCTCGCCTCCGACGAGGCCGCGTTCCTCACCGGCGTCGTGCTCGAAGTCGACGGCGGCCGCTGCGTCTAGCGCCGCGCCGCGGCTCAGGAAAAGCGGTCGACGGTGAGGATCAACGCGGCGCCGAGCACGGCTTGCCCGGCCGCATAGACGCTGGCGGGAATCGCGCTCGCGGCCCAGACGGCGAGGACGACGACGAGGGCGAACAGGGCGGCGTGAAAGGGATGGCTGGCCACGCGGACCTCCCGGGGGATCGGCGAGCCGGCGGGACGGCCGGGGCTCGCCATCCCGGCTTACGGTCCGCCGTGGCGGGGGCGGAGGGCGAGATACGCCGATTTCTCGCCTCGGCCAGCTTCCCGGCGCGAAGGCGGCCGGCCGGCGCGGCTGCGCCGGCGAGCCGGTCGCGCGGGCGGCCGACCCGTCCGGATCGGAAGCGGGATTTGCGGACGCCGCAGCCAGGACCGGCGGACCCATCACCCCGGCGCGAGCGTTTCGATCCGGTCGACGATCCCGAACCGGACGGCGGAGCGGGCGTCGAACACCAGCGTCGCCTCGCCGAAGCGGGCGATCGTCTCGGGCGGGAGTCGGGTCCGCGCCTTGTAGATCTCATGGGCGGTGAGCTCGTACAACTGGCGGTGTCGCTCGATCGATCTGGCCTGGAAGGCGGTTGCGCCCTGATGCGGCCCGCTGGAGACGGGGTGGAACAGAAAGGTCGCGCCGGGGTCGGCGGAGCGTTCGGCGCCGGCCATCATCAGGACCGTGCCCGCCGAGGCGACGGCTCCGATCGCGTGGGTCGTGATCTTCACCGGCAGCGAGATCAGACGGCGGTAGACCTCCAGCATGGGCAGCAGCAGGCCGCCGGGCGAAGTGACGAGGATGATGATCTCGACGGCGCCCGATTCCACGGATTCGAGTATATCGCGCTCCAGCAGGTCGAGGGACCGATGGTCGGTCGCCCCGGCGAAACGATGGGTCCGGCTCGCCGGCCGATCCGTCGGCGCCGGGGGCGATGCGGCGCGCGCGTCGGGGCGCGGCGACGCGATCGCCGGCTGGGCTTGCGCCGGCTGTTCGGTCGCTGGCGGCCGCACCCGCCGTCCGAAAGTCACGCTGGGCGTCATGCTTCGTTCCGTCGGGTTGTCGCGCAGGCGCGCGACTATGCCGGCCAGCCCCTGAAGAAAGTCCGAATCCGGGCCGGAGGATTGGAGGCGACGGCCACGAAGTCGTCGGGGAGCGGTGGAGCGGCGCGCGGCGCGATACGGCTCGACTGCGGCATGGCCGCGCCGGAGGGAATCGGCGGCGGTTGGAGTTTCGGTTCGGCGAGGACGAGGACGGTTCGCTTGCGGTTTGGATCACGATATTCGTCCCGGCGGACCTCAGCCCGTCGAAGCAAACGCTCGAAGAACTCGGCAGGATTTCGGACAAAATCCGAGACGAAGTCATAAATTCGGATTTTGGACGGTGGCCTTACGTCCAAATCAAGACAGAGTAGGGACTTGTCGCTCGCTCGCGACTTGCTCGATCAGGCACAGCTTTTGGCCAGCAAGGAACCTCGGAAGCCAAAGCAGGCCAGCTTGCGGCGGGCGGTCTCCACCGCGTACTACGCTCCGTTTCACCAAATTATCGAAGATGCCGCGATTGCTCTGGCGCCGCCATCGCCGCCGGGCTTGCGCAGGCTTGTTCAGAGAGCGTTTCCGCACGGACAAATAAAGTCGGCCTGCAAGGATTTCGTGGCCGCGGACGCTGCATTGAAGAGGTCTCCAGCGAGAGAAACGAACCTTCCGGATGCGCTGGAAAGCATGATCGCCTTTCCGCTCGGTGCGGAGTTCATGTTCGTTCTTGGGGGCGTTCATCGAGCTTCAAGAGGCGCGGCACAAGGCGGACTACGACCTCACGGAACAGTGGAATCGTCTGGAAGCGCTGACCAAGGTCGATCTTGCGGCCAGAGCGTTCACCAAGTGGGCGGCGGTCAGCAGGAGTCCCAACGCAGTCGTATTCATGTCGTGCCTCGCTTTCCGGAAGGAGTGGGGAAGATGACCCGATTTGCGTCGTCGGAATCCGCTCTTGCGGCGACACGCCCACGCCTCGCCCCGCAATCCGATCGGCCAAGACGGCGCGCGGACCGGCGCGTTCTCGCGGCCTGTCGGGAGCGGAGACGCGCGGCCGCAGCCGGGAAGGCCTCATCCGGCGCTTCGCGCCACCTCTTGGGGAACACTTCGCGTTCCCCTGACGCCCGCAAGAGCGGGAGAAGGGTTCCGCCCCCGTCGACATCCCCGCCCCGAAGGCGTAGATAGCCCGCCAGAAAGCAGAGCGGGTTCGAGATTTCGCGCCATGCCGCCCGTCGCTTGCCACGGCGCCCGGTCCTGCGATTGCTTCCCCAACGCACGGAAGGAACGCCCATGTCGAATCTGCACGTCTTCGCCGGACACGACGCCTATCAGGCCGCGCCGGTCATTCGCAGGATCGGACCCCAGCAGATCTGGCGCGCGCTCGCCCAGGGCGCCGACGACTTTCGCGCGATGCCGTCGCATATCGCGTTCCTGTGCCTGATCTACCCGCTGTGCGGGCTGGTGCTGTCCTATCTCACCTCGCAGCAGAACGCGCTCCAGCTGGCGTTCCCGCTCGCCTCGGGCTTCGCGCTGATCGGCCCGTTCGCGGCGATCGGCCTCTATGAGATGAGCCGGCGGCGCGAACTGGGGCTCGACGGGTCGTGGAAATATGCGTTCAACGTGCTGCGCTCGCCCTCGATTCCGGCGATCGGCGCGCTCGGCCTGCTGCTGGTGGCGCTGTTCGTGGCGTGGCTGGCGTCGGCGCAGGCGCTCTACGCCTGGCTGTTCGGCCCGGCGCCGCCCGCATCGGCGGTCGATTTTCTCCGCGAGGTCGTTTCGACGTCGCGCGGCTGGCTGCTGATCGGGTTCGGCGGCTTCATCGGCTTCTGCTTCGCGGTCGTCTCGTTCAGCCTCAGCGTCGTGTCGTTCCCGCTGCTGCTCGAGCGCGACGTCGGGGCGGTCGCGGCGGTCGCCGCTTCGGTCGCGGCGGTCCGCGACAACCCGGCGGCGATGGCCCTGTGGGGCCTCATCGTCGCCGGCTCGCTGATCATCGGCGCCGTGCCGCTGTTCGTCGGCCTCGCCGTGGTCATGCCGATCCTCGGCCATGCGACCTGGCATCTCTATCGCGCGGTCGTCGTGCGCGACCCCGGGCAGGAGCATGAGGTCGAACTGCCGCCCGAGGGCCTCGGCAAGACCGCCAGCGAGCGCGTCCGGCCGCATTCCTTCCTGTTCCCCTGGCGCTGAGCCCGGGCGAGCCGGTTCAGCCGGCCGCGAACGCCGCGAAATAGAGCTCGAGCGCGCGTTCGTAGATCGCGGCGAGCGTCTCGATCTCGTCGACGGGCGCGCGCTCGTCGACGCCGTGCATGGTCGCTCCGACCAGCCCGAGTTCGACGACCGGGCAGACCCTGCAAATGAACCTGGCGTCCGACGTGCCGCCGCTGGTCGACAGGACCGGGCGTCGCCCGGTCACGGCGTGGACCGCCTCGCCCAGCAGCGCCGTGAACGGGCCGTCGGGGGTCAGGAAGGCGAGAGCATTGGTCGGGTCGAAGGCGAGCGCATAGGGCGCGCCGCCGGCGGCGCCGGCGATGCGCCGTTCGATCTCCGCCCGCAGCGATTCCGGCGACCACGAATCGTTGAAGCGGATGTTGAAGACGAGGCGCAGCGCGCCGGGAATGACGTTGGTCGCGGCATTGCCGACGTCGATGCTGACGACCTCGAGATTCGAGGCGTCGAAGGCGGCCGTGCCGGCGTCGAGCGGCGGCGCGTGGAGGGCGTCGAGGATGGCGCCGAGCGCCCGGATCGGATTGCTGGCAAGCTGCGGATAGGCGACGTGGCCCTGCCTGCCGAGCAGGGTCAGCCGGCCGGTCAGCGAGCCGCGGCGGCCGTTCTTCATCGTGTCGCCGAGCGCCGAGCGGCTGGTCGGCTCGCCCAGAATGCAATGATCGAAGCGCTCGCCCTTCGCGCGCGCCCATTCGAGCAGCTTGACGGTGCCGTTGACCGCCGGCCCTTCCTCGTCGCCGGTGACGAGAAAGCCGATCGATCCGGCGGGCGCGCCGCGGGCGACGAACCGCGTGGCGGCGGCGACCGCGGCGGCGAGGCCGCCCTTCATGTCGCAGGCGCCGCGACCCCAGATCATGCCGTCGGCGATTTCGCCGGAAAAGGGATCGAACCGCCATCGCGCGGGGTCGCCGGGCGGTACGACGTCGGTATGGCCGGCGAACACGATGTGCGGCGCGCGCGCGCCGATCCGCGCATAGAGATTGTCGACCGGCGCCGCGCCCGGCTCGCAGAAGGCGACGATCTCGGCGCGAAAACCGGCCGCTTCGAGTAACGCGCCGAGATAGGGCAGGGCGCCGTCGTCGGCGGGCGTCACCGAGCGCCGCGCGATCAGCCGGCGCGCGATCTCGACCGCGCCGGGCGCGCTCACCGGCCCGTCCGCGCTGGCTGTCGGCGGTCGATCGCCAAGGGTTCAGGCCGATCTCATCGCGGCCGCATTTCGCGCACGACCGCCGCCCAGTCGAGCACCACGTCGTAGATCGGCGGTTCGAGGTTGGACAGCAGGTTCCACAGGCCGGGGTTCTGGCTGCGTCTGAGCGCCTTGATGAGGATCCGGCCGTCGGACAGGCCGCATACGCACATTTTGCCGACGAGATCGTCGCCCGGGGGATCGCGCACGGCGTCGTAGAACACCAGCCAGTTGTCGAACAGCGCGCCGAGCGAATGCCCGCGGATCTGCACCGCCACCGTGTGGCCGCTCGCCGCGTCGGGCGCCGGCACTTCGTCGAACGGGCCCTGGGCGTCGGCGTAGAAATGCGCCTCCGCGCCGGCGCCGACATAGCCGATCAGCGGCACCTTGCCGTCGCGCGGCGGCGCCCGGCCGCCGCCGACCAGACGCGGCGGCTCGACGCCGAGATACTCGACCGCGATGGCGATCTCCTCGGCGCGCAGGCGGCGCGATCCGTTGAGCAGGTCGGTCACCGCCGAGGGCGAACGGCCGAGCGCTTTGGCGAGCCCGCTACGGGTCTTGCCGGTTTCAATGAGGGCCTTGCGAATCCAATCGACTGTCATGAAATCATTATTCGGCTTTTCAGAACAGATGGCAATCACGATTTTCAGAAAAAATGCTTGACTTTGGGTTCGGAAATTCCGAATATATCGCCCATGGACGCCAGCACCGGCGTCGTTCCGCCGAACCGCACTGGAGCCGGACATGGGCAAGAGCCGAGCGCGCCGCCGCGCGCCCCGAACCGTCACCGAGCGCGCCGCCTGCGCGATCGCCTGCTGCGCGCATCTGCGCGATCTGCGCAAGGCCCACGGCGCCGCGCCGCCCGACGTCGCCGTGCCGAGCCGGTCGCTTCCGGACCGTGTGGAGCCGACGCCGGTCGCCTCCTACTGCGGCTCGCCCGCCGCGATGTGCGCGGAGCTCGGGGAATGAAGAAGCGCAAGCCCGCCCGTCCCGCCGCCCCCGAACGGCTCGACGCCACGCCCGAACGGCTCGCACGCGCCGCCGACGCGGGCCAGTCGGCGGCGATCGGCGCCGACCGGCTGCGCCGGATCGGCGATCCCTTCGACGTCCTGCGCGTCCATCGCGCGCTTGCGCCTCATGACGCGCGACTCAACGATCTGCGCTGGCTGGCCGGCGAGGCGCTGCGCCGGCTCCACCAGCGCGCCTGTCTCGATTCGCTGCGCGCAGTCGCGCCCGAGCGGATCGGGGCGGGCGGCTTCGGCCCGCGCCCGGGGCTGCCGACGACCGAGATCGCGCTCCATGCGCGCGACAAGCTGCGCGCGGCCGAGCGGCTCGCCGGCCCCGCGGCGTGGCCGATCGTGCGCCGGATCGTCATCGAGGGCGGCGGCGTGCGCGACTGCCGCGCCGACATCGCCGAGGTGACGACCGTATGGCGCGCCGATGCGATCGTGGTCGATCGGCTGCGGGTGGCGCTCGACGCGCTCGGCGTTCTGCTCGGCGTCACCGCCGGCAGGCGATGAAGCCGGTCGTCGCCCGGGGCGCCGCGCCGCGAGAGTTCACGCCCGGCCGCTTCATCTTCCATTCATGTCGCGCATGGTCTTCTAGTATTGTTGGGGGTTCAGAAGGGAGAAAATGATGATCTCGCGTCAACTGAAAACGTGTACCCTGGCCGCTCTGGCGGGCGCCGTCATGCTCGCCGCCTCGATGAATTCGGCCTCGGCGTTCACGCTGGCGGCGCCGTCGCTCGCACAGCCCTATGCTTCCGCGCAGATCGAAAAGGTCTGGTGGGACCATTGGCATCACTGGCGCGGCGGCGGTCCGGGCTGGGGCTGGCACCGTCATTGCTGGCGCAACCGCTGGGGTCATCTGCGCTGCTGGTGACGACCGCCGCCTGAGCGCGCGCACCGAACCGCGAGCCGGCGCGGTCCGATCGATCCGCGAAAGCGTGTGCCGCTTTCGCGGATTTTTTGCGCTGCGGAGCCGCGCCGCTATCCCTGCAGCCTCGCCATCAGCGCGTCGGAAATCTCGTAATTGGCGTAGACGGTCTGGACGTCGTCATTGTCCTCCAGCGTCCCGATCAGCTTGAGGATTTTCTCGCCCGCCTCGTCGTCGACCTGGATCGTGTTCTGCGGGCGCCAGACCAGCGCGGCCTTGCGCGGCTCGCCGAACTTCGCCTCGAGCGCCTTCTGCGCCTCGCGCAGCGATTCCAGCGCGGTGATCACCTCGTGCCCGTCCGGCCCGGAGACGACGTCGTCGGCGCCCGCCTCGATCGCCGCCTCGAGCATCGCATCGTCCGAGGCGACGCCCTCGTCGAACAGAATCAGGCCGACGCGGTCGAACATGAACGACACCGCGCCGGTCTCGGCGAGCGCGCCGCCCGCCTTGGTGAAATAGGAGCGGATGTCGCCGGCGGTGCGGTTGCGGTTGTCGGTCAGCGCCTCGACGATCACGGCGACGCCGCCCGGCGCATAGCCCTCGTAGCGCACCTCGTCGTAGTTTTCGCCGTCGCCGCCCGACGCCTTGCGGATCGCCCGGTCGATATTGTCCTTGGGCATGTTCTCCGCGCGCGCGTCGATGACGGCGGCGCGCAGCCGCGCGTTCATCGCGGGATCGGGCAGGCCGAGCTTGGCGGCGACGGTGATCTCGCGCCCGAGCTTGGAGAACAGCTTGGCGCGCAGCGCGTCCTGCTTGCCCTTCTTGTGCATGATGTTCTTGAACTGGCTATGGCCGGCCATGGAGGGTTCCGTCGTCTGGTCTGGGTTGGGGTGGGCGAAAATCCGGGCTATTTCGCCAAAGGGGTCGTCCGTCGCATGAATCCGTCGAAGAGCGGTACGGTGAAGGCGTTGTCGCCGTGGGCGGGGCTGAAGATCATGCCCTTGGCGACGAGGGAGCTGCGCACCGGCGCGACGGTCGTGACCTTCTTTTCCAGCATCTCCGCGATGTCTCCGGATCGGTGGGGGCCGGGCCCGAGCTCCGCCATCGCCCGCATGTAGCGCTTTTCCATCGGCGTCAAGCGATCGAACCGAACGCGGAAGAAACTCGCGTCCAGCTCGGCGAGCGCGCTCCGGGTGGCCGCGACGGCGTCGAGCGCCGCGATCGGCGACGCTTTCGCGATGTTCCAGGTATGCTTGCCCCATTCCTGGAGGAAGTAGGGATAGCCCATCGTCTGGCGGAGAATCTCTTCGACCGCTCCGGCCGAGAACGCGACGCCCTCCCGCTCGGCTGGTCGGCATAGGGCAAGCTCGGCGTCGCGGGTCCCGAGCTGGCCGATCTCGACGAATTCGAACAGGCGCTCCGCATAGGATTTCGCCTTGCCGGCCAATCCGATCAGCTGGGGCAAACCGGCCGCGATCATCGCGACCGGGATCTGCTCCTGCGAGGCGCGATGGAGAGCCGCGAGCAGGGGCGACAACTGTTTTTCCGGGACATATTGCAGTTCGTCGATCGCGAGGATCAACGCGGTGCCGCGCTCCTTCGCCGCGAGGCCGATCGCCATGACGAGGTCGGACAGATCGCGTTCGAAATCTCCGCTGTCGGCGACGCCGGGCTCGGCGGCGAGGTCGAAGTTGAATTCGACATCCTGGAACTTGAGCTTGAACGATTTCGCCGCGCTGGCAAGCGCGCGTCCGGCCGCCTCGAGCTTGGCCTTCAGAGCCTCGATCCGGCTCAATTGCAGCAAGCCGACCCGCAGGGCCGGGACGAGCAGACTCGGGAGCGAACGGTCTTCGGGCGTTTCGATCGCAACCACGACGAGGCCGCGGGCTTCCGCATCGCGCCGGATGTGGTTGAGCAGGACCGTCTTGCCGACGCCGCGAAGCCCGACCAGGATGATGCCGCGCGCCGGGCGCCCCGATCTGATGCGATCGAGCGCGATCGCGGCGCGTTCTATGACGTCGTCGCGCCCCGCGAGTTCCGGCGGCGGATTGCCCGCCCCGGGCGCGTAAGGGTTGGTCCTGGGATCCATTTCAAGCGATGTTAGCATAAGTTATCGAATTTCGATAAACTACCCTAAACTCCCTATAATCGCCGCTCCATCGCCTCTTGCCCGCGTCCCCGCCTCACCCCGCCTCCCAGAATTCCGGCGCCGCCGGCGACAGCCGGCCGCCGATGCGCACCGGCGCGATCCGCAGCGCCAGGCCGTCGGCGCCGGTCTCGACCGCCACGCCGCACAGCGTCGCCGCGCCATTGGCCGGCTCGAACTTGCCCCTGGGAATGCGCCGGGTGAACCGGTGCAGCGGCTCGTCCTTGTCCATGCCGATCACCGAATCATAGTCGCCAGTCATGCCGGCGTCCGACATATAGGCGGCGCCGCCGGCGAGGATGCGATAGTCGGCGCTCGGCGTGTGGGTGTGGGTGCCGACGACGAGGCTCACGCGGCCGTCGACGAAATGGCCGAACGCCTGTTTCTCGCTGGTCGCCTCGGCGTGGAAGTCGACGATCGCCGCGTCGCAGCCCCGGCCGAGCGGGCAGGCGGCGAGCTCCTGCTCGATGCGCGCGAAGGGGTCGTCGAGCGCGTCCATGAACACCCTGCCCATCATGTTGACGACCAGCACGCGGGCGCCGGCGGCCGATTCGATGAGGTTCGCGCCGTGGCCCGGCGTGCCCGGCGGGAAATTGGCCGGGCGAATCAGCCGCGGCTGGCGTTCGATGTAGACGAGCGCCTCGCGCTGGTTGAAGGCGTGGTTGCCGAGCGTGACCGCGTCGGCTCCGGCGTCGAGGAATTCCTCGCAGATCGCCTCGGTGATGCCGAACCCGCCGGCGGCGTTCTCGCCGTTGACGACGACGAAATCGAGCCGCCAGCGCGCGCGCAGGGCGGGCAGCTGGGCGAGCAGCACGGCGCGCCCCGCGCGCCCGACGACGTCGCCGACGAACAGCAGCCGCATCGGGTCAGCCGTCCGCGCAATCGATCAATTCGCGCTCCGTCAGCACGAAGTCGAGACGGTGGTCGTGGGGTTCGTCGGGGATGCGCGGCGCCTGGGCGCAGGCATAGGCGACGCCGATCGCGGTCGCCGGGCCGGCGGCGCGCAGGGCGGCGAGCGTGCGGTCGTAATGGCCGGCGCCATAGCCGATGCGATGGCCGCGCCGGTCGAAGCAGGCGAGCGGCACGAACAGGAGATCGGGCGCGAGCGCCTCCGCGGTCGCGAGCGGTTCGGGGATCCCCATCGCGCCGGGACGCGTCGGGTCGCCGGGGCGCCAGCGCCGGAACGTCAGCGGCGCCGCGCGCGACACCGTCACCGGCAACAGGGTCGCAAATCCCGCCGCGGCGAGCGCGGCGAGCAGCGGCAGCGTGTCGGGCTCGTCGCGAACGGGCGAGAAGGCGGCGACCGCCCGGGCCCCGAGCCGGCGCGCCAGCGCCAGCCCCTCGCGGGCGAGCCCGGCCGAAAGCAGCTCCCGGACCCCGGCTTCCAGGCCGCCGCGCCGCGCCAGCGCCGCCTCGCGCAGGCCGGCCTTGCTCGCGGGGTTGAGGAGCGTCATCGCTGGAGAACAACCGATCGTCAACAAGAAGCGCGGGGCCGCGATGGCCGTTGGACGGTGATCCCGGGCGCCTACGTGAGTAGGTGGGCGCCGTGTGGCCAAGTCCACGGACAAGGTCAGGGACAGCTCCCGTTGGGATCGTACGGCCCCGGGGAAAAGTGTCCTGACGCGCCCCGCAGCTCCGCGCCGCCATATGTAGGCTCATGGCGGGCAAAAGGCTAGGGCGGTCGCGCGCGGCCGGACCGGCCGGCTGGCGGCGCCCCGTTCAGGCGTATTTGCCGCCGTCGTATTCCTTCAGCCATTGGGCCGATCGCTCGGCGATCCAGCTCCTGGCCTCGGCCTCGCTGCGGAACTCGCCGATCTGCGTCTCATGGCCGTGCGGCAGCGACACGTGCACGCACCAGCCCGCCGCCAGCTTGAGAAGGATGACCTCGAACTTCACGGTCTGCTGGCGCTTGGTCATCTCGCCGTTTCTCGGCCGCCGGGGCCTCGTTCGGGGGAAATCCTGGCGCCGTCCGGCTCCGGCCGACGACCCAAAGCGCGGGTTAGCGGTTGCAGGCTCGCGCGCGGAAAACTATGGTGCGCCGCCTTCGCACCCCTGCGACGCTCCGGGACCCGGCAATCATGGCCTTCATCGCAGACGCGCTCGCCCGCGTAAAGCCCTCCGCGACCATCGCCGTGACGCAGAAGGCGCGGGATCTCAAGGCGCAGGGTCGCGACGTGATTTCGCTGTCGGTCGGCGAGCCCGATTTCGACACGCCCGACAACATCAAGCAGGCCGCGATCGCCGCGATCGAGCGCGGCGAGACCAAATATCCGCCCGTGCTCGGCATCCCGCCGCTGCGCGAGGCGATCGCCGCCAAGTTCAGGCGCGAAAACGGCCTCGACTACAAGGCGAGCCAGACGATCGTCGGCACCGGCGGCAAGCAGATTCTCTACAACGCCTTCCTGACGACGCTCAACAAGGGCGACGAGGTGATCATCCCCGCGCCCTATTGGGTCAGCTATCCCGACATGGTGCTGATCAATGGCGGGGAGCCGGTGTTCGTGACGACCCGAATGGCGGATGGCTTCAAGCTGCAGCCGGAGGACCTCGAACGCGCGATAACGCCGCGCACCAAGTGGCTCGTGCTGAACTCGCCCTCGAACCCGTCGGGCGCCGCCTATACGCGCGGCGAACTGAAGGCGCTGACCGATGTGCTGATGCGCCACCCCCATGTCTGGGTGCTGACCGACGACATGTACGAGCATCTCGTCTACGGCGACTTCGTGTTCACGACCCCGGTCCAGGTCGAGCCCGGCCTGATCGACCGCACGCTGACGATGAACGGCGTCTCCAAGGCCTATGCGATGACCGGCTGGCGCATCGGCTACGCCGCCGGTCCCGCCGAGCTCATCAAGGCGATGGACATGGTGCAGGGCCAGCAGACCTCGGGCGCCTGCACGATCGCCCAATGGGCCTCGGTCGAGGCGCTGACCGGGCCACAGGATTTCATTCCCGTCCGCCGCAAGGCGTTCGAGGAGCGCCGCGATCTGGTGGTCTCGATGCTCAACCAGGCCCAGCACATCTCCTGTCCATCGCCGGAGGGCGCCTTCTACGTCTATCCGTCCTGCGCGGGCGCGATCGGCCGCAAGGGCCCGTCGGGAAAGGCGATCGCGACCGACGAGGATTTCGTCGGCGAACTCCTCGACGCCACCGGGGTCGCGGTGGTGCACGGCTCGGCCTTCGGCCTCGGCCCCAACTTCCGCATCTCCTATGCGACGTCGCTGGCGGTGCTCGAGGACGCCTGCCGGAAGATCCAGCGCTTCACCGCGGAGTTGCGCTAGGGCGCCGGGGACCCGCGAGCGTCGCGCTCGCCGTTTCGACAGGGCATCCCGGGCGTCGGCCCGTCGTGCGGCCCGGGCGGGACGCCCGCGCTCAAGGGGGTGTGCGCGCCGCCGCCTCGTCTGGCGAGGATCGCCCGTTGAACGTCCTGATCGTCTACGCCCATCCCGAGCCGCGCTCGTTCAACGGCGCCATGCGGGACGCCGCCGTCGAAACGCTCGCCGCCGCCGGCCATGCGGTCGAGGTCAGCGATCTCTATGCGATGGACTTCAGGGCTGTCGTCGGCCCGGACGACTTTCTCGGCGAGCGCGTCGATCCGCAAACCCTGCGCATCCCCGCCGAGCAGACGCGCGCCTTCGAGACCGGGACGCTGGCGCCCGACATCCTTGCCGAGCAGGACAAGCTGCGGCGCGCCGACC
Organism: Roseiarcus sp.; assembly: GCA_050013915.1. Taxonomy (GTDB): domain Bacteria; phylum Pseudomonadota; class Alphaproteobacteria; order Rhizobiales; family Beijerinckiaceae; genus Roseiarcus. The sequence goes on from JBEKEI010000106.1 coordinate 16,205, forward strand.
TCGTGATCCTGCAGTTTCCGCTGTGGTGGTTTGGCATGCCGGCGATTCTGAAGGGCTGGGCCGATCGGGTGGTCGCGCGCGGCTTCGCCTGTGCGGCCGGGCGCAAATATGATGCCGGGCTCCTGCGCGACAAGACCGCGATGGTCGCGGTCACCACCGGGACCTCGGCCGACGCCTACGCGCCCGACGGCGTCGACGGCGACATCCTCAACGTCCTCTGGCCGATCCACAACGGCCTGTTCCGCTACCCCTGCTTCGACGTGTTCGAGCCTTTTGTCGCCTGCATGCCTGGCCGCCTTGGTCTGGAAGCGCGCGCCGCCTGCCTCGAGGCCTGTCGCGACCGGCTGCGCAATCTCGCGCGTGCCCGGAAGCTGTTCTTCCATCCGGCGGCCGATTATGGCGCGAATGAGCGGCTGAAGCCCGGCGTCGCGGCCCGGTCGGGGGTTCAGCGGAACGTCTGACTTCGGCCTCGTCGCCGCCGCCGGGGCCCGGCAAGCTTCGGTCAAGGCGCGGATGGCATGCGGACCGAGGCGCTCCGGCTCCGGCGATTCGGCCGGCGCGCCGCGATCGGCCTTGGACGGAACGGGATGGCGTGAACACCTTTCTGCATGTCGGCTGCGGCGCCAGCCGCAAGGAGCATACGACGCCGGCCTTCGCCGGCGCCGGCTGGCGCGAGCTCAGGCTCGACATCGACGAGCGGGTCGCTCCCGACATCGTAGGCACGATGACCGACATGGCGGCGGTCGCCGACGCCAGCGTCGGGGCGATCTTTTCCGCGCATAATCTCGAGCACCTCTATCCCCACGAGGTCCCGCTCGCGATCGCCGAATTCCTCCGCGTGCTGACGGCGGACGGCTTCGCCATCATCACCTGCCCGGATCTCCAATCGGTCGCCGCGCTGGTGGCGCAGGACAAGCTGGTCGACATCGCCTATGTCTCGCCGGCCGGACCGGTCGCGCCGCTCGACATGCTGTTCGGCTACCGTCCGCAGCTGGCGCTCGGCAATCTCTTCATGGCCCATCACTGCGGATTCACCCGCCGGGCCCTGGCGGACACGCTGGCCGCCTGCGGCTTCCAGTCGGTGGCGAGCGTGCGGCGCGAGTCGGCGTTCGACCTCTGGGCGGTCGCCAGCAAGAACACCCGCTCCGAAGCCGAGCTGCGGGTCCTCGCCGCCGGCCATTTCCCGCCCTGACCCGGCCGCCGGCGCGGCGGGGCCGTCGCGTTTCAGCCGTCGGTCCCGGGCAGGGCGCCGCGGCGCGCCAGCAGCGCGCCCATGCCGGCGATCCAGAGCGGGAACGGATAGGCGGCAACGCGCTCGACGCCGCCGACGCCGAGGCCGAAGTCGACGCCGACGCCGAGGCAGCCGAACCCGATCAGCCCCACGACGCCCGCGGCGAGCGCGACCGCCCCGATCGCGCGCGCCGCGGTCG
>JBEKEI010000107.1:0-17611 GCA_050013915.1 Roseiarcus sp.
ATAGGCGAAGATTTCCTTGCCGATGGTCTGGATCTCGCCCATGCCGAGGCCGAGCCCCATCAATTGCGCGCCGAGCGCCATGATGCCGCCGCCGCCCATCGCGCCCGAGGCGACGCCCATCAGGCCCTTGAACAGGCCGCCCATGCCCTCGCCGCTCGTCGTCGCGCCGGAGGCGACGATCGCATTGAGCGCCGGCGCGCTGGCGAGCAGCTTGTCGACGGCGTCCTGCGGCGCGTCGCGCTTGATGAAATCGACGACCAGGCTGATCGCCTGGCGGGCCGTGTCCGGCTGGATGTCGGCGGCGGTGGCGACGCGCGCGATCAGATTGTCCATGTCGATCTCCTCTCGGGGCGGATTGCGATCACCTGTCGCCGCTTCGGCGGACAAAATCAAGCGCGGGCGCCGGCGCCGTTCCGCGAGCGCGCCGAGGGCGCCGCCATCGGGCGCGCCGGCCTTCTTTTAGTCTATCATATTCGTCAATTGAGTTTGCCCGGCGGATCGTATAGTCCTTGGCGCAGCGTCCGCCGCCGCGCCGGCGGCGGCCGGCGAATTCGCGTACACAGAGGAATTCCCATGTTGCAGATAGGCCAGACCGCTCCCGATTTCACCGCTCAGACGACCGAGGGGCCGATCCGCTTCCACGAATGGATCGGCGATTCCTGGGCCGTCCTGTTTTCCCATCCCAAGGACTTCACCCCGGTCTGCACGACGGAGCTCGGCGCGATGGCCAAGCTGAAGGCCGAATTCGACAAGCGCCGGACCAAGATCATCGGCCTGTCCGTCGACCCCGTCGATTCCCACGCGCGCTGGGCCAAGGACATCGAGGAGACCCAGGGCGCGGCGCCCAACTATCCGATGATCGCCGACACGGACCTCTCCATCGCCAAGGCCTACGGCATGCTGCCGGCCGCGACCCCGGGCAGCTCCGAAGGCCGCACGGCGGCCGACAACCAGACCGTGCGGACGGTGTTCGTCATCGCCCCGGACAAGAGCGTGAAGCTGCAGCTCGCCTATCCCATGACGACGGGGCGCAATTTCGACGAGGTGCTGCGCGTCATCGACAGCCTCCAGCTGACCGCCAAGCACAAGGTCGCGACGCCCGCCAACTGGAAGAACGGCGACGACGTGATCATCGCCGGTTCGGTCTCCAACGAGGAGGCGGAGAAGCGCTTCCCCGCGGGCTGGAAGACGCCCAAGCCCTATATCCGGGTCGTCGCCCAGCCGCAGTAGCGGCGCGCGCCGGGCAAACCTGCGGGGCCTGTCCCGTTTCCCGCCCGCGAGAGCGGGCGCGACGAGCCGGATGCGGGATAGTCTTCAATGGCTCCCGCTATCCCCGTCCCGCTTCAGCGAGCGGAACGGGGGCGATGTCGCCGACGCGAACGCCCGGCCGGGCGCGGCGTGCGGCCGCGGCGGCGACCGCCGCGGCCCCCGTCGCATCGCGTCCCGATCCTGTCACACACACGTCATGCGCCGCCGCTTTAGATGCGGCCCGTTTCGACGACAGGAGCCGCTCGCATGTCCGCGATCACCGACGCCCAAGCGCCGCCCTCCGCCCCCGCGACCGTCAGGCTCGACAAGCCGCTCGACATGCGCGGGGTGATCGCCTTCCTCGCCGTGCTGGCGGGCGGCCTGTTCTTCATGGCCTACAGCATCTACGCCGACATCGCCGATTCCGGCGCGCCGGCGCCGACCACCGCGCTGCCGTTCATCCTGCTCGGCGTCGCGATGCTGATCGCGCTCGGCTTCGAATTCGTCAATGGCTTCCACGACACCGCCAATGCGGTGGCGACCGTCATCTACACCCATTCGCTGGCCCCCCAATACGCGGTCGTCTGGTCGGGGACGCTGAACTTCCTCGGCGTGCTGACGTCGACCGGCGCGGTCGCCTTCGGCGTCGTCTCGCTGCTGCCGGTCGAACTGATCCTCCAGGTCGGATCGAGCGCGGGCTTTGCGATGGTGTTCGCGCTGCTGATCTCTGCGATCCTGTGGAACCTCGGCACCTGGTGGCTCGGGCTGCCGGCGTCGAGTTCGCATACGCTGATCGGCTCGATCGTCGGGGTCGGCGTCGCCAACGCGCTGCTGCGCGGACAGGACGGCACTTCGGGCGTCGACTGGAGCCAGGTGACCAAGATCGGCTATGCGCTGCTGCTGTCGCCCCTGTTCGGCTTCTTCTTCTCGGCGCTGCTCCTGCTGGCGATGAAGTTCCTGGTCCGCACGCCCGCGCTCTACACCGCCCCGACCTCCGCTTCGCCGCCGCCGTTGTGGATCCGCGCGCTGCTGGTGTTCACCTGCTCGGGCGTCTCGTTCTTCCACGGCTCGAACGACGGCCAGAAGGGCATGGGCCTCATCATGCTGATCCTGATCGGCGTGGCGCCGACCGCCTATGCGCTCAACCGCGCGCTGCCCGACAGCCAGATGGCGACCTTCGTCAAGACCTCGGACGCGGCTTCGAAAATCATCGAGGCCCAGGGGGCCGGCTACCAGATCCTCGGCGATCCCCGGCCGGTCGTCACCGAATATGTCCATGATCACACAATCGCCGAAGGCACGTTTCCCGCCCTCGCCGTATTCGTGAAGGACATCGGCGGCCAGGTCGCCCGCTGGGGCTCGCTCGCCAAGGTGCCGTTCGCCCAGGTCGGCAACACCCGCAACGACATGTATCTGGCCTCCGAGGCGATCCGCTTCCTCGCCAAGGACAAGGAGAACGGGCTCGGGCCCGACGAGGTCGCCAGCCTCAACGCCTACAAGAGCCAGCTCGACGCCTCGACCAAGTTCATTCCGACCTGGGTCAAGATCGTCGTCGCCCTCGCGCTCGGCCTCGGCACGATGATCGGCTGGAAGCGCATCGTCGTCACGGTCGGCGAGAAGATCGGCAAGGAGCACCTGACCTATGGCCAGGGCGCCGCGGCGGAAATCATCGCGATGGCGACGATCGGCGCCGCCGACGGCTTCGGGTTGCCGGTCTCCACCACCCATGTCCTGTCCTCCGGCGTGGCGGGGACGATGCTGGCCAACGGCTCGGGAATCCAGCTGTCCACCCTGCGCAACATCGCCATGGCCTGGGTCCTCACCCTGCCCTGCGCCGTGCTGCTGTCGGGCACGCTCTACGTCCTGTTCCGCCAGATCTTCTGATCGCGGCGAGGCGAGCGGTCGCGCGGCGTTTGGAGCGGCGGCGCGGGGCTGATAGGTTCCGCCCTGCACGAGCGTCGGGGTCGACGCTCGCCGGAGCCGCTCATGCCGACGCTCGACGACGTTCTCGCCAGAATTGACGCCAACCAGACCGATGCCCTGGCGCGGCTGTTCTCGTTCATCGCGATCCCGTCGGTGTCGGCCGATCCCGCCCATTTCGCCGATTGCGAACGCGCGGCCGACTGGCTCGTCGGGGAATTGTCGGGGCTCGGCTTCGAGGCGAGCAAGCGGCCGACCAAGGGGCGCCCGATGGTGGTCGCCCACGCCAGGGCCAAGCGGCGCGACGCCCCGCACGTGCTGTTCTACGGCCATTACGACGTCCAGCCGCCGGACCCGCTGGCCCTGTGGACGACGCCGCCGTTCGAGGCGCGCCTCGTCGAGGCCGAGCGCGGACAGCGCATCGCCGGGCGCGGCGCGGCCGACGACAAGGGCCAGTTGATGACCTTCCTCGAGGCGTGCCGCGCCTTCGGGCAGACCGGCGGCCTGCCGTGCAACGTCAGCCTGCTGTTCGAAGGCGAGGAGGAGACCGGCTCGCCCTCGCTGCCCGCCTTCATGGCGGACAATGCCGGCGAGCTGAAGGCCGACATCATGCTCGTCTGCGACACCGGCATGTGGGACCGCGACACGCCGGCGATCACCACCATGCTGCGCGGCCTCGTGCTGGAGGAAGTGACCCTCCACGCCGCCGCGCGCGACCTGCATTCGGGCCTCTACGGCGGGGCGGCGATCAATCCGATCCGGGTGCTCGCCCGCATCCTCGCCGATCTCCACGACGAGACCGGCGCCGTCGCGCTGCCCGGCTTCTACGAGGGCGTCGCCGAACTGCCGGAGGAGGTCGCCGCGCAATGGCGGGCGCTCGATTTCGACGAGGCGCAGTTCCTCGGCGACGTCGGCCTGGCGGTCCCGGCCGGCGAGAAGGGGCGCAGCGTGCTGGAGATGACCTGGTCGCGCCCGACCTGCGACGTCAACGGGATCTGGGGCGGCTACGCCGGCGCGGGATCAAAGACGGTGATTCCGGCGAAGGCCAGCGCCAAGGTCTCGTTCCGGCTGGTCGGCAAGCAGAATCCCGAGCGGATCGCGAGAGATTTTCGCGCCTTCGTCAAGGCGCGCCTGCCGGCGGACGTGCGCGCCGAATTCATCGCGCATGGCGCGAGCCCCGCGCTCGCGCTGCCGACCCGCTCCGAGGCGCTGCGCCGCGCGCGGCGCGCGCTGGAGGCCGAATGGGGCAGGCCGGCCGTGCTCGCCGGATCGGGCGGCTCGATCCCGATCGTCGGCGCCTTCAAGCGCGAACTCAACATGGACGCGCTGATGATCGGCTTCGGCCTCGAGGACGATTCCATCCACTCGCCCAACGAGAAATACGAGCTGTCGTCGTTCCACAGGGGCGCCCGCTCCTGGGCGCGCCTGCTCGCCGCGCTCGCCGCATGACGCAGGTCGGGGTCGGCTGCGGCGCCGCAATCGTGCGCGACGGCCGCCTGCTGCTCGTGCGTCGCCGCAAGCCGCCGGAGGCGGGCTGCTGGAGCCTGCCGGGCGGCAAGGTCGAGTTCCTCGAGCGCGCGCAAGACGCCGCGGCGCGCGAGATCGCCGAGGAAGTCGGCCTCGCGCCGACGATCGGGCCGCTGCTGTGCCTGACCCAGACGATCGGGATCGACGGCGAACACTGGGTCGCGCCGGTCTATCGCGCGCAGGCGGCGACGGGCGAGCCGGTCAATTGCGAGCCCGACAAGATCGCCGCGATCGGCTGGTTCGCGCTCGACGATCCGCCGGCGCCGCTCGCGCAGGCGGCGCGCGAGGCGATCGCGGCGTTGCGGGGCGGTTTGGGCTAGTGGCGCGCGCGTGCGATCTTGCCTGGGCTCGCGCCGCCGCGCGAGCGGCGGGCCGAACCGGTCGGCCGCGCGGAGGCCTTCGTCGCCGTCGTCGAGCCCGCGCGGCCGGCGGATGATTCGCCCCGCCCGTCCCCCCAGGCCGAGCGCCGGACGATGACGCAATCCGAGCCGGGTCCGCAGCTGACGGTCTGGTACAACACGAAATGTCCCGTCTGCGACGCCGGCGTCAACTGGCAGCGCAGCCGCCTCGCGCGCGCGGCGCGCGCCGGCGCGATCGAGTTTCGCGACATCGGCCGCGAGCCCGATGCGCTCGCCCGGTTCGGCGCCGGGATCGAGGACGTGCGCCGCCGCCTCCACGCGGTCGACGCGGACGGCCGGCTGCACGTCGGCGCCGATTGCGCGATCGCGATCTGGCTGCGGACGCCCGGCGACCGCTGGCTCGGGCGGACGCTCGGCCTGCCGGGAATCCGCGCGGTTGCGCGCTTCGGCTACGACCGGTTCGCCGATGTCCTCTATGGCTGGAACCGGCGCAAGGGGCGCTGGTGAGCCGCCCTATTCCTCCGGCTCGGTGGTGAACAGCAGCGGATAGCCCTTGGCGCGGCCGGCGTCGGTCGCGCGGGTCGCCTTGGTCTCGGCGACGTCCCTGGTGAACACCGCGACGACGCAGGCGCCGCGGCGATGCGCCGTGATCATCACCTTGTGCGCCTGGTCCTCGCTCATCCGGAATTCGCCCTTCAGCACGATCACGACGAATTCGCGCGGCGTGTAGTCGTCGTTGATCAGGATGACCTTGTGCAGCTTCGGCTGCTCGGTCTTGACGACGGTCCCGGTCTTCGGGGTGGTGTTGATTTCGCTCATCGAACGGGCCGCTCCTGGCGGGCGCCGCGGGGCCGGCGCGGCGCCGGCGTCATTCCACCGACGCCGCGGTCCGGCCGGCCGAGACCTCATCGCGCCCCCTCGCAATTGACCATCCAGGGAATCGCGAACCGGTCGACCAGCATGCCGAACCGGGCGGCCCAGAAGGTCTTCTGGATCGGCATGCCGACGCTCCCGCCATCGGCCAGGGCGTGGAAGACCCGTTCGGCCTCGACGACGTCGTCGACCAGGATCGAGACCGAGAAGCCGCGGGGCGGCTCGTAGCGGCCGGGCGGCGCGTCGGAGCCCATCAGGACGGTGTCGCCGATCTCCATCCGGGCGTGCAGGATCTTGTCGCGCCATTCGGGCGGCGCATGCGCCTCCATCGGCGTGCCGGCGTGGCGCATCATCGCGGTGATCGCGCCGCCGAGAACCTGCGCATAGAAGCCGAACGCCGCTTCGCAGCGGCCGTCGACTATCAGGTAGGGATTGGTCCGCATCGCATTTCTCCCAAGGCTTGGCGCGTCGGCGAATAGTTCCACAGGACGATCGCCGGCGTTTCCGGATGGCTGGGCTCCGCCCCGAGCAGGCCGATCGAGGCGACGTCGAGCGCGAAATGCCCGCCCATGATCACCGGAGCGCCGATCCAGCGGGTCGCCAGCACGCGGCCGAAATGGCCGTGGGTGAACAGCGCGGCCGCGCCGCCGCCGGCGCGCAGCCGCGCGAGCAGACGATCGGCGCGGCCGGCGACCTCGTCGGGGCTCTCGCCGTTCGGGCAACCGTCGCGAAAAATGCTCCAGCCCGGCCGATCGCGCAAGATTTCGTCGGAGCGCAGGCCCTCGTAATCGCCGTAGCTCCATTCCGCCAGATCCGGCTCGACTTCGGCGGCGGACCCGAGGCCCGCCAGCGCGCAGGTGCGCCGCGCGCGGGCGCGCGGGCTGGTGAGGACGCGGCCGAAGGCGGTTCGTCGCAACAGCGGCTCGAGCGCGCGGGCGCCGTCCTCGCCGCGCGCAGTCAGCGCGACGTCGGTGACGCCGGTATGCCGGCCCGACAGCGACCATTCGGTCTCGCCGTGGCGGACGAGGGTCACTCGGAGCGGCGTGTTCTGCGGAACGCCCACAGCTGTGTCTCCTTGGCGGCCGAGCCTCCAGCCTATCCGACCGGGCGCGCCGCGACCAGCGGATCGGGAAGCCGCGCGGCCGATCGACGCGGCCGCGTCGGCGAGCTCCGGCGCTGGGCGACATCGTCGCCGCGATGCAAGGCGGAGGCCGCGCGCGCGCCGAACCGCCGCCGCTTTCGCCCCGGCCCGGGCCCCGCCGCCATAATTGCGTGGTCTTATCGTCCGAGCGCGCTTAACCTGCCGTCCACACGTTTGAGCGTCCCGACAAACCGACGAGAGAGCCGCCGATGTCCGAGTGGTCGCAGACCTTCACCTTTTTCGACGGCGAATGGATCGAAGGCAACCGGCCGATCCTGGGGCCGCGCAGCCACGCGTTCTGGCTCGGCTCCAGCGTGTTCGACGGCGCCCGCGCCTTCGAGGGCGTGACGCCGGACCTCGACTGCCATTGCGCGCGGGTCAACCGCTCGGCGCGGACGATGTGGCTGAAGCCGACGATGAGCGAGGCGGCGATCGAGGAACTCGCGCGCGAGGGATTGAGGAAATTCGCGCCCGGCGCCGCGCTCTACATCAGGCCGATGTACTGGGCCGAGCGCAACGGCCAGGGCTCGGTGCCGCCCGACCCGGATTCGACGCGCTTCTGCCTGTCGATCTACGAAGCCCCCCTGCCCGAGCCGACCGGCGTCTCGATCACCCGCTCCCCCTATCGCAAGCCGACCGCCGAGACGATGCCGATCGAAGCCAAGGCCGGCTGCCTCTATCCCAACAATGCGCGCGCGTTGATGGAGGCGCGCGCGCGCGGGTTCGACAATTGCATCCTGTGCGACATGCTCGGCAACGTCGCCGAACTCGCCACCGCCAACATTTTCATGGCGCGCGACGGCGTGATCATGACCCCGATGGCGAACGGCTCGTTCCTCGCCGGGGTGACGCGCCATCGCGTGCTGAAGTTGCTGCGCGCGGACGGCGCCGACGCGCGCGAGGCGACGTTGGGCTTCGCCGATTTCGACGCGGCCGACGAAATCTTCGTCGTCGGCAATTACGGCAAGGTGACGCCGGTGCGCCACATCGACGGCCGCGATCTCCAGCCGGGGCCGGCGTTCCGGCGGGCGCGGGCGCTGTATTGGGAATTCGCGCATGCGGGGTGAGCTTGGGGGCGCGGGGCGAATTGCCCGCCGCTCCGCCCGGGTGGTTCGTGTTGACGAGATCGCGACGATTGCCGCCGCTTGCTACGGCGGCGCTCTTGCGCCAATCTTACAGAGGACCCCTGTTCTTGCGAGGACGGAATCGGTGGCCAAGCATCTTCGATGACCGGGGAGGGCCATGATTTAACCGAGCAGGGGCCGAATGGTCAGGGGCGCAAAAATTCTCATCGAGGAAGGATCCAACGGACTTCAACGGCACGGCGCGGACAAGACGTACACCGCCTCAGAAGTAACAATGCACCTCCAGGCTGACCACCTCGCTTATCAACGTTCCTTTGGAGAAAGAGAGGAGGCTCGCCTCTTCGGAACTGGCAAGCTCGACACCGATCTATGCGCCTTTGGTCACCCGGACGAGTCGACGCGGCAGTTGCAACTGACCATTCGGGGTTCAGCCGAGGAGACCCTTCGGCGGTGGCAAAACGCGCAGGGGCTCGGACGAGCTGAGGAACAGCGCATTGCAAATTTCAAATCGGAGATGCGTAGACTTGCGCTCTCCTACTTTCCTCCAATCGACCATGGCGACGCCACCGCTACTTGGTTTCTTGAAGTCGTCATTACGAAGCAGGAATTTGAAAGCCTGCTTGAGAGCTACAGAGCGCGTCGATTGAGCGGGCTATTGCTCCGGATCGTCGGCGTCCTACTCGTTGACGATAGCGCCGGCAGCCGCGCGTATCTTCCTTTGGATAACACCTGCCAGCAAATAAAACGCCCGGAACTCTCACTGAAGCTGTTTTCTTGGCTTGAGGCGGAATTGCCGCTCGGTGAATGGCCATTTGGCTGATGGAGACTAGCGCTGGATCGTTCGGCCTGATGCGTCGCCGCGAGGGTTACGTTGACAGCGCATTCAACTCGCGTCCCTCCGGCTCGCCGGTTTCGGCCGGCGGGGCGCGCGGCGCAAGCAGCGGCGCGGCTTCGCGTTGCTCCAGAAGGTTCGTGCGAGCCTGTCAGCCGGCCGACCGTCTCGGCCGGGCGAGGCTCTTCGGCGAGGATTTCCGATCCGCCGCCGTCCGGCCAATTCCCGAAGCGCGCATAGCCGTCGTGGACCGGGCGAAAGGACGCGTCAAGTTGACGGCAATAAAATGCACTGTCACCGTTTTTGTTGTTCGAGCCGGACGCCGACGAGGACGCGGTTCCGGCAGGAAGCAGCGACCCTGCGCGGACCATCGGGACGATCAGACCGTAAGACGCCTTCGGAACCATGATTTCAGTCCGCCTGCAAGATCTCAGCGAAATCATGACCGGCGTTCCCCGGATCGACAAGCGGCCGGCCAGTCTCAGGAATCCGGTCATTTTCGAGGCGTCGAGAAAGTGCGGTGTCGCCGTCGCCCGTTACGATAAAGCGCAGCGCCGCCGCCACCCAAGTTGTTGCAAACCAAGGGAATCCGGAGCCGCGAGGCCGGTCAACCAATTTTCCATAGCTCTCGGAAGGGGAGAAATTCGATGTTGTTCCAGGCTTACCATGGCGTAACCGCCGCCCAGCATCAGACAAACTTCGACAAGTGGTCAGCCCAAGGCTATCGCATGATCTCGCTCAGCGTCTACGGCGACCCGGGCAAGGCGTTATACGCAGCGGTATGGGTGCAGCGCGCCGGCCCGGCCTGGGTCGCGATCCATGGCGTGGACGCCGCCGGCTACCAGAGCTTCTTCACGGAATGGTCGAACGCGGGCTATTACCCCGTGCTTGTCTCGGCGACCGGCGCGATCAGCGACGCTGTGTTCGCGTCCGTGTTTGAACAGGGCAATCCGGGGCCCTGGTCCGGGCGCCACGGCATGACGCCTGCCGACTTCGCGGCCGCCAACACGGCAGCCTTCAACAATGGGCAGATCCTCCGCTCCTTCTCGATCTACGGCGCGTCGCCGGATCTGCACTACGCCGCGATCTGGCACCCCAATCCGACCTACGTGAAATCGACAGTCAATGCGGCCGATACCGCCTCCGCCTACCAGACGAACTTCAACGCCCAGACCCAACTGCCGGGCGTCTATCTGAATGCCTATCGGCCGGCCTATGTGGCGTTGTCGGGCGATGCGACCTATTGCTCGGTGTTCAAGGACGATTTCGTCGGCCCCTGGGTCGCGCGCCATGGCCTCTCCGGCTCCGGCTACCAGACCTTCTTCAACCAGCAGGTCGCGGAGGGCTACTATCCGATCCTCGTGCAGGGAGGCGGCAGCACCGCCGCGCCAATCTACGCCGCCGTGTTCGCCAAGCAGGACATTCCCGACGCCCGCCAGTGGACCGTCACCGGGTCGCCGCTGGCCGCGCTGGCGCCGGTCGATCAGGCCGTGCAGATCTTCATGCAGGCCAACGGTGTGCGCGCCGCACAGGTCGCGATCGCCAAGAACGGCGCCATGAAGGCTTCGCGGGGGTACAGCTGGGCGGAACCGGCCTATCGTGTGACACAGCCGACCGACCGCTTCCTGCTCGCGAGCTGCAGCAAGATGTTCTGCGAAGCGACGATCCAGAGCCTTTACAACAACGGCAAGCTGCAACCGCCGACCTTGACCGTGAAACCCAATGGCAGCGAGAAGCCCGTCGTTGGCGACACGGTGACGGGCAACAAGACCGGCGCGACCGCCATCGTGACGGCGGTCAACGGCGGCGCGCTGACGCTCGTATCGGTGCTCAACACGTTCACCCCGGCCGACACTGCCGCGACGATGAGCGGCTCTGGCGGCACGGTCGCGGTGCTCGCCTACAATCCGGGAACGAAGGTCTATCCCCTGCTCGGGTTGTCGAATCCGGCTGACCCGCGCAGCGACGCCATCACCGTGCAGCAGCTGCTCGACCATCAGGGCGGTTACAACGATGGGGCAAATCCCAAATATTCGGCGGCGCCCGATCCGACATACGGCATGCGGCAGATCGGTCAGGCGCTCGGGCATGTCGTCGGCAGCAAGCTCGACGTCGCGACTTACATGTATGGTCAGAAGCTGCAGTTCCCGCCCGGGACGGACTCGGCGTATTCGAACTACGGCTATCTGCTGCTCGGCGCGGTCGTCGAGAAGGTCACCGGGATGAGCTATCACGCCTATCTTGCCCAGGCCGTTCTGCAGCCGGCCGGCATCACCGAGGTCGAGGTGTTCCCGACGCGCGCCGCCGGCCGGACCGCGCAGCAGGCGATCGCCGAGGATCCGGGACTGGGACAGGATCCACTCGACCTCGCCTCCACGCTGAGCATCCCGTCGGTCTATGGCGGTGACGGCGAAATCAACGAAATCGGCGATCCGAACGACGGCACGGCCGCCTCAGCCGAGGCGATTGCGCGTTTGATCAACACGCACGCGGTCTGGGGCAATGGCGGCAGGGCGCCGGGCTTCGCCCGAGCCGGCAGTACGCCAGGCGCCTCCACATGGGGCGAGTCGCGTTGGGACGGCGTCGATTGGTCCTATACGGTCAACACGCGCAATTGGCCGCCGACCAATGGTCAGACCGCGGCCACGACGGCGAAGGGCAATCAGTCCCTGAAAACGACGCCGTTCACGCTGACAGTGGCGAGCGGCGGAACGGCCGGTTTCGAGCCGTCGGGACATCTCCTCGTGGCCACCATCAGCAACGGAACCCAGCTCGTCGCCTACTCGGGCGTCAACGCCACAGCCAACGCCTTCACGGGCTGCACGGCGCCGGCCAACGCCGGCACGGCCGGAGATGGCGCCAATGTGGCGCAGGCCGCCACCGTCGTCGGCGCCCCCTCGCTGACGCAGACGCCTTTCACATTGAATGTCAGCAATAACGGCGCCCAGGGTTTTGCCCGCACGGGAATGCTGCTGGTGACCAATACCGCCAATGCAGCACAGGTGATCCGCTACACGGGGCTCGGCACGAATGCGTTCGAGGGATGTACGGCGCTGCTTCCTGGCGCGGGGAGCGCCTCGGCAGGCGCCGCCGTGACGCAGGCGACGCTCGCCTCGAGCGTGGATGCGCTGCTCAATTTGATCGCCCTGCCTTGATGCTCGGGCGATGCCGTTACCGATCGCGGCGGGGACGCTCATCGCTGAGCGCCCCCCGGGCACAGATCCGCGGGGTTAGGGCGACAGCGCATTCAACTCGCGTCCCTCCCGCTCGCCGGTTTCGGCCGGCGGGGCGTGCGGCGCAGGCAGCGGCGGGACGCGGCGCGGCTTCGCGCTGCTCGAGAAAATCGTGCGAGCCTGTCGGCCGGCCGACCGTCCCGGCCGGGCGAGGCTCTTCGGCGAGGATTTCCGATCCGCCGCCGTCCGGCCGATTCCCGAAGCGCGCATAGCCGTCGTGGACCGGGCGAAACGACGCGTCGCGTTGACGCCAATGAAATGCAGCGTCATCGTTTCCCCGATGGACCATCCCGCCATCGCGCCATGTGGGAATCCGACGACGATCCTGGAATCCCTTAGGATTCGAAGACTCCTGAAAACGCTCCATGCAGTTACGGATCAGGGACAGGGGTCGAACCACGCTATGGCGCGTCAGGTGTAAATCGGGCACGAATATCCGATGCCCGTTTCCAGCCGCGATCTCATCCGATCGACCTCGTTGTTTCTGCTGATCGGCTTCGTGGCCCTCATGGCCATTGTCGCCATGAACTTTTGGCTGGGCGAGCGGGCGCAGTTTTATTTCGAGGAAGCAATTTCGGCGCGAGGTACGCGCTTTGCGGCGGTCGAATTGAGAAATTCGCTGCTGGCGGCGGAAGCGAGCCAACGCGGCTTCGTCATCACCGGCAATGAGATTTATTTGGCGCCTTACCAGTCGGCCAAAGCCCAGGCCCAGCGGCAACAGGCGGCGCTGCAGCGCCTTCTGCCGTCCTATTTTGACGCCGAGGCGACTCTGAAGCGCCTCTCCGAAATCCTCGCCACCAAGTTTGAGGAATTCGATCGAACAATCGCGCTGAAGCGCGATCAGCGCGACGAGGAAATTCGGTCCATCTTTCGAACCAACAACGGCAAAGCTCTGACTGACGAAGCCAACGTGTTTTTTGCCGGGATCATCGGAAGAGCGGACGATCGCATGACGTCGGGCGTCGCCGAGCAGCGCGCCAACGCCGGATGGCTTCGGATCGTCTCGGCGATCGGAGCGCTCGTCATCGTGGCGGTGATCAGCGGCGCCGCCATCGTCCTCACGCGCTACACCAACGACCTTCGCGCGACGCGCGATCAGGTCAACGCGCTCAACAGCGAACTCGAGCAACGCGTCGCCGGACGCACGGCGGACCTGGCAAAGGCGCGCGATCGCGCAGAGATCCTGCTCTCCGAGGTCAACCACCGAGTGGCCAACAGCCTCGCCCTCGTCTCGTCGCTGGTCAATCTGCAGTCAAGAGCTTTGGATGACGAGGGCGCCAAGTACGCCCTGGCGGAAACACAAGACCGGATTTTTGCGATTTCGCTGGTCCACAAGCAACTCTATACTTCTGGAGACGTACGCACAGTCGAGTTGAAATCATACCTCTCGGCTCTACTCGCTAATCTTCGCTCCTCGCTTCGGAGCGAGGGGCACGGCGTGAACCTTTCTTTCGAGATAGACGCCATCGATCTCGCAACAGACGCCAGCGTCAATCTCGGCGTGGTCATCACCGAGCTTGTGACCAATGCGTTCAAATACGCATACCCCGACCGTGCCGGCGAAATTCGCGTCCGTCTCAGACGATTGACAAGCGACGTCGAACTCGTGGTGGAAGACGACGGTATTGGCATGCCCGAGGGCGTACCCGCTACAGGCACCGGCACCGGCACGCGCATCGTCAATGCAATGTGCGCGAGTTTACGATCCCAGATCACCTATCGGCGCCGCAACCCCGGGACCGCGGCGTGCCTGGTATTCTCGGCGAACCTTCGGCAACCTGCCGCTGGTTGAAGACTCTTCGGTTCGGCTTCGTCCGCCCGGTTGTGTCGTTATGGCAAATCCAATCGGGATCCTGCTAATTGGCGCACGAACGCGTGCAGTCGCGCTGCGATGGAATTGGTCGTCCCAGGGAGCCGCCGGACGATGGAAATATTCTCAATGCGACCGGCCGCCAAGGGAAACCACAGGCGGCGGCGAGCTGCGTGCCGCAGTCTGCTCGCGGCGATGGCCCTGGCGACTTGTCCCGCCGGGGCAAACGCTCAGCAAGGGTCGCCCGGCATAACGCAGCGCACGGTTTTCCCGGCCTTCGATCCCAATGCCCGGGCATGCACCCCACCTCCGGATCTCAGAAGAGCGCTGACTTTCGTTCAGGAGAACGAGCGCGAATTCCTGCAGGGGGTCGACCACGGCTTGTCGCAGGCCGCCAAGGATCGCGGATTGGAATACGTCAAAGTCGTGGTCGAAAACGACGTCGCCAAAGCGGTCGAGCAGCTGCGATTGCTTCGAGCCTCGAAGGTGGGCGCCGTGATCGGAACCTCGTCGGATGCAACAGCGATCAGCCACGGCCTCCGGGAGGTCATCTGGTCAGGGGCCTTTGTCGGCACCGTGATGCCTCCGCCGGCAACGTTGCTTGTCAATGCTCCCCAATACGCGACGGGGAAGGTCCTGACCGACGCGGCGATCGTCTATATAAACGCCAAACTCGGCGGCAGGGCGAGGGTGGTCCTGCTTACTCAGGACACCATGCAGTACTTGTCGCCCAGGTTCCAGGCAATGCGCGACGGCCTCGACAGGCTTCCGGGCGTCACAATCGTTGCCGATATAGCGCCCAAACCGGTCAGCAAGGAGGGAGGTTTCGCCACCATGAACACCATTCTCCTTGCCAACCCGAATATAGACGTCGTTCTCGGCGCCGACGCCGTCGTGCTCGGCGCATTGAAAGCGTTGCGCGCGGTCGGCAGAGATCGGCCTGACCAATTCCTGGGTGGAATCGACGGCGAGCCGGAGGCGGTGGCAGAGATCAAAAAGGGCTCCAGTCCCTACAAGGCAAGCATCTCTCTGGCCTCGCCTGTCTTCGGCTACGCCATGGGTCAGTTCGCCGCCGACTGGCTGGAGGGCAAAAGTATTCCCCAAGCGATGGACATTCTCCCCATCGCGCTTACGCGAGAAAATATTACGCAGTACGAGGCCGACTTGGTCAATCCTGCCGCCGTATATACCGATCCTGTTCGACGAAACTCGTACCTCAAAATGTATGGGAACATCTGCTACGATACGCGCGACAGATATGTGAATTTTCCCTGGTCATCCGAGCAGAAATAGTCGAGTCCGATGGATGCCGTCAGAAGGCGAGGTGTCCCGCGTCGAGATTTTCATTGGCGCTCTCCCGGGGTCGTGTCCTGGCGCGCGCCGCGGCCGATCGCGGCCGCGCTGAGCGCCAAAAGGTCTTGGTCGATTACGGCCAGGGCCGGGCGCGCGGGTCGAGCTTCGCGGAGCGCCTCTCGGCGCCCAGCGACCGCCGAAGGCGGCTCGCGCGCGGACCTTGCGGGGCGGCGGAGGGGTCTGCGAGGCCGCTCGTTTCGACGCGGCGGCTCATCAGTAGCGGACTGAAAATCCGCGCCGATGCCCTTGCCGGGCTCAACACGACGATCGGGCCACCGCGATGACGTTGGCGGGGCCAGCCGCGCTGTCGGCGACCGCCGACGCGACCCGGCGCTCCGTTTGCGCCGCCAGATCGTCTGCAAAAGAGAAATATGAGAAAGTGCTTCCGTAATTCAGAAAGATCGGCTATGCTCTCACCATTGGTCCCCCGTCCAGGAGCCCGGCCCATGACCGTCCCTGCAGCACCCACGCTACAGCCCGCCGCCGCCGTCAGCGCGATCGAGCGCGATGTCGGCCGGCATGTTATCAAGAGAGCAAGGCGCGCACCGCGGCGCGCGGGGGGCCGGATGGCGCCCCGCCTGACCCCGCGCGGGCGCAACTTCCGAGGCGCTCCCTCATTCAACGTCGGACCGCCCTCCGGGGCGGTCCCCGCAATGGCCGGCCTTGGTTCGTTCGGGGCGCCGTTCGCCCCTGTCCCGGCGCTTGCCGCCGCCGGGGGCTTCGAGCGGCCCGCAAACGCGGGCGCCGCGGGTCGCAAGGAGCTTCTCACTCGCCCGCAAGCCGTTGGAATCCCGCTACATTTCAAGAACTCGGCACACCATCGCCAAAGCTTTCCAAACCCCTTCAAAGAGCTTCAAGAACGCTTCAAACCACTTCAAACCACTTCCAAACGCTTCAAAAAATTTCCAAAAATTTCCGGGCCTGGGCGAGCCGGAGGGATGGCGGGCCGACCAGGCGATGGGCTGGGCGGCGCCGTCGGCTTTGTTCCATCGCCATCGCTGCCGGGGCCCGTCGAGCACCCCGGAAGCAAGGGCGGCTCCAGAGTTGCGCGCGGGCTTCATTGTGCCTGCGACCGTCTGATTTGCCTCGATCGGGCGAGAAATGAATGTCCAGATATTTCTACATCGAAAGGATTTCGGGCGATGCGGCCGGCGCCGATGCTGATTTGGATCGTCGATCCCGCACTGACGCGTAACGTTGGACGGCCGCACGTTCCGCCGCGACGGGAATCGCGCCTGAGCAAGAGGGCAAGGCGATGAGCTGTCGACCGGAGGGACGCAAACACCAAGCGCCGCGGAGCCACGCCGCCGCCGCGCCGTCAAGTCAGGGCGATTGCAAGCGGTCGCCTCGGGGCGACTGCGCGCCGTCGGCGTGGCCTGTTGGCCACCATGACCTTTTGGCGCGCGTTGCGGCCGAGACCGGCCGCAACGCGCACCAAAATGTCACGGTTGCAGACGGCCGGGGCCGGGCGCGCGGGTCAAGCTTCGCGGCGCGCCTCTCGGCCCGCAGCGACGGGCGTAGCCGGCTCGACATTGACGCGCGCGCCCGGCTCTGGCGGCGCGGACGCCCGCATGGCGTGTGGTGCGACGGATCCGTTGGCGAGTCCATTTCGGGGAGCGACGGTTTGCGGCTGCGATACCGGCTCATTCCGCCCCCGAGGCAAGCCCTCGGGCTGGTGCGGCTCGCGCCCACGCGCTATATCCTCCCCACACCAGCGCTCGGCGTTCGCCGCGGCGCCCCCGGCCCGGGATCGTCCATGCGTCCTCTGCTTCGTCTCGCCGCCGTCGCCATGACCCTCAGCGCGCTCGCGCCGCCATTCGCGCGCGCCGACCAGCCGCTCGTCGTCTTCGCCGCGGCGAGCCTGAAGACCGCGCTCGACGCCGCCGCGGCGGGATTTCGCGCCGACGGCGGGCCCGAGGTCAGGATCAGCTACGGCGGTTCGCTCGGCCTCGCGCGCCAGATCGTCGCCGGCGCGCCGGCCGATCTGTTCGCCTCCGCCGACGAGCCGTCGATGGACGAGGCGGTCAAGGGCGGCGCGATCAGGGCCGACACCCGCGCCGACCTGCTCGGCAACCAGCTCGTCGTCATCGCGCCCGACGCTTCGCCGGTGAAGGCGCTCGCGCTCACCCCCGCCGCCTTCGCCGAGGCGATCGGGACCGGCAAGCTCGCCACCGGCGAGGTCGCGACCGTGCCGGCGGGGCGCTACGCCAAGGAGGCGCTGGGCAACCTC
>JBEKEI010000108.1:0-17444 GCA_050013915.1 Roseiarcus sp.
ACGTCGGCGAGCGCCATCTGGGCGGCGACGCGCTGCTCGGCGCTGTCGGCCGCCACGCCGGCGAGGACGTCGCCCGAGCGCAGCGGCGAGGCCTTGGCGAGCAGGGTCTTCAGGTCGGCGAAGGCATGGCGCGTCGCGCCGATCGCTTGAGCATACATGGGAGGACTCGCCGGCGGGCCGGGCGCCATCGCCGCCCATCAATCACGCCCGCGCGGCGCGATGCAAGCCGCGCGGAGATCGGCCGGCGCCGCGGCTCCGCCTCGTCAGGCCAGCCGGGAGATTTCCACGGCGCAAAAGATTCCGTTTGACAGGCCGGTATTTTCGTCGATAATAAATATATTAATTTTATCGATTTAATGGTCTTATCCAGGCAACCAGGAGGGCGATGATGAAGTGGCGGTGTTGAAGCGCTCCTGACGCAACCGAAGACTCGCCCTCGTTCCGCCCGTTGTTGCGGGCGCCCCAGCGCCGGGATTGCCGCGGCGCCGGACCCGCCCACCTCCAAAAGGTCAATCCAGATGAATCTCTCCCGTCGTTCCTTCCTCGGCGCCGGCGTTCTGGCCGCCGGAATCGCCCTCACCGGCTCGGCCGCCTTCGCCGAGGCCAAGAAGGTCGTCGTCGGCTACCAGACCGACGCGCTGCCTTCCAGCGTCGCCATCGCCAACGGCGATTTCGCCAAGGCGACCGGCTATGACATCGACTTCCGGCGGTTCAATTCGGGCGCCGAAATCTTCGCGGCGATCGCATCGGGCGACGTCCAGATCGGCTATGTCGGCTCGAGCCCGTTCGCGGCGGCGACCAGCAGGGGCCTAGACGTCAAGGCCTTCTATCTCGCCTCGGTCTCGGGCACCGACGAGGCGCTGATCGTCCGCAACGGCGCTGGCATCGAAAGGCCCTCCGACCTCAAGGGCAAGCGGCTCGCCGCCGCGCCGGTGTCAACCGACCATTACCAGCTGCTGTCGGTCCTGAAGCAGGAGGGCATTCCCGAGAAGGACGCCCAGGTCTTCGCCATTCCCCAGCCCGACATCGTCGCGGCCTGGAACCGCGGCGACATCGACGCGGCCTTCGTCTGGGATCCCGCGCTGACCGAGATCAAGAAGACCGGCAAGGTCCTGCTCACCTCCAAGCAGGTCGCCGACCGCGGCGCCCCGACCTTCTCGGCATGGGTCGCGACCGCCGCCTTCGCCAAGGACAATCCGAAATTCCTGTCGGCCTTCGCCGGCGTGATCGACCGCTATTCGACCTCGTTCCAGAAGGACAAGGCCGCCTGGGGCGCCGATTCCGACAACGCCAAGACGCTCGCCAAGCTGCTCGGCGGCACGCCGGCGGACCAGGCTTCGGCGCTGACCAATCTGTCGCTGCTGCCGCTCGACGCCCAGGCGTCGGCGGCCTGGCTCGGCGGCGGCGAAAAGAGCGGGGTCGCGGCGATCCTGAAGGCGACCTCCGAATTCCTCAAGGAACAGAAGAAGATCACCCAGGTCCTGCCGAGTTACGCGGCCTTCGTCACCCCGGCTTATCTCGGCGGGACGGCGCAGACCACGAACTGACCTCGAGCGTTTGGCCAGGGGTCCCTTAGCCTTCCCGGGACCTCCGAGCCGAGACGGGGGCCGTCTTCTCCATGGGCGGCCCCCCACCATTCGACCGGCAGGGACAAGTCCGATGCTCGAAATCCACAACGCCAGCGTCGTGTTCGCGGGCGGACGCGAGGGGCAGGTCAAGGCGCTCGATCGCGTGTCGCTCAGCATTCCGGCCGGCGACATCGTCGTCGCGCTCGGCGCTTCGGGCTGCGGCAAGTCGACCCTGCTGAACGCGATCGCGGGATTCCTGCCGATCAGCGAGGGCTCGATCCTGTTGGAGGGCAGGCCGGTGAAGGGGCCCGGCGCCGATCGCGGCGTGGTGTTCCAGAAGGACACGCTGCTGCCCTGGCGCAATGTCATCGACAATGTCGCGCTGGGTCTGGACTTCGCCGGGCTCGGCCGCGCGGCGGCCCGCGCCAAGGCGCAGGATCTGCTCGGCCTCGTCGGGCTCGGCGATTTCGCCCGCGCTGCGCCCTATGAATTGTCGGGCGGCATGCGCCAGCGGGTCGGCATCGCCCGGGCGCTGGCGACCGATCCGGCGATCCTACTGATGGACGAACCGTTCGGCGCGCTCGACAGCCTCACGCGCGAGCAGATGCATGAATTGCTGATCGCGATCTGGGCGAGGACGCGCAAGACGATCTTCCTCATCACCCATTCGATCGACGAGGCGCTCTCGCTCGGCACCCATGTCGTGGTGATGTCGCCGCGCCCCGGGCGGATCGTGGCGCGCTACGACATCGGCTTCGTGCGCCGGTTCGTCGCCGAGCGCGACTGGGGCGCGATCACCACCGACCCGGAGTTCGTGCGCCTGCGCGAGGCGATTCGCGCCATCATCCACCGACCCGAGCGATCGATCGACGAACCCGCCAGGAGCCCCGCCCTTGTCTGACGCGATCATCGCCGACTCCGAAGCCGCCGCCGCGCAGGCGGCGCCGCGCATCGTGGCGATGCGCAATGGCGATCTCGGCTCGGGCCGGACCGCGCGCATCAGCATCGTCACCATCGTCGTCCTGCTCGCGCTCTGGCAGCTGGCGTCCAGCCTCCGGCTGGTCGCGCCGCTGTTCCTGCCCTCGCCCGGAGAAGTCCTGACCCAGTTCGTCGCGGTCGCGCAGGACGGCTACGCCAATGCGACGCTTTGGCAGCACCTGTCGGCGAGCCTGCTGCGGATTTCGATCGCCGCCGCCATCGCGCTCGTGCTGGCGGTTCCGATCGGCCTCGCGATGGGGCTCAATCGCTGGGCGAAGGGCATTTTCGACCCCCCGATCGAGTTCTACTGGCCGCTGCCGCCGCTCGCCTACCTGCCGCTGATGATCATCTGGCTCGGCATCGGGGAGACCTCCAAGATCACCCTGCTCGCCCTCGCGATGTTCGCGCCGATCTGCCTGTCCGCGCAGGCCGGCGTGCGCAGCGTGCCGCTCGAGCGGATCAACGCGGCGCTCTCGCTCGGTGCGACCCGCTGGCAATTGTTCCGCAGCATCGTGCTGCCGAGCGCGCTGCCGGAGATCCTCACCGGCTTTCGCATCTCGCTCGGCGTCGGCTGGGGCACGCTGGTCGCCGCGGAGCTGATCGCCTCGACGCGCGGGATTGGCTACATGATCATGTCGGCGTCGAATTTCCTCGCCACCGACGTCGTCTTCGTCGGCATCGCGGTCATCGCCGCCTGGGCGTTCGTGTTCTCCTACGCGCTGCGCTGGTTCGAAACCGTGCTCGTGCCCTGGAAGGGCAAGAGCTGACCGCGCGCTCGCGGCGGCGCGCCCCGGGGTGAGATCCCAAGCGTCGACGTACCGACGCCGCCGCCATTGCCGACGCTACGACGGTAACGTATCCGTTACGCATGATTCACGTGCTCGATGCCCTCGGAAGTCCCGTGCGGCGCGCGATCCTCCAGGAATTGCGCGCCGGGCCGCGCGCGGTCGGGGAAATCGCCGCCGGGCTGCCGGTGAGCCGTCCCGCCGTGTCGCGCCATCTGCGCGTCCTGGAGGACGCCGGCCTCGTGCAGGCGCGCGGCGACGGCGCCCGCAACGTCTATTCGATCCGCATGCAGGGCTTTGCCAGCGTGCGCGACTTCGTCGACGATTTCTGGGACGTCGCCCTCGCCCGCCTCGAGGAGCTCGCCCGCCGATGATCGTCAAGTCCGTGGCGCTGCCGCTCGCCCCCGAAGCGGCGTTCGACCTGTTCACCGCCGATATCGGGCTCTGGTGGCCCGAAGGGCGCCGCCATACCGGCGATCCTGCAAGCGAGATATTCCTGCTGGCGAGCGGCCGCTTCTTCGAACGGGCGCGCGACG
The DNA here is from genome assembly GCA_050013915.1 of Roseiarcus sp. Classification (GTDB taxonomy): domain Bacteria; phylum Pseudomonadota; class Alphaproteobacteria; order Rhizobiales; family Beijerinckiaceae; genus Roseiarcus. Next base: position 3,868 of record JBEKEI010000108.1, read on the forward strand.
GGCGCGAGGTCGAGCTTGGCCGGGTCACCGGCTGGGACCGGCCGAACCGGATTCGGCTCGACTTCTTCATCGCGACCGGTCCCGATCGGCCGACCGCGGTCGAGATCGCCTTCGCCGCCCATGGCGGCGGCGCTCTGGTCACCGTCGCCCACGGGCCGACGCCGGCCAGCGCGGCGCTATGGGCCGAACGGGCGCCGCGCTACGGGCGAGCCTGGGACGCCGCGCTCGCCGCGCTGGCGCGTTGCGTTTCGTAACTTTCATGTTACCGTAGCGCGATGAAGCGCTTTTCGACCTCGCTCGCCATCGAGGCCAGCCCGCAGGCGGTCTGGGCGCTGCTCGTCGACGCCGCGGGCTATCCGGCGTGGAATTCGACCGTCGCGCGGATCGACGGCCGGATCGAGGCCGGCGCGACGCTGACGGTGCACGCCAGGATCGCGGCGGGCCGGGCCTTTCCGGTCACGGTCGCCGAATTCGCGCCGCCGCGCCGGATGGCCTGGATCGGCGGCATGCCGCTCGGCCTGTTCGCCGGGGTGCGGATTTTCACGCTCGAGCCGAATGTCGACGGCGCCGTCCGGTTCACGATGGAAGAGACCTACGGCGGCCTGCTCGCGCCGCTGATCGCGCGATCGATTCCGGACCTGCAGCCGGCGTTCGACGCCTTCGCCGCCGACCTGAAGCGTCGCGCCGAAGCCGCGCCGGCGCGGCCGCGCGTCGAAGCCTGAACCAATGTGGCGCGCGCCGCGCGCATGATGGGGGAGCGAACATGACGACCGACCTGACCTATCTCGCCTGGACGGCGCTGCTCACCGCCGCGCTGTGGATCCCCTATATCGTCGCGCAGGTGACGACCAACGGCCCGCTGGGGCCGGGCAATTATCGCGATCCGACGCCGCGGCAAGTTCCGCTGTGGGGCCAGCGCGCCGGCCGCGCCCATATCAACGCGGTCGAGGCCTTCGCGCCGTTCGCCGCGCTCGTGCTCGTCGCCCAGGTCGCCGGCAGGGCGGATGCGATGACCGCGTTCTGGGCGGCGAGCTTCTTCTGGCTGCGGCTCGCCCACGCCGTCGTCTATCTGCTCGCCGTCCCCTATGTCCGGACGCTCATCTTCACCCTCGGCTTCGTCGCCGAAATCGGCATTTTCTGGGAGGTGATCAAGTAGCGCCGCCGCGCCGCCCTCACTCGCCGATCTCGCGCGCGGCGCGCCGCTTGTGCGCTGCGAGCGCCATCAGGCGGCGGTCGCGCCAGGCCTGGCGCTCGGCGAGCCGGTCGGCGGGAAGCGCCGCGCGGCGCTCGGCCTCGATGCGGTCGAGCACCGGCCCGGTCCAGTCGGCGCGCCATTGGACGGTCGGGAAAATGCCGGCGTAGATCGCCTCGTAGCGTTGCGCGTAGTCGCGCACGCCGCCCGGCGCGTTGAGGTCGATCGTCTCGAACGGGCCCATGAACGACCAGCGCAACGCGAGCCCCTCGCGAATGCCGACATCGACGTCCTCGGCGGTGGCGTAGCCCTCAGCGACGAGGCGGAACGCCTCCTCGAGCAGCGCGCCCTGCATGCGGTTCATCACGAAGCCGTCGATCTCGCGCCTCATCACGATCGGCGCATGGCCCGCCGCGCGCAGGAATGCGGCGGTCCGCGCGACGACCGCCGAATCGGTCCAGGGCGCCGGAACCACCTCGGCGGCGGGAATGAGATAGGGCGGGTTGATGGGATGGGCGACGAGGCAGCGCGCGCGGCCGGCGAGCGCTTCGGTGAATTTCGAGGGCAGGAGCGCCGAGGTCGAACTGGCGAGGACCGCGTCCGGCGGCGCAGCCGCGTCGAGGCGGGAGAAGATTTCGCGCTTGAGCGCGACATCCTCGGGCGTGTTCTCCTGGACATGGGTCGCGCCGGCGAGCGCGTCGTCGAGCGTCGGCGCGGCGCGCATCCGGGCGCGCACTGCGTCCGGGCCCGCGCCGTCGAGCAGGTCGTAGCTTTCCAGATCGGGCAGCAGGCGCTCGATAAAGCCGAGCGCCGCCGCCGGCGCGGCCGGCGCGGCGTCCCACAGCGCCACCTCGTGGCCCGCCCGGGCGAAACTGATCGCCCAGGCGCGACCGATGAATCCCGAGCCCACGACCGCGACTTTCGCCACCGGCCCCTTCTCCCCTGAAAAGAGCGCCGCCCGGCGCGCTCAGAACGGTTGCGGCAGCACGAACACCTGACCGGGATAGATGAGGCGGGGATTGCGGATCTGCGCGACGTTGGCGGCGTAGATCTGGGTGTAGCGGAGGCCGTCGCCGTAGAGCCGCTCGCTGATTCCCCACAGGCTGTCGCCGCGTATGACCTTGCGGGTGTCGACCAGCCGGACGACCGCATGGGCGCCGTCGCCCGCCGGCGCGAGCCCGACCGCCGGCGCGGCCGGGGCGGCCGGCGGCGCCGGCGCGGCCGCCATGATCGCCGGCGGCGCGGGCGCCGGCGGCCGCGCGGCGGCGGCCGGCGCCGCGCCGAGTTGGCGATAGTTGAACGGCACTTCCGCCCGCGAGAGCACGGCCGCGCTCGCGTCGATCTCGTCGGCGCGGATGGCGTAGGGGCCGGCCGTCATGCCGTGCTCGACCGTCAGCGACCAGAGCCCGTCCGCGCCCGCGGTGACATTGGCGAGCAGCGCGCCGTTGAGATAGAGCCGCAGGAAGGCGCCGGGCGGGGCGGCGCCGGTCACCACGACCCGGCCCGCCTGGTCGGCGGCGACGCCGGTGATCGCCGTGCGCGGGGCGGGATCGGCGTCGGAGGCGCCGGTGCGCGCGACGACGACCGGCGCGGCGCCTTTCCCGGCGGCGCCGGCGATGCCGGAAAGCGCCGTCGGGCTGCCGAGCGCGCGCACGCTCGCAGCGGCATCGACGGCGGGCTTAGCGGGCGGCCGGGCCGCGGATTGGATCGAGGCGGCGGCGAACTTGGCCGCCGGCGCCGACCGAGGCACTTCGACGCCGACGACCCCTGGCGACTCGAGCGCGGCGCCGTCGCCGACGCGCGCGGTGAGGCCCAGCGCATGCGAGCCGGGCGCGAAATCCGGCGGCAGGATGACGAACTGCCCGGACCCGTCGGCGTCAGCCTCGGCGACGACCAGGCCGCCGTCGGTGACCGCAACCCGCGCGCGCGGCGCGGCGCGGCCGGCGATGACCGCCTCGCCGGTCGGTTCGACCCGCACGACGTCGAAACGCGGGCGCGGGCCGGCGGGCGGCGGGGCTTCCGGCGCTGGCGCGACGCTGGGCGCGACGGCCTGAACCACCGGTTCCGGCGCGACGCCGGGAGTGATGGGCTGAACCGACGGACCCGGCTGCCCGGCGGCGTCCGGCGTCGGCGGGATGGCGAGCCCGGCCGAAATCGGCGCTCGCGCGGGGATGGCGGACTGCCCGTGCCGCCACAGCGCGCCGCCCGCCGCGACCGCCGCGACCGCGGCGAACCCGGACGCCCAATAGATAATGCCGCCCCGAATCATCGCGCACCGCCTCGACGCCATCCCACCGGGATGGTCGCCCCCCGGATTGATCCTGCACCTCCGCGCCCGCCGCCACAACCATAAAATCATGCATGAAATCGCGCCCGCGCGCGGCAGATCACTTCAGAGTGATGTCCGCCGTCGGTGTAACAATGCAGCGCGCGCTGCGTATAATCGTCGGGCGGCGCGGACGAAGGAGCCGATTGATGCGCAGGCGCGGTTTTCTGCAGGGCTGCTGCGCGGTCACGCTGGCGGTCGGCCCGTGGCTCGCGCGGCGGGCCGCCGCCGGCGCCGCCACGGTGGTCCGCACAGAAGCGGAATGGCGCGCGCTGCTGACGCCGGGCCAATATGCCGTCCTGCGCCAGGACGGCACCGAGCCGCCGTTCAGCAGCGCGCTCGATCACGAGTCGCGGCCCGGGCGCTACGCCTGCGCCGGCTGCGGGCTGGAGACCTTCTCCGCCGCGACGAAATTCGACAGCGGGACGGGCTGGCCGAGCTTTTGGGCGCCGCTCCCGGACGCCGTCGTCGAGAAGCAGGACCGCGCGTTGTTCATGACCCGCACGGCGGTCGGCTGCCGGCGCTGCGCCGGCCATCTCGGCCATGTCTTCGACGACGGACCCAGGCCGACCGGCCTTCGCTATTGCATGAACGGGATCGCGCTGAAATTCACGCCGGATCCGGCCTGAGCGGCGGGACCGCAAATCCGCAGCGCGGCGGCGCCGCGAGAAAGAGGAATCGATCATGACCGATCAAGAAATGAGAGCCCCCGCGACGCGCGGGCGGCGCGCCGCCCTCCCCGGCGCGCTGATCGCGCTCGCGCTCGGCGTCGCCCTGACGATCCGGCTGTCCCACCCCGTCGCCGCCGAGCAGCCGCGCGCGCTGCCGGCTCCCGCCGTCGACGAGCCGGCGGGCAGTGGGCCAGAGACCGCGGTCTTCGCCGGCGGCTGCTTCTGGGGCGTGCAGGGCGTGTTCCAGCACGTCAAGGGCGTGGCTTCGGCGGTCTCGGGCTATTCGGGCGGCGACAAGGGCGCCGCCCAATACGAGACCGTCAGCACGGGCGCCACCGGCCACGCCGAATCGGTGAAGGTCACGTTCGATCCGCGCGAGGTGAGCTACGGCCGGCTGCTGCAGATCTATTTCTCGGTCGCCCACGACCCGACCGAACTCAACCGCCAGGGACCCGACACCGGCTCCCAGTATCGCTCGGAGATATTCGCCGCGAGCCCGGACCAGGCGCGCATCGCCAGCAGCTATGTCGCGCAACTCGGCAAGGCGGGCGCCTTTTCCGCGCCGATCGTCACCCGGATCGAAGCGCTGAAGGGCTTCTATCCCGCCGAGGCCTACCATCAGGATTTCCTGACGCTGAACCCGAGCTATCCCTATATCGCGATCAACGATCTCCCGAAGATCGAGGCGCTGAAGCGTCTGTTCCCAGACTCGTACCGGGCCGATCCGGTCCTGGTCGGCGTCGCGCGCCCGACGCAATGAGCCCGGCGCGCCGCGCGTTCTTGCCGGCCAAGCTCCTCGAGCGGCGGCCCCGGCCCGGTCCAACAGTTCGAAACTGTGATATAAACCATTGATATGTATAAATTTACTCATGATCGCGGAGCGTCCCGTTTACTGAAATTCAATCCACCGGCCCGATAATCGCGGCGTCGGGGGACGGCAATGAAACGGAAGGTCGGCATCATCGTCGCGGCGCTCTGCCTGCTCGGCGGGGCGGGCTGGGCGAAGGACGGCGCGCCGGCGGATCGGCGCGCCAGCCTCGGGGACTTTCGGCCCCCGGGGGAAATTCCCTACCCCGACGACAACCCCTACAGCCCCGCCAAGGCGGATCTCGGCGATCGATTGTTCTTCGACCCGCTCCTCTCGAAGTCGCAGGGGCTGTCCTGCGCGTCCTGCCACGATCCCGATCGCGCTTGGACCGACGGCCGCGCGAAGGCGCTCGGCGAGGACCCCGCCGGAATGGCGTTGCGCACGCCGACGCTGCTCGACGTCGCCTGGCTGCCCCGACTTGGCTGGGACGGCAAGTATCGCGATCTCGAATCGGTCGCGTTCACGCCGATCACCTCGGTCAACAACATGAATCTCGGCGAGAACGAATTGTTCGCACGCCTGTCCGCGCGGCCCGACTACGTCGCGGCCTTCGCAGAAGCGTTCGCCGACGGCGCGATCTCGCGACGCAATGTCGAAATGGCGCTCGCGACGTTCGAGCGGTCGATCGTCGCTGAGGAATCGCCGTTCGATCGCTGGGTGGCGGGCGACGAGCAGGCCGTCGACGAACCGGTCAAGCGGGGCTTCGAACTCTTCAACGGCAAGGGCCGGTGCTCGGGCTGCCACAGCGGCTGGACGTTCAGCGACGGATCGTTCCACGACATCGGCATGGCCTCTGGCGGCGACATCGGGCGCGGCCGGATGTTCCCCTCTTCGGTCAAGCTGCGCTATGCGTTCAAGACGCCGACGCTGCGCGACGTCGCCCGGCGCGGGCCCTATATGCACGACGGCTCGGTGCCGACGCTCGCCGCCGTCGTCGATCTCTACGATCGCGGCGGGATCGACCGGCCGAGCCGGTCCGAACTCGTCGGGCCGCTCGGCCTGACTGAAGCCGAGAAGACGGATCTGCTCGCGTTTCTCGACAGCCTCACCGGCACGCCGCCGCTGCGCCGCGAGTTCGGCGCCCTGCCCTGACCCATGGAGCGCGGCGCGCTCTTCAGACGTGAGCGATCGGCAGGGCCGCGCCAAGCGCACAGCCGAGCAGCGCGAGCCCGACCACCAGCAATCCCCCGCCCCAGCGCTCGAGGACGGCGACGCGCGCGGGCGCGTATTCGGCGGCGCAGGCGGCGGCGACGCCGCCGGCAAGACTCATGGCGCTGACGATGACGAGCATCCCGGTCCCAACTCCGAGTGGCCGGCGAGACCCTACGACGCAAAGATTATCAAATGGTCAGCGGCGGCGCCCGGGGGAGCCTGCGGCCCCCGGAAATTAACCATGGGTCGTTACGGCCGCCGTGACTCCTACCTGTCCGTTAACAGACATGGTAAGCTAATTGTAAATAACATCAACGTTTTGCGTAAATCATGGAGCGGCTATGCTTGCCCCTCTTCGGCGGCGCCCCTGGTTGTCGTCGATCGCGTATTCAATCTGCGGCGCGGGCCTCCTGTTCCCTGGCGTCGCATCCGCTCACGTGAAATGGTTCTGCGCGTTCGACGTCGCCGGGCAGCCGCGCGGGCTGGCCAATGTGCTGTGCCGGGATTTCGAATTGCTCGTCGGACTGGCGCTCGTCGCGCTGCTGATGGGTTGCGTCGTCGAGGGAACCTGGGTCGGCGCGGCGCTGCAGCGCGCGCTCAACCGGGTGACCGGCTGGCTCGCGACCAATGCCGAACTCCTGTTCCGGGCGATCTGCGGCTTCTTCTTCATCGCGCTGTGGTCGACCGGCGGAATCCTGCTGACGCCCGAACTCAAGACCGATTGGACGGCGATTCCCTGGCTGCAGCTCGCGATCGCCGCGGGCATGCTGTGGCGCTCTACCCTGCCGCTGTCGGCGCTCGGCATCGTGCTGCTGTTCGCGCTCGCCCTGACTCGTTACGGCCTGTTCCACCTCATGGACTATCCGATCTTCCTCGGCGTGGCCGGGTATCTCGCGCTGACCGGGCTGAACCGCACCCTGTTCGGCCTGCGTCCGATCGACTTCGTGCGCTGGGCGACCGCGATCACGCTGATGTGGGCGTCGATCGAGAAATGGGCCTATCCCGAATGGACCTTCCCGCTGTTCGTCATCCATCCCGGACTCACGCTCGGTTATGACGGCGAATTCTACATGCGGGCGGCGGGCGTGATCGAGTTCACCCTGTCGTTCGCCCTGGTGTGGACGCCGCTGGTGCGCCGCGTCGCGGCCTGCATGCTCATCGGCATGTTCCTCAGCGCGATCCCGGTGTTCGGCAAGCTCGACGCGATCGGCCACGCTCCGATCATCGCGGTGCTCATGATCATCATCGCCGAACCCGCGGCGATCGCCCCCGCCGCGCACCGGATGCGCGCGCTCGCGCTGGCGCCGGCGTGTTTCGCGGCGGCGCTCGCGCTGTTCCTCGCGCTGTACTATTCGCTGCACGCGCTGCTGTTCGGCACGTCGATCGTCTGACCGGCCGGGCGCGCGACGTCGCGCTCACTCGACGTGGACGAGCAGCTTCATCTTGGGATGGATGCCGCACAGCACGGTGAAGTTGCCGGCGACCGTGAACGCCACGTCGACCTTGCTGCCGGGCTCCTGGTCGCCGGAATCGAAGCTGAACCGATCCGACTCGATGTAGGCGTGATGCAGGAGGTCGCCGTCGTCGTTGACGATCTGCACGACGTCGCCGCGATTGACGCTGAGTTCGCCGGGCCGGAACGCCCTGCCGCGCTGCGACACCTGGAAGCGGCCGGGGCTGCAGTCCGCCAGGGCCAATCCGCTGAGCAGGCAGAGGCAGGCCGCGGCGAAGCCGATGAGCCCGCCTTCGCGCCGCGACAGCCGCGTGTTCGATATTTTCACCATTGCCTTGCTCCCGCCCATCGCGAGGCTCGCGTCACCCTTTGCGCGCCGAAGCGCCGAGGATTTCCTTCCCGCACGCTAAGCTGCTGATCAATTTAATCGGCGTTGCTTTAGAGGGCATTAACGGAAGCGGTCTATTTTGATGCGCCGCCTGCAATTCGAATCGACCAGGGAACATCGTCGGACAATGGCCAAACGCGTGACCCGGGTCGGAAATCCGAAGGCGCCGGGGTGGCGCGGCTGGCCGGTCGCGCGCGTCGTTGCGCGCGGCACGATTCGGGGACGAATCCTGCTCGCCTTTCTCGCGATGAGCGTCATCACCGGCGCGCTCGGCGGCTATGCCGCGGTGGGGGTGAAGCACGCCGGCGCGCTGGTCGCCAAGACCTTCGACGAATCGCTGATGTCGATCAGCTACGCCCGCGCAGCGGCGGCCGATTTCGCCGCCATGCAGGCCGCGTTCAACCGGCGCGCCGTCGTGCGCGACGGCGAGGTGCGGCGAAGGCTCGATCAGGCGATCGACGACCTCGACACGTCGCTGACGGAGGATCTCCAGATCGCCGCCGAGCGGTCGCATTCGACAAAGGCGATCCGCGCCGCCGACAATGTGCAAGGCGCGGTGAAGGCCTGGAACGCCGAGCGCGCCGCCGCGCGCCGGTCCGCCGAATCGGAAGTCTCGTGGAGCGACCTCGACCGCTACGCCGAGACCGCCAATCAGCAGATCGATCTGCTGGTCAACCATATCGCCGACGACGGCTTCACCAACCGGGAGCGCGCGCTGGCGAGCGTGGGGGCCGACCTGCGCCTCAACCTGATCGGCACGACGCTCGCCATCATGCTTTCCGCGGCGGTCGCCTGGCTGCTGGAGCGTCGGATCATCGGTCCGGTGGCCGCGGCCTCGGCGGTCGCCGAACGGATCGCGGCGGGCGAGCTGGACTGCGCGATTCCGCGCGGCGGCGCCGACGAACTCGGCGCGCTGCTCGCCGCCATGGGCGTCATGCGCGACAGGATCAGCACGATGATGGAGCGCGAGGTCGCCGAGCGCCGCTCGGCGCAGACGCGGCTCGCCGCCGCGCTCGAGGGGTCGCACGAAGGCGTCGTCGTGGTCGACGCCGAAGGGCGGATCGCGCTCGCCAATTCCCAGGCGGTGAGTTTCGTCGGCGGCGCACCATCGCCGCTGCGGCCGGGCGCGGCGGTCGCGGATATTTCGGCGGCGCTCGCCGATCCGGTCAGTCACGGCGAGGCGCTGCTGAGAATCGACGGGCGCCTGCCCGCCACCGGCGAATCGCGGCTGCGCGACGGCCGCTGGCTGCGCGTCAGTCAGAGCGCGACCCAGGACGGCGGCTCGGTCGCGGTGTGGAGCGACATCAGCGAGTTGAAGGATCAGGAGGCCAAGCTCACCGCGACCAATGCGAACCTGGACGCCGCGCTCGGCAACATGTCGCAGGGCCTGTGCCTCTACGATTCGAAGAATCGGCTCAAGGTCGTCAACCGGCGGTTCTGCGAAATCTACGGGCTGGCGGCCGAGCGGCTGCGGCCGGGTCTCGCCTTGCGCGAAGTGCTCGCGCTGCAGATCGCGGCGGGCGTCCATCGCGGCAGGAGCGCCGAAGACCTCATCGCCGAACAGCTCGCCTTCGCCGGTCACCGCAAGAACGGCGTCTATCACCAGGAGCTCGCCGGCGACCGCGTCGTCGCGATCGCGCATCGGCCGATGGCCGATGGCGGCTGGGTCGCCACCTACGAGGACATCACCCAGCGGCGACTGTCCGAAGAGCGCATCGCATTCATGGCGCGCCATGACGCGCTGACCGGCCTGCCCAACCGGATCCTGTTCGGCGAGCAGGTCGAGGAAGCGATCGCCGCGATCGGCCGCGAGGGCGGCTTCGCCGTAATCTCGCTCGACCTCGACCGGTTCAAGCAGGTCAACGACACGCTCGGCCACCACATCGGCGACGAACTTCTGCGCGCGGTTTCCCAGCGCCTGACGACCTGCGTGCGCGAGGCCGACGCGGTCGCACGGCTCGGCGGCGACGAATTCATCATCATGCAGCGCCGCGTCGAGCGGCCCGAGACGGCCGCGCAGCTCGCCCATCGGCTCATCGAACAATTGAGCGTACCCTATGAGGTCGCAGGCCATCGCATCAGCGTCGGCGCCAGCGTCGGGATATCGCTGGCGCCGGGCGACGGGCTGACCGTCGACAAGCTGCTCAAGAGCGCCGACGTCGCGCTCTATCGCGCCAAGGACGAGGGCCGCGGCGGCTGGCGCTTCTTCGAGGCCGAGATGGACTCGCGGCTGCAGACGCGCCGCGCGCTGGAGCTCGACCTGCGCGAGGCGCTGGAGAAGAACGAATTCGAGATCTTCTACCAGCCGCTCTACGACCTCGCGCTGGACCGGATCTGCGGCTTCGAGGCGCTGCTGCGCTGGCGCCATCCGACCCGCGGCCTGGTGTCGCCGGCCGAATTCATCCCGCTCGCCGAGGAGCTCGGCCTGATCGTCCCGATCGGGACCTGGGTGCTGCGGCGCGCCTGCCTGCAGGCGTGCGAATGGCCCGCCCATGTCACGCTCGCGGTCAACGTCTCGGCGATGCAGTTCAAGGGCGCGGCGCTGATCCAGGCCGTGCGCGACGCGCTGCACGGCGCCGGACTGCCGGCGCGCCGGCTCGAACTGGAGATCACGGAATCGGTGATGCTGAACGACAGCGTCGCCACGCTCGCCATGCTGCACGGCCTGCGCGCCCTCGGCATCCACATCGCAATGGACGATTTCGGCACCGGCTATTCGTCGCTGAGCTACCTGCGCGCGTTTCCCTTCGACAAGATCAAGATCGACCAGTCGTTCGTGCGCGATCTCGACTCGACCGGCGGCTCCGGCCCGATCGTGCGCGCCATTCGCACGCTCGCCGACTGCCTGTCGATGCGCACGACGGCCGAGGGCGTCGAGACCTTCGAGCAGTTGCAATGGCTGCGCGCGGAAGGCTGCGAGGAGGGCCAGGGCTATTATTTCAGCCGGCCGGCGCCCGCCTCCGAGACGCTCGCCCTGATCGAACGGCTGCGCGGCGTGTTGCGGGCCGCCGCCTGAACGCAGGCGTGCGGCGCGGCGACGATCGTGCTATCGAGGCGTTGCAGACTCAAGTCATCGCCGTTCCGGTCGCTGACCCAGGAGCGCCGATGGCATCTCTCGCCGACACGATCGCCCGCCTCACGGCGCTGCGCGGCCCGGTCAAGACCGGACCGATCGGATCCGGCGCCGACCGGCTCGCCGATCTCGCTCCGACGTTCGAGAATCCGGGCGCCCTGCGCGCCCGCGCCTATGTTCCCGACGGCGTGGCCGCCGGCGCGCCGCTCGTGGTCGTCCTGCACGGCTGCGCCCAGACGGCGGCCGGCTATGACGAAGCCTCGGGATGGTCGCGGCTCGCCGATCGCGAAGGCTTCGCCCTGCTCTATCCCGAGCAGCAGCCGGCCAACAATCCCAATCGCTGCTTCGACTGGTTCCTGCCCGAGGATTCGCGCCGCGGTCGCGGCGAGGCGCTCTCGATCCGAGCGATGATCGGCGCGCTGGTCGCCGCGCGCGGTCTCGACGCCGGCCGCGTCCATGTCGTCGGCCTCTCGGCCGGCGGCGCGATGGCCGCCGCGCTGCTCGCCGACTATCCCGAAGTCTTCGCCGGCGGCGCGATCATCGCCGGCCTCCCCTCGGGCGTCGCCTCGACCGCGGCCGAGGCGTTCGACCGCATGCGCGGCCATGGCCTGCCGGGCGAGGAGCGGTTGCAGGCGCTGCTGCGCGCGGCCTCGCCGCACGAGGGCCGCTGGCCGATCCTTTCGGTCTGGCACGGGACCGCCGACCGCGTCGTCGATCCCGTCAATGCGGCGGCGATCGTCGAGCAGTGGCGCGGCGTCCACGGCGTCGATCCCGAGCCCGCGCTCAGCGTCGTCGACGGCTATCCGCGCCGCGCCTGGCGCGATGCGCAGGGGCGCGAGGTCATCGAGCAATACACGATCGTCGGCATGGGCCACGGGACGCCGCTGGCGACCGGCGGGCCCGACGGCCTCGGCGCCGCCGCGCCGTTCATGCTCGAGGCGGGGATTTCGTCGACGCGGCGGATCGCCGGGTTCTGGGGGCTGACGGGGCAGGCGCGCGCGGTGGATGCGCAGCCGCGGCAGGCGCCCGAGCCGCGCGCGCTGGCGACGGCGGGCGACGGCCCGGCGACCGAGCGCGCCGACGACCGCGGGGCGGCGCCCGGCTGGCGCGCCGGGCCTTCGGCCCCGACCCATGCCGCGGGCGGCATCAAGAAAATCATCGAGGATGCGCTGCGCGCGGCGGGGCTGATGCGGTAGCGGAAGGCGCGGCGGCCGGCCGGCTCATCCCGCGACGAACGCGTTCAGCTTGTTCCCGTCGAGATCGCGGAAATGGCCGGCGTAGAATCCGCCCCCGCGCGGCGCAGGCGGCGCAGAGGATCGCGGCGCCGACCGCCAGCGCCACGGCGAGCGCCTGGAGCAGGCCGCGCGCGGCGAGCGCAGAGCGAACCAGCGCGCCGAGGCAGAGCGCCAGCGCGAGCAGCGTCAAAAGCTAGACGGCGGGCGAGACGAGTCCCGGCGGAGGCCAGAGCGCGAAGCCGATCGCATCGCCGACGGCCTCGAGTTTTTGCGCGATATCCGGGACGTGCCGGGGAAAGGCGCGGCCCGCCGCGGCGGCGGGGAACAGAAATCGGGTCGCGACCAGACAGAGCAGATAGAGGATCACGCCGAGCGCGAGGACGCCGGCGCTGCGCGCGACGGCGAGGAGTTCGGCGCCCGGCGCCGTGTCGCCGCGCGCGAGTCGCGCCGCCAGGACGAGCAGGCCGCCGGCGGCGATATGGCCGATCGTGATCTGATAGTCGCCGAGCGCGAGGATGACCGCGCCGACGGCGACACAGCGCGAGATCAGCGAGGGGCGCGCGCGAAAGGCGCTCCAGACCGCCACCGAGGCGAAGAAGACCGCGAGCACCGTCGCGAAGGCGACCTCGCCGTAATAGAAATATTCGGTCGCGAAGGGATGCAGGGTGAAAAGCGCCGCGAAGACGACGGCCTCGCTCGCCCTGAGATCGTCGAGGATCGCGGCGGCGAAGAGGAATCCGGAGACGATGAACAGCGGGATCGCCAGGCAGAGCGACGCCGACATCGATTCCAGCGGCAGGAAGCCGAGCTGCTGCTGCGCCCACCACAGGGCGGCGCGCACGAATCGCCCGTCGCCGAGGCAATAGGCGATCTCGCCGCTGAAGGACCGCCGGGCGACGTCGTAGCTGTCGATCGAAGCCATCGGCGCGAACAGCGCCTGGCCGCGCGCGACGAGATCGAGCAGCAGCACGGACCAGAAGGGGACGGCGAGCCGGGCCGTCCAGGACTTCAGCGTGGCGGGATCGATAATGCCGGCGTTGCGCTCCGATGTGGGGAAGAACCGGCGCGGCCGCCAGTTGCCGCGCCCGCATGTCGGCGCGAGCCTTCCCGGGCCGAACCGTGCGAACCGGAGAGACGCCGGTTGAGGCCGCTGTCAACGCGAGCCTGGAATTCAGCGTCGGCGGTTGCAGAACGTGCGGCTTGCGCCACCGTTGTCGTT
>JBEKEI010000109.1:0-17291 GCA_050013915.1 Roseiarcus sp.
GCGCAGCAAAAGGTCGCGGTTGCAAACGGCCGGGGCCGGGCGAGCGGGTCGATGTTCGCGGAGCGCCTCCCGGCGCGGTGCGACCCGCGACGCCGGCTTGGCGTGTGGCGCGCCAGATCCGTTGGTCCGTCCATCCGAATCGGCTTCCACGCCAATGCGCGCGTCGACGCCGCCGAGGCGACGCGCGCCTCAGTACGAGCGCGGCAGGCCGAGATCGTGTTGCGCGACATAGTTCAGCACCATCTCCTCGGAGACCGGCGCGAACCGGAACAGCCGCGCGTCGCGCCACAGCCGTTCGACGTGGCTCGCCTTCGCATAGCCCATCCCGCCCATGGTCTGGATCGCGCGGTCGGTGGCGAGCGCGGCCGCCTGGCCCGCCAGCCACTTGGCCATGTTGGCCTCGCTGCCGTAGGGCCTGCCCTGGTCGTGCAGCGCCGCCGCCTTGTAATTCATCAGCCGTGCGCATTCGAGCTGGATGTGCGCCTCGGCGAGCGGGAATTGGATGCCCTGGTAGGCGCCGATCGGCGCGCCGGCGAACACCTTGCGGTCGCGCGCGTAGTCGACGGCGAGCCGGATCGCCAGTTCCGCGGCGCCGACGAGCCCCGCGGTGGTGACGATCCGCTCGGTGTTGAGGACGTCGAGCAGTTCGCGAAAGCCGCCGTCGAGCGTGCCGATCAGTTCGCCCCGCTCGATCCGCACGTCGTCGAAGAACACCGCGCTCGACGGCAGCGTGTTCGTGCCGAGCTTCTCGATCTCGCTGTGCGCCAGTCCGTCGCGCTCGACGTCGATCATGAACAGGCTGACGCCGTCGGTCTTGCCCCGGGAGTCCTCGAGCTTCTTGGTCCGCGCGACGACCAGCAGTTTGGTCGCCTGCGGCACGGCGGTGATCCAGATCTTCTGTCCGTTGAGGCGCCAGCCGTCGCCGTCGGGCCGGGCGAAGCAGCGCAGCGCGAGCGAGTTCGACCCGGCGTCGGGCTCGGTCAGCGCCATGGCGAACATCGCCTTGCCTGCCGCGAGCGCGGGCAGCAGCGCCGTCTTCGCCGCTTCGCCGCCGAATTTCGTCAGGGTGACGCCGCCGAAGATCGGATTGCACATGAACAGCTGGCTCAGCGTCGACCCGCCGCCGGCGGCGCACAGCGTCTCGATCGCCATCGCCATCTCGACCATGCCGAGTCCCGAGCCGCCGTATTGTTCGGGAATCGTGATCGCGCTCAGTCCGGCCTCGCAGATCGCCTGCCAGATCGCGGCGGGGAATTGCTTGGCGGCGTCGAGATCGCGCCAGTAATCGAGGCCGAATTTCTCGCCGACCCGCCGCGCGGTCTCGACGAGCCCGATCTGCTCCGGACTGGGTTCGAAATTCATCGGCGGTTCCCTTCCAGTTCATCGCAGCAGCAGCAGCGGGTTTTCGAGCAGCCGCGTCACGCGATCGAGGAAGCGCGCGGCGCCCGCGCCGTCCCAGACCCGATGGTCGCACGACAGGACGAGGCCGAGCTCCCGGCAGAGCTTCGGCGCGCCCGCCGCGTCGGGCCGGAACGTCGGCCGCACGGCCCCGACGCCGAGGATCGCCGATTGTCCGGGATTGATGATCGGCACGATATGGGACGCCCCGTACATGCCGACGTTCGAGATCGCGATGGCGCCGCCCTCGACGTCGTCCGCCGCCAGCGCTCCGGCGCGCGCCTTGCGCGCGAGATCCGCGACGGCCGCCGCGATCCCGGTCAGGCCCAGCCGATCCGCGTCGCGGAGCACCGGCGCGGCGAGGCCGCGCTCGGCCTCGACCGCCAGTCCGATGTCGATCGCGCCGAGGGCGACGATCTCCTCGTCGCGCCAGACCCTGTTGCCGTCGGGAATGTCGGCGAGCGCGCGCGCCAGCGCGGCGACCAGGAAATGCGTGATCGTCAGGCGCGGTCGGGCCTGATCCCGGTTCATCCTGGCGCGGAACTCGTCGAGCGATCCGACGTCGGCTGCCGCGAGGACATAGAAATGCGGAATGGTCCGCTTCGATTCGGTCAGCCGCCGGGCGATCGTCCGCTCGATCGCGTTCGCCGGGCGGGCGCTCGCGCCGCGGCCCGGCGTGGCGTCGCCCCTGACGTCGAGGGCCGCTTTCCCGGCCCCGCCCGGCGCCGCCCGCGCGATCGCCGCGGCGACATCCGCCCCCTTGACGCGGCCGCCCGGGCCCGAACCGGCGACGGCGGCGAGATCGAGCCCGTGCGATTTCGCCTGCTTGCGGGCGAATGGCGTCGCGACGATGCGCGCGCCGCGGGCGCGGGCCGCGGCCGGCGACGGCGAGCCGGGCGACGCGGCGACCCAGGTCGCCACCGCCGCGCCGACCGGCGCCGTCTCGCCTTCGCCGACCAGCAGCGCGCGAATGCGCCCGTCGGACTCGGCGACGACCTCGTTGGCGACCTTTTCCGTCTCGACGACGAACAGCACGTCGCCGCGCCTGACCTCGTCGCCGGCGGCGATCCGCCACGAAGCCAGGAGCCCCTCGGTCATCGTCAGGCCGAGCTTCGGCATGACGATCGCGGCGTCCGCGTCCATCATGCGCCCCGGAAGTTCGCCGGGCGTTTCTCGAGAAAGGCCGAGCAACCCTCGTGCGCGTCCTTGGTGTCGAAGACGAGGCCGATCATCGCCTGCTCGTGGCGCAGCGCCGCGCGCAGCGGCATTTCGTTGCCGTCGGCCATGGTGCGCTTGAGCAGCTTCAGCACCAGCGGCGATTTCTGCGCGATCGAATCGGCGAGCGCGAGGACCTCCGGCATCAGCCGCGCGTCCTCCACCACCCGGTTGATCAGGCCGAATCGTTCGGCCTCGGCGGCCGAAATGCGATTGCCGGTGAACATGAGCTCCTTGGCCTTGCACATCGAAATCTGCCGGATCAGCCGTTGCGACCCGCCGGCGCCGGGAAACAGGCCGAGCGTGATCTCGGGCACGCCGAACCTGGCGGACGCCGCCGCGATGCGGATGTCGGTGCACAGCAGCAGCTCGGCGCCGCCGCCGAGCGCCCAGCCGTTGACCGCCGCGATGGTCGGCTTGTCGAGCCGCTCGATGCGGCCAAAGACCTCGTGCAGACGCTCGCCGAGTTCGAGGTAGTGCGCCAGCCCCTGACGCGAGTTGAGATCGGCGATGTCGCCGCCGGCGACAAAGGCGCGCTCGCCGGCGCCGGTGAACACGACGACGCGGATCGCCTCGTCGCTGTCGGCCCGGGTCACGTGGGCGTCGAGCGCGGCGAGCGTGTCCATGTCGAGCGCGTTGAGCGTCTCGGGCCGGTTGATGGCGATGACGGCGACGGCGCCGCGACGATCGAACGTGACGAGATCGGCCATGCGAGTCTCCTGCTATTCAAGGGTGCGCCGCGCGGCCTGGACGATGCGCGCCGCCGACGGGATGTACCGGGATTCCAGCGCCTTGGAGAAAGGCGACGGCATGAAGGGGGCGCCGACGCGGACGATCGGCGCATCGAGTTCGTCGAAGCCGACGTCGGCCATTCGCGCGGCGATTTCGGCGCCGACGCCGAAGGCCTCGACCGCCTCGTGCGCGATGACGAGCCGATGGGTCCGCGCGAGCGAGGCGAGCACCGCCGCCTCGTCCCACGGCTGCAGGGTCTGGAGATCGATCACTTCGGCCTCGACGCCCCCGGCGCGCAGTTCCTCCGCCGCCTTCAGCGAGGCGTGCACCGCCGCGCCGTAGCCGACGATGGTGAGGTCGGCGCCCGGGCGGGCGACCGCCGCCGCGCCGATGGCGAGAATCGGTGGGGTTTCCGGCGCCTCGGCCTTCATCGCGTAGAGCGCCTTGTTCTCGATGAAAATGACGGGATCAGGGTCGGCGATCGCCGCGCGCAGCAGGCCATAGGCCGATTGCGGGGTCGCCGGGCACACGACCTTGAGGCCGGGGACATGCGCGAACCAGGCCTCCAGGCATTGCGAATGCTGCGGGCCGGCCCCGAGGCCGCCGCCGTGCGGCGTGCGCAGCACGAGCGGCAGCGATCTCTGACCGCCGAACATGAAGCGCGCCTTGGCGGCCTGGTTGACGATCGCGTCCATCGCCAGGGTGGTGAAATCCATGAACATGATCTCGAACACCGGCCTGAGGCCGCTCATCGCCGCCCCGACCGCCGCGCCGGCGATCGCCGCCTCGGAAATCGGCGTGTCGAGAATGCGCGCCGCGCCGAAGCGGTCCTTCAGCCCGCGACTCGCGCCAAAGGCGCCGCCGGCCTCCGCCACATCCTCGCCCATCACGATGACGGCGGCGTCCTCGGCCATTGCATCGGCGAGCGCCATGTTGATGGCGCGCAGGAAGCGCAGTTCGGCCATCAGCGCGCTCGCGTCGGCGTGTAGACGTCCCGCAGTGCGGCGTCGAAATCGGCGTCGGCGCCGCGCCGCGCGACGGCGATCGCCGCGTCGACCCGCCCCTGCGCCGCATCGGCGGACGCCGAGACCTCGGCGCGCGGGACGCCGAGATCGGCGAGGCGACGTTCGGCGACGAGGAGCGGATCGCGCGCGGCGAGCCGGGCAAGTTCGTCGGCCGCCCGATATTTCTGCGCGTCGCCTTCGAAATGGCCGCGCAGTCGCGTCGTCATGCATTCCAGCGCGGCGGGACCGCCGCGCCGCACGCGCTCGACGATCCGCCCGGCTGCCGCCGCGACCGCGGCGACGTCATTGCCGTCGACAATCTCGTGGCTCACGCCATAGGCGCCGACGAGGTCGCCGAACTTGAAGGCGAGCTGCTTCTCGGTGGCGGTGAACTCGCCCCAGCCGTTGTTCTCGCAGACGAACAGCAGCGGCAACCGCCACAGCGCGGCGAGATTGAGGCATTCGTGGAGCAGTCCCTCGGCGAGCGCGCCGTCGCCGAAAAAGGCGACCGCGATCGCCGACCGGCCGAGCGTGCGATGGGCGAGGGCGCTTCCGAGCGCGATCGAAAGGCCCGCGCCGACGATCCCGTTGGCGCCGAGCATGCCGACGCTCACGTCGGCCACGTGCATCGAGCCGCCGCGGCCGCGGCAGAGGCCATCGTCCTTGCCCAGGATCTCGGCGAAGAACCCCTCGAGCGCGAGTCCCTTGGCGATCGCGTGGCCATGCCCGCGATGGGTAGAGGCGATGGTGTCCTGCGGCCCGAGCGCGCTCATCACGCCCGTCGCGACCGCCTCCTGGCCGATTCCCAGATGGATGAAGCCGGGCACCTCGCCCTGGGCGAACAGCGCCGCCAGCCGCTCCTCGGCGCGCCGGATCGTGACGAGCATTCGGTAGTGGGCGAGCATTTCTCGCCCGGCCGCGTCATCGGCGGACGGAACGGCTGTCGCGTGCGCGAGCCCGGCGCGAGCCTCTGACGACACCCGAACTCTCCTCCGCCGTGAGCGCCAGGTTCACGAATGTTGAATCATCATTCGTAAATCCCGTATCACCATGCCGTCCGACGCCGTGTCAAGCCGCCTGCGCGCGCCCCGGGGCGAGGGCGAACACCGATACCGCATCGGCGATCGAACCCTTCGGCAGATTCTCGACGAAACGCTCGAGCCGGTCGAACGCCGCCATCGGAACGCGTTCCTCGGCGCCGATCCGTCGCAGCAGCGCCGAAAGCGTCGGCAAGTCGTAGGAATAGTCGGCGGCCGTCATCCGTTGTTCGCGGACATGCGCGGCCCCGTCCTCGGTTTCGACTTCGAGGATCGCGCTGAGGACCGGGATCGCGTCGTCGGAGACAAGCTCGACCCGGTCGATCAGTGCGTTGACCGCGGGATCCTCGTAGGCCGTCATCAGCCGGGCGGTCGGCGCGCCGTGGACGATCGCGGTGGCGACGCAGAACGGTATGCTCATCAGCGTGCCCGAGATCGAGTGGAACGGACCGACCGCGTCCATCCCGGCGTAGCCGGTCTCGTAGGGGTTCATTCGGACCCTGATTTTCACGGGCTTCGACTTCAGCGCGGCGCGCATCGCCAGCGCGCCGGTCACCGGCGTCTGGTTGAACGCGCAAACCGGAAACGGCTTGAACGCCACGCGCAGGATCGCCCAGTCGCGGCCGAGTGAAGCGGCAAGCCCGCGGTCGAGTTCGCTCTTCGCGAAGGAGCGTGCGAAGCCGGATTTGCCTTCGAAGGCGTGCGGCGCCGAAATCGATCCCGCCCGCGCCAGCTCCGCGGCGACCAAACCATTGCGCGCGACGACGCCGACCTGATAGCGCCATTCGTCTGTGCCGTCGGCGAAGGATTGCAGGACCCCGCCGGCGAACGACACGGCGTTGGCCAAAGCGGCGGCCGTCTGTTCCGCCGACAGCTCCATCAGACGAGCCGCCGCCGCGCTCGCCGCGATCGTCCCGTAGATGGCCGAGGCGCGAAAGCCGCCCGGTGTGGTTCTCCCCGCCATCGCCTGCTCGAGCACGCCGCCGGCCTCATAGCCGGCGACCAGTGCGGGAATCAGCCGGCTCATCGGATAGGCGCGGCTTTCGATCAGCGCCGTCAGCATCGGTATCACGATCGTCCCGAAATGCGCGGCGCCGCAGGAATCCTCCTGAGCGCGGCCATGGAACAGCGCGGAATTGGCCAGGCAGGCGCCGCCGACGGTCGTGCGGCGACCGTCGAGCAACAGCGTGGCGCCGCTGGGCACTTCGCCGTCCATGGCGAGCGCCGCCGCGCGCGCGACCGGGGCGTAGGGCGTCGCATGGCCGGCCACGCCCATACCGAATGCGTTGTAGAGGCAGACGCGGGCCTTATCCGTCACCTCCGACGGCAGGGTCTCGAGCCTGAGATCGACGAGGAAACGAGCGAGATCGCTGGAGAACGTCGTCATGCCATCCCTCCTTTCCGCCCCGCCGGCGGCTCCGGGGCCACGGGTCAGGCGTTACCGGGGTCCCTGAGTCCGCCATAGGTGCGCCAGGAAGGCGCGACGAGCCAGCCGCAATCGACCGCGACATTCGCGCCCGTCATCGCCGAGGCCGCGGGGGACGCCAGAAAGGCGACGACCCGCGCAATCTCGGACGGTTCGACGAGACGGCCGAGGGCGGCGTTGGCGGCGAGCGCGGACGGATCGCGCTCGCCGCGGTCGATAGCGGCCTGTAGTGCCGGCGTGCGCGTATAGCCCGGCGAAACGCAGTTCACCCTCACCTGCGCGGGGCCCCATTCCGCGGCCAGGCACTGGGTCATCGAAATGACCGCGGCCTTCGCCGGCGCATAGGCGTGGAGCGGCATTGACCGCATTCCCGCGACGGAGGCGATATTGACGATGCTGCCGCGACGGCGGGTCAGCATGCGGCGCCCGAAGGCCACGCAAGCGACATAGGTTCCGCGCTGATCGACGCGCACGATGTCGTCGTAGAGCGACATCGCAAGTTCGGTCGGCCTGACCGGCTTCTGGATGACGCCCGCGCTGTTGACGAGAGTCTCGACGGGGCCGAGCTCGGCCTCGATAGCCGCAGCGCAGGCGTCGAGCGCCGTCTCGTCGGCGACGTCGCCTCGCCATGCCCTGCCGCCGATCTCCTCCGCGACCGCCCCGGCGCGGGCGAAATCGCGGTCGAGCACCACGACCTCGGCGCCCTGGGCGCGAAGCTCCCGGCAACACGCCGCCCCGATGCCGCTCGCGCCGCCGGTCACCACCGACAAGCCCGCCGCCTTCATGGTTTCCTCGCAGACCCGCTGTTTCGCGCGGCGTCGATGGCGCTCCCAGGAATTCCGGGGGCTGACGTTAGACAAAAAATGAACTATGATTCAGCGATCGTCAACTGGGATCGCCGCGCCGAGGCGGCGTGATGGGGGGATGCCGGAGGCCATGGTCAACCTGTCAGCCTTCGTCCTTGCGCATGCGAGGCGGAGCCCCGACCGGGTCGCGCTCGTCTACGCCGGGCAGCGAATCGCCTACGCCGAGTTCGCCCGCCGCATCGGCGTCGTGGCGGGCTGGCTCGAATCGCGCGGGATCGGCGAGGGCGACGTGGTCGCCGCGCTGATGAAGAACAGCGCCGCCTTTCTCGAAATCGCCTTCGCCGTCAGCCACATCGGGGCGGTCTTCCTGCCGATCAACTTTCGGCTGGCGGGCGACGAGGTCTGCTACATCGTCGAGAATTCCGGGGCGAAGCTGCTCTTCGTCGACGACGCGTTGGCGGCGAACGCCCTGGGCGGCGCCGCGGTCGTCGTCATCGACGAGCGCACCCAGCGCGACTGCGCCTCGTTTTGCGCCGGCGCGCGGCCGGCGCCGATGCGCGTTCGCAAGCCCGGCGACCTGTTCCGGCTGATGTATACGTCGGGCACGACGGACCGGCCGAAGGGCGTCATCCACACCTACGAGAACTTCTACTGGAAATCGATCGATCATGTGAACGCGCTCGGCCTGAACCGGGACACGCGGCTGCTGGTGGCGGGCCCGCTCTATCACGTCGGCGCCTTCGACCTTCCCGGCGTCGCCGTGCTCTGGACGGGCGGGATGATCTGCCTGCATCGCGATTTCGACCCGGACGCCGTGCTCGCGTCGATCGAGGCGGAGCGCCTGGACGCGGCCTGGCTGGCGCCGGTGATGACCAGCGCGCTGCTCGGCTTTCCCGGCCGCGAGCGTTTCGACGTCTCCTCGCTGCGCTGGGTGATCGGCGGCGGCGAACGCACGCCGGAGTCGCGGATCCGCGCCTTCGCGGGATATTTCCGCAACGGCCGCTATATCGACGGCTATGGGCTGACCGAAAGCTGCAGCGGCGACACGCTGATGGAGGCGGGCCGCGAGATCGAAAAGATCGGCTCGACCGGCCGCGCGCTCGCGCATGTCGAAATCGAGGTCCGCGACGAAGCGGGTCATGCGCTCCCGCCGGGGGGCCAGGGCGAAATCTGTTTGCGCGGGCCCAAGATCACTCCGGGCTATTGGCGCGACCCCGAGCGGACGGCCGCCTCGTTCCATGGCGAGTGGTTCCGGACGGGCGACGTCGGCTTCCTCGACGCGGAGGGATTCCTGTTCCTGACCGATCGCAAAAAGGACATGATCATCTCGGGCGGCGAGAACATCGCCTCTTCCGAGGTCGAGCGGGTCATCCTCGAGCTGCCGGCGGTGCGCGAAGTCGCCGTGATCGGCATGCCCGACGAAATGTGGGGCGAGCGGCCGGTCGCTTTCGTCGCCCTAGAGCCGGGCGCGGAACTGAGCTTCGAAGCCCTGGCGGCGCATTGCCGATCCAAGCTGGCGGGCTTCAAGGTCCCCAAATCCCTCGTGCTTCGCGACAATCTGCCGCGAAATCCCTCGGGAAAGATTCTCAAACGTCTCTTGCGCGCGCCGGAATCTGTATGACCAGCGAGGCTCCGCATGGAGAGACGACGATGACGGTCAAGGCCCAGGGGTCGGAATCGACGGCGAAACCGCGCCCGAGGCTCACCCGAGCGGAGCGGAACGACGAAGTCAAGGCGCGCCTGTTCGACGCGGCGGCGAAGGTAGTCGGCCGTCTCGGCTATGCCGAGGCTTCGGTCGCCAGGATCACCGAACTCGCCGAAGTGGCGCAGGGGACCTTCTACAACCACTTTGAGAATCGCCAGGAATTGCTCGATCAACTGTTGCCGGCGATCGGCCTGAAAATGGTCGCCTTCATCCAGGAGCGGGTCGGCGGCTCGGCGCCAGGCGCTGAAAAGGAGGCCGTCCGATTCCGCGCCTTCTTCGAATTTCTGCGCTCATCGCCCGAATTCCTGCGAATCCTCAACGAAGCTGAGCTTTTCGCGCCCAAGGGCCACCAGCGCCATCTCGACAATATCGCCACGGCCTATGTCCGCATCCTCAAGCGCAGCCGCGCCGCCGGCGATGTGGGCGACTATTCCGATCAGGAACTGGAGGCGATCGTGCATATCCTCATGGGCGCGAGAGGCTATCTCAGCCGGCGCTACGCCTATACCGAGGGCTCCGCGCACGCCGTCCCCGCCTATGTCCTCACCGCCTACGAGAAACTGCTGTGCGCCGGCCTATTCAAGGCGCCCCGTGTTCCGACCGAGGCGCGCCGCGAAGCCTCCAGCGCGCTCGAGACATGAAGATCGGCTCGTCAGTCATGTCCAGCGGGAGCAAACCGCCGGCGCGCATTCCGGCGCCCGGACGATTGCGGGAACGGCCGTTCCGGAATGGGTTTCATCTGGCCCGCGCGCCCGTGATCGCCTCGAAAATCCGACGGCCCCGCAATCGGACAGCCTGATCCGGCGAGCCTTGACAATTCTTAATGAATGCCGTTCCTTACCTTCGAAGTCGAAAGATGGCGGCTGCGCCGTTGTTAGTTTCCCGACTTCCAATTCGCGGCTCCGCGGGGTCGCCGACAATGTCGCGGGCGCGACCCGCGTCGGCAGGGAAGAAACCATGCGGAGCTGGCGTCCGACGCAGGAGGGAATCGTCTTCGTCCTGTCCGCGCTGATGTTCTGCGGGTTCTCGCTGCTGCTTCCCGGCTTCCTGGCCGTCGAAAACGTCCTTTCGCTGATCCGCAGCGTGTCGATCCTCGGCATCCTCAGCCTCGGCATGGCGCTGGTCGTCATAGGCCGCGGCATCGACCTCGCCATGGTCGCCACCCTCGTCGTCGCCGTCGCCTGGGCGATGGCGTTGGCCCATTCGCAAATGCCCCTCGGCCTGGCGCTCGCGCTCGGCGCGGTCTTCGTGGTCGGCGTGGGGGCGACCACGGGGCTGATCGTCGCGTTCGCCGAGATTCCGGCGATATTCACGACGCTCGCGATGGGGTCGATCGTCTACGGCATCGGGCGCACCTTCTTCTTCCAGATCGACGTGCAGAACGCGCCCGCCGGCTATCCCTGGTTCACCTTCCTGGGCGCCGGGCGCATCGGCGGAATTCCGGTGATCGTCGTCGCCTTCGCCGCGATGGCGATCCTCATGTTCGCGGCGCTCCGCCAGACGCGGTTCGGCCGATTCGTCTACGCCAGCGGCGACAATCCGCTCGCCGCGCGAATCACCGGGATTCCGACGCGCGTGCTGACGGTCTCGCAATATGTCGCGAGCGGGCTCATCGCCTATTGCGCCGGCATCGTGATGGCCGCCGCCGTGTCCGGGATGAACACACGCATCTACAATTCGACGATGATCTATGACGTGTTGCTGGTCGTCGTGCTCGGCGGCATCGGCCTCAGCGGCGGGCGCGGCGGGGTGAGGAACGTCGTCGTCGGCACGGCCCTGGTCGGCATCCTCCTCAACGGCATGACCATCCTCAACGTCGGCTACACCGCGCAGAACCTCATCAAGAGCGTTATCCTGCTCGCCGCCATCGTCATCGACACCATCGTCAACCCGCGCGACGAGCAAACGGCGCAGCAGGGCGACATCTAGACTGAAATGACGGCAACAGGAGGATGAAACCATGAAACTGAAGACGTTTTTCGCGCTCGCGCTGTTCGTGGCGCTGAGCTGCGGAACGCTCGGACTCCGGTCCGCGCGCGCCGACGACACCGGCCTCGATCAGGTCGGCCGCGGTCAATATCTCGATTCGCTGAAGGGCAAGAAGGTCATCTTCATTCCGATCGCGATGGGCTTCGACCTGACCGAATCCTGGGCGGCGATCTGGCGCAAGGAAGCGCAGGCGCTGGGCTTCACCTTCGACATCCGCGATCCCAACTGGAGCACCGACGCCGGCACGAAGGCGCTCACCGCGGCGATCGCCGAAAAGCCGGATCTGCTGATCGTCCACAATCCCGACATACAATCCTATGCGCGTTTGCTGAAGCGCGCTCAGGACGACGGCATCAAGGTCCTTCAGATCAACATGCCTTCCGTGACCACGACTGATTCCTACGTCGGCGCCGACTGGGTCGCGCTCGGCGAGGAGGAAGCCAGCGCGCTCGTCGACCATTGTTCCGCCGGCAAGGGGCCCTCGACCAAGATCGCCTTCGTCCAGGGCGTCGTCACCGGGGCGGCGAACATCTATCTGAAGCGCGGCATTTCGAACGTCCTGTCGCAGCATAGCGACATCAAGATCGTCTCGGATCAGGCGGCCAACTACGATCCCGCCAAGGCGCGCGCGATCATGGAGACGGTGCTGCAGCAGAATCCGGACCTCTGCGGCGCAGTCGGCGTTTGGGACAGCGCCGACGTCGGCATCGGCGCGGCCGTCCAGGCTGCGGGCAAGACCGGTCAAGTGTTCGTCGTGACCAGCGGCGGCGGCAACAAATCGGCCTGCGACAACATCGAAAAGGGTCTGCTTTCGATGGACGTCAGCTACAACTCGCCGCTGCAGGGCAACATTGCGAGCCAGCAGATCGCCGAGCTGCTGCAGTCCAAGGACAAGGCCGGCGAGCGCAAGGTGTTCTATTTCGGTCCGCTGACCAAGATCACCAAGGACAACATCAACCAGCGCAATTGCTGGACGATGGACGACCTGAAATAGCAGGTCCGGTCGCCCCGCGTCCGCGCGGGGCGACGCCCCCGCGACTGCGGTCGCGCCCGGGTCTTCGCCGCCGCGCCGCGCGAGGACGCTCTCCAACAGATCAGCGGGATCGCGTTCATCGTGAGCAGTCGTGACGCTCTTATGCGCATGCGCTATCGGTTCATTCCCGATCACGTCGTCGGCGAATTGCTGGCCAAGCGCTGGATGGACAACGCCATACCTTTCCTGGCGCTGCTCATCGTCCTGATCGCGTTCGGATCGATCCTGCCGGATTTCTATTCGCTTTCGAACCTCGCCGATCTCAGCCGGCAATTCGCCGAGACCGGCCTCGTCGTGCTTGCGCTGACGATCGTGATGCTTTCGGGCGGCATCGATCTGTCCGTCGGCTCCGTGTTCGGGCTCTCGGTGCTCGTCGCCTCGATCTGCATGAACGTGTGGGACCTCGGCGTCGGGCTCACGCTGCTCGCCTGCATCGCGACCGGAATCCTCTGCGGCGCCGTCAATGGCGTGCTGGTCGGCTATCTCCGGCTGCGCGCCTTTCTGACGACCCTGGTCACTCTCATCGTCTTCCGTTCGATCTACGAACTGGTGTTTCCCGGATTCTCGACCGCCATCGTCGGCAATATTCCCGACTCGGCGCTCTGGGACTTCCTCGGCAACGGCGCCGTCTATGGCGTCCCCTTCACCTTCATCGTCACGGCCGTGATCGCGGCGCTGTGGCATGTCGTGTTGTCGCGAATGCGCCCGGGCTGGCGGCTCACCGCGGTCGGCGGCGCGCGGCGGTCGGCGCACAACGCGGGCATCAACGTGCGCCGCACGATCTGCACGGCTTACGTCTGGTCGAGCGTCCTGTGCTGCCTCGCCGGCTTCTTCAACGCCGCGCGCCTCGGCAGCACGGGCTCGGACACCGGCGTCGGGCTGGAGATCACCGCCCTGACCGCGGTCGTCCTCGGCGGCAATTCCCTCGGAGGCGGCCGCGGATCGGTCGCCAAGGCGGTGCTGGGCACGGTCATCGTGCTGATTCTCACCAACGGCCTGATCGCGCTCTCCGTGCCCGGCCCGGTCAATTCGACCGTGCTCGGCATCGTGCTGATCGCCGCGGTCTTCATCGACGTGCGATGGTTGAAGAACCGGCACAAGCTGCTCAACAAGGTCTACGTCTCGCCAACCTATTTCGCGCCGCCGCCGCCGCCGTCCACCGCCCCGGACTCCGGCTCGCCCTACGCCCTCAACGACAAGCTGCGTTCGGTCGGGGCGGTCGGCCTGCGCACGATCGAGGGCGCCGAGGACATGATCCTCGATCGGGACGACAATCTCTACTGCGGCAACCGCCATGGCGACATCATGCGGTTCTTCGGACCCGATCACGCGCGCCACGAGATCTTCGCCCATGTCGGCGGCCAGCCGCTCGGCCTCGCCTTCGACCGCGACGGCAATCTCGACGTGTGCATCGGCGGCATGGGGCTCTACCAGATCACTCCCGACCGCAAGATCAACAAGCTGTCGGACGAAACGAACCGGACGCTGTTCTCCGTCGTCGACGATTCGCGTCTGCGTCTGGCCGACGATCTCGACATCGCGCCGGACGGGCGGGTGTTCTTCAGCGAGGCGACGATCCGCTTCGAGATGCATGAATGGCCCGTCGACGCGCTCGAGAGCCGCGGCAACGGGCGGATCGTCTGCTACGAGCCGAAGACCGGCAAGTCTCGCACCGAAATCTCGAATCTCATCTTTCCCAACGGCATCTGCATGGCGCCGGACGGAGAATCGTTCTTCTTCGCCGAGACATTCGGGTGCCGGGTCAGCCGCTATCACTACGGCGGCCCGAAGAAAGGCCGCACCGAAATCGTCATCGACAACATGCCGGGCTATCCCGACAACATCAACCGGGCGTCCGACGGCAATTTCTGGCTCGCCATCGTCGGCATGCGCTCGCCCGCGCTCGATCTGGCTTTGCGCATGCCGGGGTTCCGCAAACGCATGGCGCGCCGGTGCGCGCCCGACGCCTGGCTGTATCCCAATCTCAACACCGGTTGCGTCATCAAGTTCAACGAGCGGGGCGAAGTGCTGGAAAGCCTGTGGGATCTCGGCGGCAAGAACCATCCGATGATCACCTCGGTCCGCGAGCACAAGGGCGTGCTCTACCTCGGCGGCATCTACAACAACCGCATCGGAACCTATCGGATTCCCGGCGCCGATCCCGAGTGGTGCGCGCTGGACACCTATTGGGGACGGCCTTGATCGGCGCGGTGAGACGGGCCCTCGACGAGTTCCTCGGCCGCGGCGAAGCCGCGGTTACGGTGCCGGTCATGGATGGTCCGCTGAAGCCGAACCAGTTGCTCGAGGCGGCCCCGCGGCTGCTCGAGGCGCCGGGGCTCGACAATCTCGTGGCGACCGGCGCGGGCGTGCTCTATTCGAGCGGCGGGTCGCTGCGGCGCATTCCGGACGGCGAGATCGCCCGCTTCGACACCGACATCGCCTGTCTGGCCGAGCATGACGGCGCGCTGGCGATCGGATTGGACGGCGGCGGCGTCCGGATCCGCGGCGGGCCGCACGACGGGCTGGCGATCGACGGACTCGGCGACGGGCCGCTGAATTGTCCGACCGCCCTGGCGTTTCTCGACGCCGACAGGCTGGTCGTGACCAACGGGTCCGCCGACCACCGGGCCTCGCAGTGGCGGCGCGACCTGATGCAGCTCCGCCGGAGCGGCTCGGTGGCGCGCTTCGATCTGGCGGGCGGCGGGGCGCAGGTGCTGGCGGCCGGCCTCGCCTGGCCCTGCGGCGTCGCGCCGGCGCGCGACGAACGCCTGTTCGTTTCCGAGGCCTGGCGCCACCGCGTGCTGTCGATCGACGCGGAGCGGAGGAGCCAGCCGCATGTCGCGCTGGCGGATCCGCCCGCCTATCCCGGCCGCATCCTGGCGTCGCGGGCGGGCGGCTACTGGCTGGCTTTCTTCGCCGTGCGCAACCAGCTCGTCGAGTTCATCCTGCGCGAGAAAGAATATCGGCTGCGCATGATCGCCGAAGTGCCGGAGGCGTTCTGGATGGCGCCCGCGCTGGCGTCGAGCGGGCGCTTCGAGGAGCCGCTGCAGGGCAGCGGTCTCAAGCAGATGGGTATGCTCAAGCCCTGGGCGGCGACGCGCTCCTACGGGCTGATCGTGCGGTGCGACGAGGCGATGCAGCCCCTCCACAGCTATCACAGCCGCGCCGACGGCGTGATTCACGGCGTCACCTCCGCGTGCGAGGACAGAGAGGATCTGCTGGTCGGCGCCAAGGGTCCGGGCGTGCTCGTGCGCCTCGCCGGCGCCGTGGCGCGGCGCCCGGACGGGCGGGCGGCATGAGTCCCATTCTCGAGCTCCGCAAGGCGACCAAGGAATATCGCGGCGTTCCGGCGATCAAGAACATCGACTTCACGCTCGAGCCGGGCGAGATCCACGCGATCGTCGGCGAGAACGGCGCGGGAAAATCGACCCTGACCAAAGCCTTCGCGGGCGTACACCGGCTGACCTCCGGTGAGATGCTGTTCGACGGCGAGCCGCTGACGTTGTCGGCCCCCTCGCAGGCCCTCGCCCTCGGCATTGCGATGGTGTTCCAGGAGACCAATCTGGTGCCGTCGATGACGGTCGCCCAGAACATCTATCTGGGCGACGAGCGGCTGTTCAACCGGCTGCGCGGCCTCTACAATCAGGCGCAGCAGTTCCTGGCGGGGATGAATTTCCAGGTCAACCCGACCGCCCAGGTGTCGTCGCTCGGCGCGGCGCACAAGCAGATGGTCGAGATCGCGCGCGCGGTCCATCACAAGGCGCGAATCATCATCTTCGACGAGCCGACCGCTTCCCTCACGCCCGAGGAAAAGAACCATTTCTTCGGTCTCGTGCGCCGGCTGGTCAAGCAGGGCGTCGCCGTGATCTTCATCAGCCACGCGCTCGAAGAAGCGCTGATGCTGGCCGATCGGATCACCGTGCTGCGCGACGGCGAACTCGTCGTCACCGGCCCGGCCGGCGAATTCGATCGCGAGCGTCTCGTCCAGGCGATGGTCGGCCGCAGCCTCAGTCAGACCCTGCACGGCGCCGCCCAACGCGAGCCACGCCCGTACGGCCGCAAGGTGCTTAGCGTCCAGAACCTGTCGAGCGGGAGCATGGTGCGCAACACCTCCTTCTCGATCTATGCGGGGCAGATCACCGGCATTTTCGGCCTCGTCGGCGCCGGCCGGACCGAGATGATGAAGGTCGTCGCCGGCGTATTCAAGCGCGACCTGTTCCATGGCGGCGAGGTGCGGCTCGACGGCAAGCCGGCGCGCTATCGCGTGCCCCGGCAGGGCGTCCGCGACGGGATCGTCTATGTGACCGAGGACCGCAAGCTCGAAGGGTTCTTCGAGACGATGTCGATCGCGGGAAACATCCAGATCGGCGACGAGGCGACGGGGGTCAATCCGCTGAAGCTCGTCTCGGTGGCGCAGGCCCGCGCGCTCGCCAAGATCTGGATCGAGGCCCTGTCGATCCGGGCGATCGACGGCAATGCGCGAATCATCGAACTGTCGGGCGGCAACCAGCAGAAGGTCGTGATCGCCAAATCGCTCGTGCAGAAGCCGAAGCTGGTGATTTTCGACGAGCCGACGCGCGGCGTCGACGTCGGCGCGATCGTCGAAATCCACCAGCTGATCAACCGCCTGGCCGACGACGGCTTCGCGGTCGCGGTGATCTCGTCCTATCTGCCCGAGATCATGGCGCTGTCCGACCGGGTGCTGGTCGCCCGGCAGGGCAAGATCATCGAGGAGATGAGCATCGACGAGGCGACCGAACAGAAGATCATGTACGCCGCCGTGCACTGAGAAGAGTCTGATGGGCTGAGCAACGGATCTGCCGCGCCAGGCGGCAGGCCGACTTCGGCCGTGCTGCCAGGGCCGGGCGCGCGCCTCAATGTCGAGCCGCCTCCGGCGGTCGCTGCGCGCCAAGAGGCGCTCCGCGAACATTGACCCGCGCGCCCGC
>JBEKEI010000110.1:0-17259 GCA_050013915.1 Roseiarcus sp.
ACTGGCGTCGCGCGGGCAGACGCGGAAAAAGGACCGTATATTATTCCTACAAAGAACATAAATTGCAAGGAATGGCGCATAAAGACGCCGGGCGCGACGATCGTAACCCTGGATGATCTGGATATCGGCACGCACGCTCTAAATATAAACTGCAAGGCATATGATGTTTCCTCAAATTTTTTTACGGATATTATTGACGCACTTTTCAAGGACCTGAGTTCTGTTGGATATTCAGCGTTGACGACGATACCAGCCCTGAAAATTATCAACACCGCATCCACCACGATCGAGACCGTCGAGAAAGAAATAGCAGAACTGGTAAAAGGCCTCAGCAGCGAAACGGAAATTGGAGGCTTGGATACTTTTGTGGATATAGGCGATCAGTACTGGTTTCGTACAATAGCTCAACAAAATTGGATATGTTACAAATTTCTTGAGTTTGAAAGATTAAGAGAAAAGAAGGTAGTCGGGACTCCTCCTAATCAGAAAATGGTTGTCAAGAGTGATCGCTATCTCGCTTTATGGAAATTGCAACTGAGCGCTCAAAACAAGATACGCCCGCTAATACTCAATACTGGCGGAGATTAGCAACTCTGCCCGATCGGTTAAGCCAATCGTGGGGCTACGGGTTTACGGTCACAGTCCACCTTGCCCACTCCCGCGCCCTGCTGCGTCATATTCCCGGTATGGCCCGCCTGGGCTCGCGTCGTCGTCGCCGGACTGCCGGATCAGGTCGCACAGCGCGGCCACGGCGGGACTCGGACGTTTTTCGGTGACGACGATCATGGTTGCTGATCGAGACCTCCTCGCCGAGCATGCCCGTGAGGCGGGCCCGGGCGCGCGCATCAATGTCAAGCCGCCGCCGGCGGTCCTCCGCGCCAAGAGGCGCTCTGCGAAGATTGACCCGCGCGCCCGGCGCCGGCCGTTTGCCACCATGACCTTTTGGTCAGCGGCGCGGCCCCTGGGGCCGCGGCGCTCCACCAAAAGGTCGTGCCTGCCAATTGCCACGCCGACGGCGCGCAGTCACCCCGAGGCGATCGCTTGCGATCGCCGGGAGGGCCGGAGCGGAGCGACGGAGCGGCCTCTTGGCCTCGGGCGATTGCTTGCAATCGCCCTGACTTGACGGCGCGACGGCGGCGTGGCTCGCGGCGCCGGGCGTTTGCATTCGCGTCCCTGCGGCCAGGCGCGACGCGCTGATGCGCAGCGGTCACGGCGATGCACGCCCGGCGATCTGCCCCGGCGGCGCGGCCGCCCGCCGGGCTCGATTGGAGCGCTCCATCGCTCCGGGGCGTCCGTCCGCCCCGGTCTCTCGGTCGCCGCGGGCGCCGCGTCCTGGCGCCGCGGGATCGCCGTGACCGCCCGAATTCGACCAATCCAGCCAAGCAAAATAAGTGCAGCAAGCGTAAAAGCCAAGATGTTCAGAGAGTTCCCGACAGTTCTACGGTGGCTTCCCGAGGGATCGTCAGCGCTATCGGTTGACGAAGCGGGTTTTTGAGCCGCCTGTGACTGGAGGCATGACAAACGAATCGCTCAAGGCTGCGCCGCTGCCATTTCGAGTGCTGGCCCTCGTCGGCGGCTTTGTCTTGCTGATCGCGGTCGTCTTGGCGGCTGGATGGTTCATCGCGCTGCAGGAGGTCGATACGGACTTTGTCCGCCGCGCCTTCGCAATCCAGCAGAGCGTCGCGCGGACCTTTTCCCTGCTGCAGGACGCCGAAACGGGCCAGCGCGGTTACCTGCTGACCGGCGATCCGGCCTATCTCGACCCCTTTTCCAACGCCGAGGCTCAGTTCGACCGCGAGTTCGACAATCTCGATCGCCTTATCGTCAACCCCGCGCAGAAACGAGCCGCTCTCACGCTCCGCTCGATCGCCGACGACAAGCGCGCCGTATTGCGCCGGACGATTGCGTTGCGCCGCGCCGGCGAGGTCGAGTCGGCGCTCTCGATCGTGCAGAGCGGCAGCGGCAAGGCCCTGATGGACCGCGCCCGCGACGTGGTCGCGACCATGCAGGATGCGGAAGCGACGCTATTGTCGGCGAGCATCGAGGAGACCAGGCGCAACGCCGTGGTGATCCAGGCGGCGATCATCCTCGCCGCCTCGCTCGCGCTGCTGCTCGCCCTGCTGTCGGTCTATTATCTGCGAGCCTATCTGAGCAACAGCTTCGAGGCCTACCGGAAGCTGGCGGCGGCCAACGATGCGCTCGCGCACGAGGCGATCGAACGGGATCGGCTCGCGGCCCAATTGCAGCAGTCGCAAAAATTGGAAGTCGTCGGTCAGCTCACCGGCGGCATTGCGCACGACTTCAACAATATGCTCGCCGTCGTGATCGGCAATCTGGAACTGCTGCGCCGCCGCATCGCCGGCGGGCGGACCGATGTGACGCGTTTCATCGATGGGGCCCTCGACGGCGCCGAGCGGGCGGCCGCGCTGACGCAACGGCTGCTCGCCTTCTCCCGGCAGCAACCCTTGTCGCCCGCCGCCATCGACGCCAACGGGCTCGTCTCGGGCATGAGCGAACTGCTGCGCCGGTCGCTCGGCGAGGGCGTTGCGGTCGAGACGATTCTGGCGGGCGGCCTGTGGCCGATCCATGTCGATGCCGGTCAGCTCGAAAGCGCGATCGTCAACCTCGCGGTCAATGCGCGCGACGCGATGCCGGAAGGCGGCAAACTGACGATCGAGACCGGCAATTCCAGTCTCGATGAAGCCTATTCGAAACTCCACGAGGAAGTGCAGTCCGGCTCCTATGTGCTGATCGCCGTCTCCGACACCGGCGTCGGCATGAGCCGCGAGACGATCGGCAAGGCGTTCGATCCGTTCTTCACCACCAAGGCCAGCGGCAAGGGCACCGGCCTCGGGCTCTCGCAGGTCTATGGCTTCGTCAAGCAATCGGGCGGCCACGTGAAAATCTACTCCGAACCCGGCCACGGCACGACGATCAAGCTCTACCTGCCGCGCCATTTCGGCGCGCTGACGAAATCGGCGCCGCCGCCTCTCGCCGCCGTTCTGGCCGCCGGCAGCCGCGAGGAAATCGTCCTCGTCGTCGAAGACGACGACCGCGTCCGCCGCTTCACCGTCGATGCGTTGCGCGACCTCAACTACACGGTCCTCCACGCGGACAGCGCCGCCGAGGCGCTCCTCGTGCTCGACAACCGCCCCGATGTGCGCCTGCTGCTGACGGACGTGGTCATGCCCGAGATGAACGGGCCGCAGCTGGTCGCCGAAGCCCTGCATCGGCGAACCGATCTCAGAGTGCTCTATTTCACCGGGTTCACCCGCAACGCCATCGTTCACAACGGCATGCTGGATCCCGGCGTTCTTCTCATGACCAAGCCCTTCACGCTTCAGCAACTCGCTGCGAAGGTGCGCGAAGCGCTCGGCGCGGCGGTGAAGGCGAGGCAGGACGCCTGACGCTGCGCTGGCAATTGTGAACGCTCCCGCCGCCGGCTAGAAATTCTCGCCCCGCACCGCCGCGACCACCGCGTCGGTGACCGCGCGGGTCGTCGCCGCGCCGCCCAGATCGGGCGTGTGCAGCGCGGGGTCGGCGGTCACGCGCTCGATCGCGCGCATCAGGCGGGCTGCGGCGCGCGGCTCGCCGAGGTGCTCGAGCATCAGCGAGGCGGTCCAGAAGCTGCCGACCGGATTGGCGATCCCCTTGCCGACGATATCGAACGCCGAGCCGTGGATCGGCTCGAACATCGAGGGGAACCTGCGCTCGGGGTTGAGGTTGGCGGTCGCGGCGATGCCGAGCGAGCCGGCGAGCGCGGCGGCGAGATCGGACAGGATGTCGGCGTGCAGGTTGGTCGCCACGATCGTGTCGAGCGTCGCCGGCTTCAGGGTCATCCGCATCGTCATCGCGTCGACCAGCATCTTGTCGCAGGTCACGTCGGGAAATTCGCCCGCGACCTCGGCGCCGATCTCGTCCCACATCACCATTGCGTGGCGCTGCGCGTTCGACTTGGTGACGATCGTCAGCAATTTGCGCGGGCGCGAGCGCGCGAGCGCGAAGGCGAAACGGAAGATGCGTTCGACGCCGGCGCGGGTCATGATCGAGACGTCGGTCGCGACCTCGTCGGGCAGGCCGCGATGGACGCGCCCGCCGACCCCGGAATATTCGCCCTCCGAATTCTCGCGCACGATCACCCAGTCGAGTTCGGGGCCGCCGACATGGCGCAGCGGGCTGACGATGCCGGGCAGCACCCGGGTCGGCCGCACATTGGCGTATTGGTCGAACGGCTGGCAGATCGCCAGCCTCAATCCCCACAGGCTGACGTGGTCGGGCACTTCGGGCGCGCCGACGGCGCCGAAGTAGATCGCGTCGTGGGCGCGGATCTGCGCGCGGCCGTCCTCGGGCATCATCAGCCCGGTCGCCTTGTAATAGTCGGAGCCCCAGCCGAAATGGTCGAAGGCGAATTCGAACCCGCCGTCGCGCGCGGCGAGCGCGGCGAGCACCTCGACGCCGGCGGGGATGACTTCCTTGCCGATGCCGTCGCCGGGGATGACCGCGATTCGATAGCGCTTCATGGATGGGCCCTCCGACCGGCGGCGGCGCGGCGTTCGCCGCCTGTCTCGGATCGCCCGCGCGCGAAGTCAAGGCGGCGCACAGCTCCGCTCGCAATGATGGGGCGACAAAAAAAGAGGCGCCGAAGCGCCTCTTTCCCGCCGTCTATGTCCGGCTTCCGCTCACTTCTGGATGCAGGTGTCGACGGTCGCCTTGGTGCATTCGTCGAGGCCGGTGAAGACGGGATCGGGCACCTTCTTGCCTTCGATGAGGTCGATCATCACGGTCGGCGCCTTGTAGCCCATTTCGAACGGCCGCTGTCCGACCAGCGCGGCGACGCGGCCTTCCTTCAGCAGCGTCACTTCTTCGCCGATCGTGTCGGCGGCGACGATCACCAGCGACTTGTCGGCGATCTGCGCCTTGTACTGATCGGTCAGCTGCCGGTAAGGCTGGGGCGCGCCGAACAGCGGCCAGCCGCCCTCGATCGCGATCGCGTCGAGCTTGGGATTGGCGGTGAGGATGTCCGACATCGCCTGCACGCCCTTCGGGCCGTCGTCGTTGGTGAAAACAGGGCAGCCGGAGACTTCGGTCCAGCCGCCTTCGCCGGCGAGCTTTTCGACGCCCTTCTTGCCGGCGAGCGCGTCGCGCGTTCCGGCGGCCCGGCGCAGGATGTTGTCGGCCGCCGCATTGCCTTCGATCAGGCACAGCGTCCCGCCTTTCGGCTTGTCCTTCTTCAGATATTCGCCGAGCTTGAAGCCCATCAGGTAATTGTCGGTGCCCAGATAGGTCTTGCGCAGCGCCGAGTCTTCCTTGCGGAGGTCGGCGTCGACGGTCATGACCGGGAATTTCGGCTTGCCGGACTTGACCGCATTGGCGATCAGCGGCGCGTTCGAAGGCGAAATGGCCATCGCGGCGGTGTCGGACTTGCCGATGATGTCGCCGACGATCTGCGCTTCGCCCGCCTCGTCCGAGGTCGAAGCAGGGCCGGTGTAGAAGCAGGAATAGGGCGAGGCGCCGTTCTCCTTGTTCCACTTCTCGCAGCCCTGGTGGATCGCTTCGAAGAACGGATTGTCGAGCCCCTTGACGACGATCACGAGCTGCTTCTTCTGCGCCAGTGCAGACCCGGCTGACAAGGTCAGCGCCGCGGCAGCCAACCAGAGTACGGCCTTGTTCATTGCCTTCCCTCCCCTGAAATCGGCGCCGGACGATTGCCCGTGCGCCGTCAAAAACGGAACCAAACTCACCTGATCGCGCCCGAGGCCTGTCGCCCCGCGGCCGCGCTCCATGCGTCGACCTTGCGGGCAGGCACGCCCGCGATCGAACAGGAACAGCGTATTATCAACGCCTTGACTCGTCAATGATAATTATCATACGAAACAGTCTGCGCCGCGGGGGCGCGCGGCCGCCGCGGCGGATTCGTCTGACCATAGATTGACGACGGCGCGTCGGCTGGCTAAGCCGACGGTCGGGCGATGGGCGATCGATCGACGGCCTCGATCCTCGCATGCGAGATCAACGGCGCCGGGCGGCGTCGACGGGACGGGAGGGCGCGCGTCGCCATGGCGATTCTCGAGTTGGAGAATGTGTCGAAGCATTTCGGCGCCATCCAGGCCCTCACCGACGTTTCGCTGGCGCTCGAGGCGGGACAGGTCGTGGGCCTGATGGGCGACAACGGCGCCGGCAAGTCGACGCTCGTCAAGATCATCGCCGGCAACTTCCGCCCTTCGCACGGGACGATCCGCATGGAAGGGGCCGATCTGGTCATGCACCGGCCGGTCGACGCGCGCCAGCACGGCATCGAGATCGTCCATCAGGATCTCGCGCTCTGCGACAATCTCAGCGCCGCCGCCAACGTGTTTCTCGGCCGCGAGATGCGCAAGGGCGTCGGGCCGTTCGCGGTGCTGGACTATGCGAGCATGTATCGCCGCGCCGGCCAGATCTTCGCCGAGCTGAAATCGGAGACCCGGCCGCGCGACCTCGTCAAGCGGATGTCGGGCGGACAGCGGCAGGCGGTGGCGATCGCGCGCACGCGGCTGTCCGAGCCGAAGATCGTGCTGATGGACGAACCGACCGCCGCGATCTCGGTGCGGCAGGTCGCCGAGGTGCTGAACCTGATCCGGCGGCTGCGCGACCAGGGCATGGCGATCGTGCTGATCAGCCATCGCATGCCCGACGTCTTCACCGTCGCCGACCGGGTCGTCGTCCTGCGGCGCGGCCGCAAGGTCGCCGACAAGCCGACCTCGGCGAGTTCGCCCGAAGAAGTCACCGGACTCATCACCGGCGCGATCGACAGCGCGCTCTAGCGGCGGGCCGGCCCGCAATTCCCCAAGGCGAGTAGAGGCTCCATCGATGGCAATCGCGCTCGACGTCCCGCCCCAGCAAAAGGCCGAGCACTGGGTCTCGTGGCTCGCTTCGCGCCAGGCGTTCTGGGTCTTCCTCGCCGTCATCCTCGCCTGCCTGTTCCTGAGTTTCGCGACCAATTCCTTCGCGACCACCAACAACCTCTTCAACATCACGCGCAACTTCACCTTCACGGCGGTCATCGCGCTCGGCATGACGATCGTGATCATCAGCGGCGGCATCGACCTTTCCGTCGGTTCCGTGCTGTGCCTGTGCAGCATGATTCTGGCCGAAGTCATGCACGCGGGCTACAGCCTCGAGGTCGGCATTGCCGCGTCTCTGGGGACGGCGCTGGCGGTCGGCGCGATCAACGGGGCGCTGATCGCCTATGTCGGCATTCCTCCCTTCGTCGTGACGCTCGGCATGCTGTCGATCGCGCGTTCGCTGGCGATGGTCGCCTCCAACAACACGGTGGTGTTCGAATTCGGTCCCGATCAGGACAAGCTGCTGTTCCTTGGCGGCGGCGCGTTTCTGTTCGGCATCTCGAACCCGGTCATCTACACGATCGTGCTGACCCTGCTGACCGGCTTCGTCCTGCGTTGGACCCGGTTCGGCCGCTACGTCTTCTCGATCGGCGGCAACGAGCGCGCGGCGATCCTCACCGGCGTCCCGGTGCGCCAGATCAAGGTCGCCGTCTACATGGTCTCGGCGCTTTCGGCCGGGATCGCCGGCGTGATCGAAACGGGCTGGCTCGGCGCCGTGACGACCAATCTGGGCAATGGCATGGAGCTGCAGGTGATCGCCGCCACGGTCATCGGCGGGGCCAATCTGGCCGGCGGCATCGGCACCGCCTTCGGCGCGCTGATCGGTTCGGCGTTGATCGAGGTGATCCGCAACAGCCTCGGCCTGCTGGGCATCAACGCGTTCTGGCAGGGCGCGTTCGTCGGCGCCTTCATCATCGTCGCGGTTTCGTTCGACCGCATCCGGAACTTCCGCCAGTCTGAATAGCCGCGCCGCCGCCCGCACGGCGCCGCAGGCGCCCGCCGCTCCCGGTTCGGCCGCAATCGATCGCCGTCGGTCGGCCGATCGCCGATCCGCCCGCTCCGATTCGGAGCCGGCCGCACCGCCGACGGCCATTGGCGCCGCGCGGCAAAACACTGAATTCGCTGTATTTTCCGCTAGGACGGCGCCCGCGCGCCGCCCGCCCGGGCGCCGCCGCGCAACCCGGCGGGTCGATCTTGCGCCCATTAAGAGAAAATTAACCATAGCGTCTTAAACGTTAACGCATCGGACACGTGAAGACGTCGCGGTAACCAGCGTAAATGAGAGCGGTTGAGGGTCGAAATAATTCTTCCACGTTGTGATGATAGCGTCGGTATATACTTTGGTATTGTCTTCTCTGCATTTGATTTTGACGGAATTTCAATTGTATTGGCGCGTCAAGATGGTGTCATGTGTCAATAAAAATGAACAAAAGAAATCAAATTGCGGGGCTCAGACATGATTGTGATCGTCGACGAGAGAAATGTTGTCACAGGCGGCTACGCCTCGAGCTTCGATCGCGAAGGCATCGCATCGGCCGGAATCGATCCTTCGGAATTTCGTGACTGGATCGGCAAGGTCAGCGAAAACGACATTCTCGCCATCGAGGCGTTCCTGATCGGCGACTGCGTGGAGCGCGAGGCCTATCCGCGCATGATCCGCGAGCGCTCCAAGGCCCCGGTCATCGTGCTCAACGAGCGCAATTCGCTCGACCAGACCCTCGAACTGTTCGCTGCCGGCGTCGACGACGTGCTGCGCAAGCCCGTCCATGTCCGCGAAATCCTCGCCCGCGTCGGTGCCATCAACCGGCGCAGCCAGAGCGAAGCCGATCACGAAGTGGTCGGCGAGATGTGCGTCTATTTCGACGGACGCGATCCCGAAGTGAACGGCGAAGTGCTGCCGCTGCCCCGGCGCGAGCGGCGCATCCTCGAATATTTTGTCGCCAACAAGGGCCGCCGGATCACCAAGTCGCAGATATTCAACTCGATTTACGGCATTTTCGACGAGAACGTCGACGAGAACGTCGTCGAAAGCCATATCAGCAAGCTGCGCAAGAAGCTCAAGCATCGCCTCGGCTACGATCCCATCGATTCCAAGCGCTATCTCGGCTATTGCCTGGAGAAGCTGCCGACCGCGCCGACCGCCCCGCCGGTGGGGCAGCCGCTGACCGGCAGCCAGTGGATGACGTCCTGGCCGCAGGGCTGGTGACCGTTCGGACGCGGCGCCGGCTCGCTCTTAACAAATCGTTTATCCCGCCGGCGTAGCGTCCCATCGAGTCGGCCGACGCCCCGCCGGCGCCGCTCCTGATACAGGACGCTCGCGGGACCCCATGGCATGACGACGACCACGACCTCGGCCTATCTGTCGATCATCCAGAACCTGCCCCGCATGCAGGCGATGACGGCCGCCGAGCCGGCGGTCAAGACCGCGAGCGCCTATTACGCCGCCAACATCGGCAAGGTGACCTCGATCGATCAGTTCGTCGGCAATTACCGGCTTCTGTCCTATGCGCTCGACGCCTATGGCCTCGGCGATCAGATCAATTCGACCGCGCTGATCAAGCAGGTGCTCACAGGCGGCGTCGCCAATCCCAAGAGCCTCGCCAACACGCTGCCGCAATGGAAGGCCTTCGCCACCGCCTTCAACTTCGCCGCTGACGGCGCAGCGTCGATCTCGACCGCCGCGGCGGTCGCGACCACCAAAACCAATTATGTCGAGCAGCAGCTCGAGAACGACCAGGGCCAGCAGGACGTCGGCGTCCAGCTCGCGCTCTATTTCAACCGGGTCGCGCCGACGGTGACCAGCACCTACGGCATCCTCGCCGACCAGAACCTCCTGCAGGTCGTCGAGACGATCTTCGGCCTGCCGACCTCGTTTTCGGCCGAGAACATCGACACCCAGGCTTCGTCGCTGTCCAATTTCTTCAACGTCAAGGACCTCCAGGATCCGGCCAAGCTGAAGCAGCTTACCGAACGCTTCACCGCGTCCTACGATTCGACCTACGGCCCGGCGTCGGGGTCGACAGCGTCCCTGACGGTCGCCGGATCGTCCTCGTCGTCTTCGAGTTCGGCCGCCACGACGATCCTCAGCGGCGTCATCAGCAACACCGCTTCCAGCCTCAGCACGTCGACCAGTCCCTATTTCAGCAATTCGTTGATGGAAAGCCTGCAGGGCTTCAAGATCGGCGGATAGCCGCCGGGCGCCGATCCCCAATCGCATCCCCGGTCGCGCCGGCCCTGGATAAAGGCAAGTCTGGCGCAAGCATCCGGGCGTCTTATCGCTTCGCGCCGCCCCGAAGGCCCGGGGCGTCTTCGCCGCCCGGATGTCAGCAGCTATGAATCGGTCGCCCCAATCCTTCCTGCCGGACAAATCGGAATGGCCGGACGGTTCCGACCGTCGCCAGTCGATCGCCCAACTCCTGGAGACGCCGAGCCTTGGGCATTTCGAGGGGCCGGCGCCCGCCGAAATCTTCTACAATTGCGGCGCCGTGCTCTGGAATCGCGGGCGCGCAACCGAAGCGATCGAGATGATCGACGCGGCCCTCAAGGCGAGGCCGGACTACCCGGAAGCCCTGTGTCTGGGCGGCTTCATCCTCAGCGAGGCGGGCCAGATCGACGCGGCTCTCCGCTTTTACGAGCAGGCGACCCGCTACAAGCCGGATTATCTCGTCGCCCTGGCCAATTCCGGAAAGCTGCTGTTCGGCCTCCGGCGTTTCGAGGAGGCGCTCGCCGCCTTCGACAAGTCGATCGCCGTCGCGCCCGACAACGCCGACGCCTGGAACAATCGCGCGGGCGCTCTGCGGGAATTGGGGCGACTGGAAGAATCGCTGCTCGCCGGTCAACGGGCCCTGGCCCTGCGACCCGATTTCGCCGAAGCGATCCTGAACACCGCCACCGTCCTGATGAAGCTCGACCGCCACGAGGAAGCGCTGCCGGGCTACGGCAAGGCCAAGGCGCTGAAGCCGGGGTTCGCCGAGGCGTTCTGCGGCGAGGGCCTGACCCTGCAGGCGCTCGGCAGGTTCGATGCGGCCATGGCCGCGTTCGACGAAGCCGTGCGGCTCGGCAGCGTCGACGCGATCGGCAATCGCGGATGCCTGCTCCTGGCGATGGGCCGGTTCGAGGCGGGCTGGGAGGATTACGAGAGCCGCTGGCTGGCGGGCAAGTCGCTCAAGGAGGCCCTGGGGACGAAACGCCCGACCTGGTCGGGCAAGGCCGTCGCGGGCGAGCGTCTTCTGGTCATGAACGACCACGGCCTCGGCGACACCATCCAGTTCTCACGCTATCTGGCGCTCGCCGCCAGGACGGGCGCCAAGGTCACGTTCCTGTGCCCGGGCAAGCTGCACCGGCTGTTCGCCGCCGTCGAGGGCGTTCGGCTCGCCGAGGAAATCCAGGCGTCCGAACCGTTCGACGCCCAGATCGCGGTCAGCAGCATGCCGCGCGCGTTCGGCACGCGTCTGGAGACGATACCCGCGCCCGTGCCCTATCTGAAGGCGGAAGAGAGCCTGCGCGCCAAATGGGCTGCGCGAATCGGAGCGCACGGATTCAAGATCGGCGTCAGCTGGCAGGGCAACCCCAATCCCGAGGCCGACCTGGGCCGCTCGTTCCCGCTGGCGGCCCTGGCTCCGCTTGCCGCCCTGCCGGGCGTGCGGCTGATCTCGCTGCAGAAGGGTGCGGGAACCGAGCAACTGGCAAAACTTCCGCCCGGCATGGTCGTCGAGACGCCGGGCGAAGACTTCGACGACGGCCCCGACGCCTTCGTCGACACGGCGGCGGCGATCGCCCATCTCGATCTCACGCTCACCTGCGACACCTCGATCGCGCATCTGGCGGGCGCGCTCGGCGCGCCGGTGTGGGTGGCGCTCAAGCATGTCGCGGAATGGCGGTGGCTGCGCGAGCGCGCGGATTCGCCGTGGTATCCGACGATGCGACTGTTCCGTCAGAGCCGACGCGGCGACTGGAGCGAATTGTTCGCCAGGGTCTCGGCGGCCGCGGCGCCGCTCGCCGCGGCGCTTGCGTCGCCGGCCGCGGTCGCCGCGCCCGTCGTCGTGTCCGCAGCCGCGCCGATCCGCAGCACCGCGATCGCGATCCCCGCCGCCGTCGGCGAGCTGATCGACAAGATCACGATCCTGGAGATCAAGGCGGAGCGCATCGCGGGCGCGGCCAAGCTCGCCAACGTCCACCGGGAGCTCGGCCTCCTCCAGGCGCTTCAGGCGGCCGAGGGCCTCAATCACAGCGGTCTCGACGAATCGCGCGTGCGCCTGAAGGCGGTCAACGGGAAGCTCTGGGACGTCGAGGACGAGATCCGGATC
The DNA here is from genome assembly GCA_050013915.1 of Roseiarcus sp. GTDB lineage: Bacteria > Pseudomonadota > Alphaproteobacteria > Rhizobiales > Beijerinckiaceae > Roseiarcus. The sequence continues at coordinate 12,188 of JBEKEI010000110.1, forward strand.
TGCGAGAGGAACGGGAACTTCGGACCCGACTTCATCGCGCTGGCGCGCGCGGTCTACCGGTACAACGACGAGCGCGCGGCTTTGAAGCTGGAGATCAACCGGCTGTGCAATTCGGCGATCGTCGAGGAAAAGTCCTACGCCTGACCGCCGAGCGGCGCGCCGGACCTCGGCCACGCCGGCGCGGTGGCGCCGACGACCGCCGGTAGCGGCCCCAAGACGACGGCGCGCGCGCTTCCGGCCGCCGGACCCGCCGTTCAGGCGGTCGCGCAGGCCTCGATGACGCGCCCGCGGAGCATGGCCTGAAAGGCGCCGAACAGCTTCTTCATCGGGGCCGCCTTGTAGGGAAAGACGCTCTCGGGATCCATCGCGTGCACGATCATGGCGTTGCCGACCTCGAAGATCAGCAGGTCCCCGGCCGGCGTCTCTGCGCAATCGATGAGGAAATAGTCGAGGCCGATCCGCCGCGCGATCTCGCTCAGCCCCGCACGGTGGCGCGCGCCGAACTCCTGGTCGAAGGCGCCCATGAATTGCGCCTCCTCGGCGCGGTTCTGCGGATTGTCGATCATGTCAGCGTTGAGATAGTGGATCATCCAGTGGCTCGAGATCGCCAGGTGGCACGCATAGGCCTGCCCGTCGATCACCGCGACGCGATATTTCCTGAACAATCCGTCGGCGCCGCGATAGTCGACGAACGGCGAGATGTAGAACTCCGCCGCGTCCCGCGCTTCGAGATAGGCGCCGATCGCAGCGCGGTCGTCGAGCTTCTCCAGGCCTTCGCCGGCATGCGAACCGACGGGCCGCACGATGACCGGAAATCGGCAATCCCGTTCTGAGCTTTCCAGCGGCGGCCCGCTCGCGGCGATCCGCCCGAGCCCCGCCCGATCGATGCGGGCGGCGCTCGGCATATGGACGCCCGGAATATCCGTCAGCAGCGCGCAGGCGCCGTCGCGCGTCAGGCGCGCGATGCGATCGGGCGCGTTGAGAAGCGGGCGCGGCCAGGATTTCGCGCGATCGGCGAGCAACTCGAGCGCCGGCCTGTTCGCTTCGCCTTCGGCGACAGCGACGAAGGCGAGATCGTGATGGGGGAGGCTCTCGGGCAGCGAACGCCCCGGCGTCAAATACAGAATGTCGAGAACCATGTCGGCGTCCTCGAGCAGGAACTCGATCGGCGTGTTGGCCATGAGGTTGCCCGGAGTCGCCAGCGCCAGGACCCTGATCGGGTTGGCGACGACGATCGCCGGCTCGTGCCGATAGAACGTGTCGAGTTCGAGCGCCGCGGCCTGCAATCGCGCTCGGCTCTCGGCCCGTCCGTGAAACAGTTCGATGAGCGACAGATCCATCAACGCGGCCGCGTCCGAGGAATTGCGTCGGCCGCGGTCCCTCAGTGATTCCGCGATCGGCGCGAGATCGAGTCCCCGAAACGCCATCTTGGCGAGGACTGCGAGACCGATCACGCATGGCGGCTGCCGTTCGTCGAACCCGGCGTCCCTGGCGTTGATATTGTTCACGGATGGCCCTTCGGAAGTAGGAAGCATCGATCGCGCCCAGAATAGGCGGCCAAACTTGCTTCGGGCTGAGCGGCGCCGGCGCCCGCTCGCCGGGGGCGAGGCCTGGCGCGCGGGCTCGCGCGGGTCGTCGTCGTCGCCGCGGGCGCCGGCGCCGGCAGACGATCTCGCGCGCCCCGGTCAGGCGGCGAAGCGGTCGCGAATCGGGGCGCGATTGGACCAAGAGAGCGCCCCACGTCCCGCGCGGACGCTCGAACTCTTCGAAGAGGTCAGTCGAGCACGGCGTAGTAGCGGCCGCGCAACGCCGCGCGGTCGCTCGGCTTGATCGCCACCGGCGTCGCGAGCGGACAATAGCGGACGCCGAGCAACGGACCCCGGCGCCAGATCGTGGCGACCACGCTGACGGCGCCCGACTCGTCGTCGTAGAGGATGCATCGTCCGGGCAGGCCGATGTTCCTCATCAGCTTGAGGCAGAGGCCCTGCGCGGATTCGTCGCGCACGAGGCATTCGCAGATGAATTCGTTGCGCGAATCGAGCAGCTTGGCCGAGCGCAGGCGAAGCCGGCGACGCGTCGTCGCCCGCTTCTCCGCGCGCGGGGCGCTCTCGGCGCCCGTACGGTCCTGCGCCGGGGCGATGATTTCGTAGGAGACCAGATTGCGCCGCGCGAGCGACCTCGCCATCAGGCGCTTCAACCCCGGTGGCGCCCACGCGCCCGACCTGACGCCGCGCATCGGCGGCGTCATTTTCGCGCCCGGCGGGTCGCGGGCGATCCCGCCGGAACCCATTCGACGCGTCTCATCCGCCGCATCCGCGCCACGCTCCCGCATTTCGCCTGGAACTCTCGCAGCCTTGGCTTTCGCCAGACTGACGCGCGCCGATCGTTTGTCCAGTTTCGCACCAGCTTTTCAATCTATCAGAAGCGGACGCGGATATTGACAAAGGATCGCATCGCATGTCGCTGGAAGCACTCGCCTCGTTGAAAGCGCTCGGCAAGCAGCTCCGTATCCAGCTCCTCGAATCCCCGGAATTCCGGGCGCTCGAGGTTGTCGACCGGACGATTCTCGAGCTGACCGAGATCATGAACTCGTGCGCGCCGCCGCCGCCGCCCGCCGTTCGGGCGCCACCGCCGGTGGCGGCGCCGCCGAACGATCCCCCCGTCGCGGTCCGCCCAACCGCCCACCCCGCGGAGCCCGCCGTCTCGGGCGCGACCACCAGCCAGAGCCGCATGGCCAAGGCGATCGCCGCGACGATCGCGGCCAACACCGCGTCGCGCAATGTCTCCGCCGCGCCGGCCGCCCGGTTCAGCCATGCACTCAGCGCAGCATCCTGAAACGGCGTCTGCGGTTCGGCGAGATTTTGCGATTTCTTAATCAGGCTCGGCTATTCTGGCGGAAAGTCCGGAACAGCCGAGCGCCCGCATGGTCCGCCACATAATCGAACAGATCGAACTTCTGCATTCCGCCGGTTCGACCCGGCTCGACCTGTCGCGCTCGGAACGGATCGACAGGGCGCTGGTCGACTGCCTGCAGGCGCTTCGCGCCATTGCCGCCTCCGAGGCCCGCGATCGCGCCCTGCGTCGTCCGCCGCTGCGGATCGTCTGAACCGCGCCCCGGTTGCCGCCCCTTCAGACCAAGCCTGTTCCGCCCGCCGCGCGGTACGATACGGCGCGTACCGCACTGCGGGCCGGCGCGCCGCGCCCGGCCGTGACCCGGGCCGGCGCAGTCCGCCCAGTTCAGGGTCCCGCCCCGAGCGCCCGGTCCGGGCGCTGATCAGCCTCGCGCAAGGGTCCCGTAGTTAATTCGGGCTGTCGCAGGTGTGAGGAACAGGTCGATGAGTGGCAATATCATGAATGCCTCGGTGTTGGGCATGAACGCCCAGACGAGTTACCTCGCTACGATTTCACAGAACATCGCCAATTCGAGCACGACCGGCTACAAGGACGCAGAGACGGCGTTTTCCTCGATCGTCAGCCAATCCGGGCCGGGCAATTATTCGGCCGGCGGCGTTTCGACCAACGCCATTTCCGTCAACGGCCTCCAGGGCAGCGTCACCGGCACTTCGACGCCCACCGACCTCGCGATCCAGGGCGCCGGCTTTTTCGTCGTGACCGACACCTCGGGCGATACGTTCCTCACCCGCGACGGCTCGTTCGTACCCGACGCGTCGGGCAACCTCGTCAATGCCGCCGGCTACTATCTGATGGGCTCGAATATTCAGAACGGCAACACCACTATCGTCGCCAACTCGCTGTCCGGCTTGCAGAAAGTCAATGTGAGCCAGACCGGCGAACAGGCGAGCCCGACGACATCGGGCGTCTTGTCGGTCAACCTGCCGTCCCAATCCACGCCGGTCGCGACCGACCTGCAGGCGACCAACACGACGACCGCGCCGAACTACACGGAGGAAACCTCGCTCGTCAGCTACAACGATCTGGGCGCGCCGGTCACGCTGGACATCTACATGACCAACATCGGCCCGGACGGGGCCGGCAATCCCACGTGGGCGGTCGACGTCTACAACCATGCGGCCGCCGCCGCAGGCGGCGGCTTTCCCTACTCGGCCGCGGCCCTGTCGTCGAGCACGCTGACCTTCAGTCCGACGACCGGCCAGTTGACCGCGGGGTCGCCGATCGCCATCCAGTATTCGGGCGGCGCGCCCATCAGCCTAGACATGGCGGCCTCGACGCAGCTGGCGACCGGCTACGCCGTGAACGCGGCGAGCACCAACGGCAACGCCCCCGATACGCTGACCGGCGAGAGCGTCGCCCCCGACGGCACCCTGACCTTCAACTACAGCAGCGGCAACTCGCTCCCCGGCTACGACATCCCGCTCGCCAATGTCCCGAGCCCCGACAATCTGACGTCCGAGAACGGGACCGTCTTCTCGCCGAACGTGCAATCGGGCGAGCCGCAGGTCGGGAAGGCGGGAACCGCCGGATTCGGCTCCATCGTCTCCTCCTCGCTGGAGGGCTCGACCGTCGACCTGGCGACCGAACTGACCGACATGATCCAGGCCCAGAGCAGCTACGAAGCCAATTCGAAGGTCTTCCAGACCGGCGCCAATCTCCTCTCGATCCTGAACAAGCTTCAGGCTTAGTCCCGCGGCCGTCGATCCCCAGGAAGGCCAATCATGACCTTGTCGTCCGCGTTCAACATCATCAATTCGGCGTTCAACGCCAACGCGGCGCAGACGGCGGTCATCTCCAACAATGTCGCCAACGCGAATACGGCGGGCTATTCGCTCAAGACCGCGAATGTCGCCTTCAGCGTCTACGGCGGCGTCGAAGTCACGTCGATCACGCGGGCGGCGAATGCGGCGCTCCAGGAGCAGATGCTGGCGGCGAATTCGCAATCGGCCGCGCAGTCGGCGCTCGCCGCCGGGCTGACGAAACTGAGCGCGACCGTCAGCGACGGCGCCTCGACCTCATCGTCATCGACCACTTCCACCGCCTCGGGCCAGTCGCCGGCGGCGATGCTGGCGAGCCTCGAATCGGCGCTGCAGAACTATGCGGCCTCGCCGACCAGCCCGGCGGTCGCCGAATCCGTGGTCACCGCGGCCCAGCAGCTG
>JBEKEI010000111.1:0-17245 GCA_050013915.1 Roseiarcus sp.
GAGGACAGCGCGCCGTTCCTCCAATTGATGGGCGATCCCGTCAACATCCTCGGCGCGCGCATCATCTTCGGCAGCTTCCTGCTGATCGCGCTCGCCTTCGTCGTCTGGTACGTCCTCAACCGCACCGCCTATGGCCGCCACCTCTATGCGACCGGCGACGATCCCGAGGCGGCGCGGCTGGCCGGCATCAATACCGACCGCATCCTGCTGAGCGTCTACGTTCTGGCCGGGCTCATCTCCTCGATCGCGGGCTGGGTGCTGATCGGCCGGATCGGCGCGATCAGTCCGACCGCCGGCGAGAACGCCAATCTCGACTCGATCACCGCGGTCGTGATCGGCGGCACGAGCCTGTTCGGCGGCCGCGGGTCGATCGTCGGCACGTTGATCGGCGCGCTGATCGTCGGCGTGTTCCGCTCCGCGGTCTCGCTCGCCGGCCTCGACGTGCTCTGGCAGGAATTCGCGATCGGCGTGCTGATCATCGTCGCCGTGGCGCTCGATCAATGGATACGGAGGGTTTCCAAGTGAGCGTCGAACCCATCCTGCGCGCGCGGTCGCTGGTCAAGCGCTACGGGCGCGTCACCGCGCTCGACCACGCCGATTTCGATCTCTATCCCGGCGAGATCCTCGCCGTGATCGGCGACAACGGCGCCGGCAAGTCGACGCTGATCAAGGCGCTCTGCGGCGCCGTGGTCCCCGATTCCGGGGAAATCAGGCTCGCCGGCGAAATCATTCATTTCCGCTCGCCGATCGACGCGCGCGAGGCGGGCATCGAGACCGTCTATCAGAACCTCGCGCTGTCCCCCGCGCTGTCGATCGCCGACAACATGTTTCTCGGCCGCGAGATTCGATCGCAGGGGCCGCTCGGCCGGCTGTTCCGCAGCCTCGACCGCGGCGCGATGCAGAAGTTCGCGCGCGAGAAGCTCAACGAACTCGGGCTGATGACGATCCAGAACATCAGCCAGCCCGTGGAGACCCTGTCGGGCGGCCAGCGCCAGGGCGTCGCGGTCGCGCGCGCCGCCGCCTTCGCGCGCCGCGTCGTCATCATGGACGAGCCGACCGCCGCGCTCGGCGTCAAGGAATCGCGCCGGGTGCTCGAACTCATCCTCGACGTGAAGAAGCGCGGCCTGCCGATCATCCTGATCTCGCACAACATGCCGCACGTGTTCGAGGTCGCCGACCGCATCCACATCCACCGTCTCGGCCGGCGGCTGACCGTGATCGATCCCAAAAAACTTTCGATGTCCGACGCGGTGGCGATGATGACCGGCGCCCTCGCGCCGCCGGTCGAGCAGGCGGCCTGATCGACTCGAGCAGGCGGCCTGATCGACTCGATCAGGCGGCCTGACAAGCGCGGCTGGGGCGGGCCGGACGCGGTAACTCGTTTGTGCCTTGCGACGGCGGCCGCCGGCGCCTAATTCAACGCGAGCGCCGGGCCCCCGCCCGCGTGATCCGTTCGAAGAGATCCGCCCATGAAATATCGTCCGCTCGGCCGCACCGGCCAGTTCGTCTCCGAAATCTGCCTGGGCACGATGACCTTCCACGGCGGGTCGAGCTTCTGGCGCAATGTCGGCGCCGTCGAACAGCAGGGGGCGACCGCGCTGGTGAAGCGGGCGATCGACGCCGGAGTCAACTTCATCGACACCGCCGACGTCTATTCGGAGGGCCAGTCCGAGGTGCTGCTCGGCCAGGCGTTGCGCGATCTCGCCGTCAGGCGCGAGGACGTGGTCGTGGCGACCAAGGTGCGCGGCCGGACCGGGCCCGGCCCCAACGCGGTCGGCCTGTCGCGCGGCCATATCATGGACCAGGTCGCCGGCAGCCTGAAGCGCCTCCAGCTCGACCACATCGACCTCTACCAGATCCACGGCTTTGATGCGGCGACCCCGATCGAGGAGACCCTGCGCGGGCTCGACGACCTCGTCTCGCGTGGCCTCGTTCGCACCATCGGCTGCTCGAACATGGCGGCCTGGCAGATCATGAAGGCGCTCGGCCTGTCCTACGCGAGGGGCTGGGCGCGCTTCGAGACGGTGCAGGCCTATTACACGATCGCCGGGCGCGATCTCGAACGGGAGATCCTGCCGCTGGTCGAGGACCAGGGGCTCGGCGTGATGGTCTGGAGCCCGCTCGCCGGCGGGCTGCTGTCGGGCAAGTTTTCGCGCAACGGCGCGACGCCCAACGACGCGCGCCGCGCCGTGTTCGACTTTCCTCCCGTCGATCGCGAGCACGCCTATGACGTCATCGACGCGATGAAGCCGGTCGCCGAGACGCACGGCGTTTCGATCGCGCAGATCGCGCTCGCCTGGCTGCTGCAGCGCAAGGGCGTGATGAGCGTGATCGTCGGCGCCAAGACGATCGAGCAGCTGAACGACAATCTCGCCGCCGTGAAGGTCGTCCTGACCGCCGACGAGGTCGCCGCGCTCGATGCGGCGAGCGCGCTCGCGCCCGAATATCCCGGCTGGATGCTCGAGCGCCAGGGCGCCCAGCGACTGCCGACGCCGGTGGCGTGAACGGCGCCCTGCTCCGCCAGGCCGGAGCGAAGTAAGACAGGGGGGGAGCGCATGACGAGGAAACTGGCCTGGGGCGTGCTCGGCGTCGCCAAAATCGCCACCGAGAAGGTGATCCCGGCGATGCAGCGCGGCGCGCTGACCCGGGTCGACGGCATCGCGTCGCGCGACGGCGCGCGGGCGCGCGAGGCGGCGGACCGGTTGGGCATCGCCCGCGCCTACGGCTCCTATGAGGCGTTGCTCGCCGATCCCGCCATCGAGGCGATCTACAATCCTCTGCCCAACGAGCTCCACGTGCCCTGGACCATCCGCGCGCTCGAGGCGGGCAAACACGTCCTGTGCGAAAAGCCGATCGCGCTGGACGCCGAGGAGGCGCGCACGCTGCTCGCCGCCCGCGCGCGCTCGGGCAAGCTCGTCGCCGAGGCGTTCATGGTCCGCTTCCATCCGCAATGGCGGCGTGCGCGCGAGATCGCGCTGTCGGGCGAGATCGGCGCGCCGACCGCGATCCAGACGTTCTTTTCCTATCGCCTGCTCGACCCCGCCAACATCCGCAACAAGCCGCCCGGCGGCGGCGCGCTCTACGACATCGGCTGCTATGCGATCCTCACCGCGCGCCATATCTTCGGCGCGGAGCCCGTGCGGATTGCCGCGACGATGGACATCGATCCGGTCATGGGCACGGACCGCCTCGTCGGCGCGCTCGCCGAATTCCCCGGCGGCCGGCAGCTCAGCTTCGCCTGCGCAACGCAGACTTCGCCGCACCAGCGCGTGACGATCGCGGGCGACAGGGGCCGGATCGAGGTCGCCGTCCCGTTCAACGCGCCGCCCGACCGGCCGACCGCGATCACGATCGACACCGGCGCCGATCTGTTCGGCGGCGGCGCCCGCCGCGAGGAGTTTCCCGTCTGCGACCAGTACACGCTTCAGGGCGACGCCTTCGCGCGCGCGGCGTTCGGCGAGGCGAACTGGGACTATCCGCTCGAGGACGCGATCGCCAACATGCGCGCCATCGACGCGGTGTTTCGCGCGGCCAAGAGCGGGCGGTGGGAGACGGTCTAGGGCCGGTCGCCCAAGTCCGCCCGTCGCTTGCCTCGAAGGGCCCCCGGCAGCGGAGCCGATCGAACGACGCCGATCGGCGCCACGGCGCCCGTCGCCGCCATCGGCCCGCGATCCCGCCGCGGTAACTCCCAAGCCGCCGTTGCTCGTCGTGGGGCGCTCAAAGGGCCCCGGCAGCGGCAGCGACGGAACAAAGCCGAATGGCGCCGCCAAGTCCGCCGCCGTAATCGGCCCGCCATCGCTCCGCGTCGCCCGCGCCTGGAGACCGGCGGAAATTTTTGGAAATATTTGGAACATTTTGGAACTCCTTGGAACTTCCTTGGAACTTCCTTGGAACTCCTTGGAACTTCCTTGGAACGTTTTTTTATCTCCCTGGCTTCATGGGATTCCGTGGGATTTCAATGGTTTGCGTGCGAGTGGACGCATTTTGCCCCCCATTGCGCCCACGCCCTGGGAGTTACGCCGATTCGAGGCCGGCGAGGCGGCGGGCTTGTGTGGCGCTCGAAGGACCCGGGCGGGGGCGCGTGAGACCCCGGACGAACGTCGCCGCGCGCGAAGCGGCGCCCCCGGCCCGGCCTTCGGGCGCCGATGGAAACGCGCCGGACGTGGCCTTGGTCGACGGCGAGCGGGGCGTTGCGGGCTGACGGGACGAGCAGGGTCATCGCGGATTCCTCTGACCGAGGGACGAGTATTCTGAATAGCAGAATTTCTGATATTCAGCAAGAATTTTGTGGCTCCTATCTATTGCGTCAGGTTTTGGCTTCCCGATCGGCGCCTTCGCCGTCATGGCGAGCCAGCGAAGCCATCCATCGCCGCCGCGATGCCGTCGCGTCCGCGGTGACCGGCGGCGCCGCTCGGCGGCCCTTGGATCGCCTCGCCGCAAGAGCGCGTCGCGATGACGGCGGACGGCGCTGCCTGACGGTCAGGGACCGACGCCAAACGCGATAAGAGCGAATTTCGCGCAGGGAACGGGCCGCGGAACCCGAAGCAGTCCCGGGCGGCGGCCGGCGAAGCCGACCGACCCGCCGCGTCAGGGCCGGGCGCCGGCGCTCAGGCCGCGGCGCTCACCCCTTCGACGAAGGCTTGCACGAATTCGGCGATCTCGCGCGGCGCCTCTTCCTGCACGGCGAGCTTGCCCTGCCCGAGCACATGCGTCTCGACATTCGGCAGCGCCGCCAAGGCCTCCATCTCGGCGCGCGACCGCCGCGGCGTGCCCGCGCCGAACAGCAGCAAAACGGGATCGCGGACGCGGGCGGCGTCGGCGAGAAACGCCGCGCGGTCGGCGGCGGGATCGAGCAGGCCGGTGACGAAGCGCACCGAGGCGTGGCGGGCGCCCGGCGCCTGGGTGACCTGGAGTTTCTCGGCGAGCTTCTCCGGCGTCAGGAAGCCGGGGTCGCCATAGACATGGCCGCGGCCCATCATCCGCAACACCGGTTTGTTGACGTTGAGGCCGTAGACCAGCGCGCCGATCCCGGGCGCGTCGACGAGCCGCGCGAACCACTCGAAGGTCGCCGGCGGCTTCTTGCTCACGGTCGGCAGCGGCCCGCGCCAGGTCGGTGCGATCAGGCACAAAGCGCCCGCCGATCCCGGCTTCGCCGCGGCCTGCTGGATGAGATAGGCGGCGGCGTGGCCGACCGCGACCGTCGCGCGCGGGGCGGGCGCGACGGTGGCGAGGACTTCGGCGAGAAAGGCGCGATAGGCGGCGGGCCGCCAGTCGACCATCGGCTTGGGCCTATCCCCGAAGCCCGGCCAGTCGACGCTGACCGTCGCATAGGACTCCGCGAGCCGTTCCTGCAGCGGGCGCATCTCGCCGCGGGTCGAGATCGAGCTCAGCGCCGGCAGCAGCAGCAGCGTCGGGCCGGCGCCGAGGCGGGTGACGCCGAGGCGCAGCGGCTTGCCCTGCCATGACCAGTCGATCGCGGTGGCGGCGTCGTCCATCGGGCCCATCCTTTGCGGCCGGCGATGCCATCGGCGGGCGGGCGCGTCAAGGGAGCGAAGGCGTCCAGCTCCCCTTCTCCCGCTTGCGGGAGAAGGGTCGAGTCCCGCTTGCGCAGGGCTGTCCGGGGACGGACTCGACAGGCGACAATTGTTATGATCTCAACGACGCCAATCGCCTGGAAGGACGATGGATTTATTCCCCGGACAGCCCTGCGCAAGAGCGGGAGAAGGGGTTTCGCGCGGCAGCTCTTGCATTAGGAAACGATCAGTCCTATATCGCCGCCATGCAGGCGCCCAGGCTCGTTCCCTTTCCCGATCGCGGCCCCGGCCGGCCGCGCGAATTCGACATCGACGCGGCGGTCGCCGACGCGATCGAGGTGTTTCGCGCCCATGGTTATCACGGCGCCTCGGTGCAGGATCTGACCGAGGGCACCGGGCTCGCGCGCGGCAGCCTCTACAAGGCGTTCCACGACAAGCGCTCGCTGTTCCTCGCCGCGCTCGACCATTACAGCGCCGCCTCGCTGCAGCGGGTCGGCGACGCGCTCGCGACGCCGGGCCCTGCCCGCGCCGCGATCCGGGCGGCGCTGATGGGCTATGCGAAACGCGCCGCGGACTCGCAAGGGCGCCAGGGCTGCCTCATCACCGCGGCGGCGATGGAGATGATGCCCGGCGACCCGGAAGCGAGCGCGCTGATCACCCGCATGTTCCGCCGCATCGAGGACCTCTTCGCGGCGGCGGTGATCCGGGGGCAGGCCGCGGGCGAGATCGCGCGCGACCGCGACGAGCGCGCGATCGCGCGGCTGATGCTGTGCATGATCCAGGGCCTGCGCGTGCTCGGCAAGACCGGGCCGAGCGAGGCCGACCTCGCCGAACTCGTCGCGGTGGCGCTGCGGGTGCTCGACTGATTTTTTCGCCGAATTAGAGACCGTTCGTTCAACAACAAGAAGGGACAGGACGATGACGCAGACCGCGCCATTCCCGCGCGTCGAGGCCGAGACGCTCGATCCGCGCCGCTGGGCCGCGCTCGCGGTGCTGCTCGTCGGCGCCTTCCTGGCGCCGCTCGATTTCTTCATCGTCAATGTCGCGATGCCCTCGATCACCGGCGGCCTCCACGCCAGCGCCGCCGACGCGCAACTGGTGATCTCGGCCTATGCGGTGGTCTATGCGGTGTTCCTCATCACCGGCGGCCGGCTCGGCGACATTTTCGGGCGCAAGTCGATCTTCCTGCTCGGACTCGCGGGCTTCGCGCTCGCCTCGGCGTTGTGCGGCCTCGCCTGGTCGCCCGCCGCGCTGATCGCGGGGCGGCTGCTGCAGGCGCTCGCGGCGGCGGCGATGGCGCCGCAGGCGCTGTCCTCCGTCCATGCGCTGTTTCCCGCCCGCGAACGCGGCCGCGCGCTCAGCATCTACGGGGTCACGATCGGCCTGTCGTCGATCGCCGGCCAGCTGCTGGGCGGCGCGCTCGTCGCCGCCGATCTCGGCGGGCTCGGCTGGCGGCTGGTCTTCCTCATCAACCTGCCGATCGCCGCGGCCGCCTTCGCGGCGGCGATCCCGCTGCTGCGCCAGACCCATGCCGAGACCCGCCCGCGCCTCGATTTCGTCGGCGTCGTCCTGTCGGCGGCGGCGCTGACCGCGCTCGTGCTGCCGCTGATCGAGGGCCGCGAGCGCGGCTGGCCGGCCTGGGCGCTGCTGCTGCTCGCCGCGGCGCCTGTGTTCGCCGAGGCGTTCCGCCGCTGGGAGATCGCGCTCGCCCGGCGCGGCGGCGAACCGCTGGTCGCGATCGACGCCTTCGCCTCGCCTGGCCTGCTGCGCGGGCTCGGCGCGATCCTCACGCTCTATGCGATGGCGGCGTTCTTCCTCACCTTCTCGATCTATCTGCAGGCCGGGCTCGGCCGCAGCGCCCTGCAGGCGGGGCTCGCGATCGTGCCGTTCTCGATCGGCTTTCTCTCGGGATCGCTCGCCAGCCCGATGATCGGGCGCCGGCTCGGGATCGCCGCGCCGTCCGCCGGCTTCGTTTCGTCGGCGACGGGCGCGGTCGCGCTCGCCGCGCTCGTCTCCTGGACGCCCGGCGCGCCGCCCGTCTTCGCGTTGCTGGCGCCCGCGCTGTTGATGATCGGCTTCGGCATGGGCCTGTCGATCCCGACGCTGGTGCGGGTCGTGGTCGAGCGCGTTTCGGCCGATCGCGCCGGCCTCGTCGGCGGCCTCGTCAATTCGACGCTGCAGGTCAGCGCGGCGATCGGCGTGGCGCTGCTCGGCGGGCTGTTCTACGCCGCGCTCGGCGCGCGCGCCGACCCGCCGGCGATCGCCCACGCCTTCGCGCTGACGCTGCTCGGGGTCGCTGCCTGTCACGCCGTCGGCGGCGTGCTCGCCGCGGGTCTCGGACAGCGGCGCCCGGCGCACAGCGCCGCCCCGGCGGGCGTCGCGCTCGCGTGCCGGACGAAGGCCGACGCGCCCGCGGTCAGAGCTTGAACACGCGCCGGACGATCTTCATCTGGGCGCGGTAGCCGAGCCAGCGGCGCACCGGCCAGATGCGCTTGGCGTCGGGCCCGACGAGGTAGCGCAGCCGGTCGCTGGGATCGGTCGCCGCCTCGTATATGACGCCGGCGACCAGTTCGGGCGTCGCCGAATTCTTGGTGAAGTCGGCGCGCGTCGCCCTCACCTTGGCCATGAAACCGGCATAGGCGGGGACGGCGGAAATATCCCAGGCGTCCATCGACCGGCCGCCGAAATCGGTCTTGATGGCGCCCGGCTCGATCAGCTTCACCCGCACGCCGAACGTGCCGAGTTCGTACCAGAGGCCTTCCGAAAGGCCTTCGACGGCGAATTTCGACGCGTTGTAGACGCCATAGGCGGGCACGGTCAGCAGGCCGCCGATCGAGGAGACGTTGATCAGCACGCCCGCCCCGTTGGCGCGGAAATGCGGCGCCACCGCCTGCACGCAGGCGATCAGGCCGAACACATTGACGTCGAACTGGCGCTGGATCTGGGCCCGGGTTCCCGCCTCGACCGGCCCGAAGGCGCCGTAGCCGGCGTTGTTGAGCCACACGTCGATGCGCCCGAACGCGTCGATCGCGGCGGCGACCGCCGCGCGCGGGCTCGCCTCGTCCTGCACGTCGAGCGCGACGCGCTTCAGCTTCGCCGTCTCGCGCAGATCGGTCTCGCCCGCCGGATTGCGCATGGTGGCGACGACGTTCCAGCCCTTGTCGGCGAACAGCCGCGCGGTCGCTTTGCCGATGCCGCTGCTGGCGCCGGTGATGACGATGGTCTTCGCCAGGGTGTCAGCCATCGTCACTCCGCCGCGGTCCTGGCGCCCTGGCCGAAGCGCTTCTCGATGTAGTCGACCACCATCGCCTTGAATTCGTCGGCGATGGCCGGCCCGCGCAGGGTCGCCGCCTTGGCGCCGTCGATGAAGACAGGGGCGACCGGAGTCTCGCCGGTGCCCGGCAGCGATATGCCGATGTCCGCGTGCTTGCTCTCGCCGGGGCCGTTGACGATGCAGCCCATGACAGCGACGTTGAGCGTCTCGACGCCGGGATAGCGCGTCTTCCACGCCGGCATTTCGTCGCGGATATAGGCCTGGATGTCGCCCGCGAGCTCCTGGAACACGGTCGAGGTCGTGCGCCCGCAGCCCGGGCAGGCGGCGACCAGCGGCACGAAAGTGCGAAAACCCATCGTCTGCAGGATTTCCTGCGCGACCTTGACCTCGAGCGTGCGATCGCCATTCGGTTCGGGGGTCAGCGAGACGCGGATCGTGTCGCCGATCCCCTCCTGCAGCAGCACGCCGAGCGCGGCCGACGAGGCGACGATGCCCTTCGAGCCCATGCCGGCCTCCGTGAGGCCGAGATGCAGCGCATAATCCGAGCGCGCCGCGATCATGCGATAGACGGTGATGAGGTCCTGCACCGCCGAGACCTTGGCCGACAGGATGATGCGGTCGCGGGCGAGGCCGATCTCCTCGGCGCGCGCGGCCGACAGCAGCGCCGACTGGACCATCGCCTCGCGCATCACCGCGCGCGCGTCGATCGGCGCGGCGCTCGCCGCGTTCTCGTCCATGAGATGGGTCAGCAATTCCTGGTCGAGCGAGCCCCAGTTGGCGCCGATCCGCACGGTCTTGCCGTGGCGGATCGCCAGTTCGACGATCTGCGAGAACTGCTTGTCGCGCTTGTTCTTGAAGCCGACATTGCCCGGGTTGATCCGGTATTTGTCGAGCGCCTCGGCGCAGGCGGGATGCTCGGCGAGCAATTTATGGCCGATATAGTGGAAGTCGCCGATCAGCGGAACCGCGACGCCCATCCGCGCGAGCCGGTCGCGGATATGGGGCACGGCGGCGGCCGCCTCGTCGCGGTCGACGGTGATGCGCACGAGCTCGGAGCCGGCGCGCGCGAGCGCGGCGACCTGGCGCGCGGTGCCCTCGACGTCGGCGGTGTCGGTGTTGGTCATGGATTGCACGACGATCGGCGCGCCGGCGCCGACGGTCACCGCGCCGGGGCCGGCGCCGACGCGCACGCCGATCGCGCGGCGGCGCGCCTCGGGGCCGACGCGGGATTCGGGTTCACTCGAACTCATGGAGGTCTCGCCTGCTTCGCGCCGCGGCGCGCCGATCGCGCGCAGCGGCCGGATTGCCCGGCGACGTTTCTATTGCACCGCCCATTCTTTGTCATTAGCCTCGATAGGGCCGCGGGTCGACCGGAGAACCGCCACGGAAGAGACGACCGCCAAGGCTGATTTCGAGATGCACGGCGCGCGACGGGGTGAATTGTTGTCTCATGCGTTGGTTCCAGGCGATGCGCCGCCGCCGGCTGCCGGGCTCGCCGCGCCGGCTCGGCGCGAACCGGCGCCGGCCGCCAAGCGCCCGCGCGGCAACGCCAACGATTTTCTGGCGGCCGCGCTCGGCGGCGAGATCATCGCCGGCGTCTATCCGCCCGGTTCGCGGCTGCCCGGCGAGGCCGCGCTGCTCGAGCGCTTCCGGGTCTCGCGGCCGACGTTGCGCGAGGCGTTCCGGGTGCTCGCCGCCAAGGGGCTGATCGTCTCGCGCCAGAAGGTCGGGACTTCGGTGCGCCCCAAGGCGGACTGGAACCGGCTCGACCCCGATTTCCTCGCCTGGCACCTTCGCGCGGCGCTCGACGAGGATTTCGTCAACGACCTCTTCCAACTGCGCCAGATGATCGAGCCCCAGGCCGCCGCGCTCGCGGCCAGCGCGCACGACCCCGCCGCGCTCGCGCGCATCGCCGCCGCCTTCGAGGAGATGGCGCGCGCCAAGGGCATGACCGACGCGGTCACCAACGCGGACCTGCGTTTTCACCGGGCGATCCTCGACGCGACCGGCAATCCCTTCGTCGGCGCGCTCGGCGGGCTGATCGAGACCGCGCTGGCGGCGACCTTCCAGCTCGGCTGGCGCGGCGCGGCGGCGGCGCACGAGGCGCGCATGGACCAGCACCGCGCCGTCCTCGACGCGATCCGCGAGGGCGCGCCGAAGGCCGCCCGCCTGCGGATGGCCGAACTCCTGCGCGCCTCGGTCGCCGACGTCAGGCGCGAGATGGCCGACAGCGGGTTCTCGCGGCCGGCGTGACCTCGCCCCCTCGGACCCGCGACCATCCCGCTCGCCCGCGCCGGCGCTTGACGCGACGGGCGATCAGTCTATTAGTTTACTGGAAATTCAGCAGCGCGGGAGCCGGCCGGTGAGAGCGATACCCTTGCACGCGCCTGGCCGCAGGCAAATCCTCGGCGGTCTGGGCGCGTCCGCCGCATTCGCGCTCGTCGGCCGGCCCGCCTTCGCCGGAGGCGCGAATGCTGACGCGCTCCGCGCCCTCGTCGACGGTCCGCAGCGCGGCGCGGGCAATCGCGCGCGCGATCCATACCGCCATCCGCTCGAGGTTCTGACCTTCTTCGGCGTTCCCGACGATGCGACCGTCGTCGAAATCCTGCCCGGCGCCGCAGGCTACTGGACGGAGATTCTGGCGCCCTATCTGCGCGCGCATGGACGCTACATCGCCGCCAACAGCGACCGGGATTCGCCGTCGGCCGAAGCGCAGAAGGACAATGCGGGTTTCGCGGCGAAGATCGCCGCCGATCCCGCGCTCTACGACAAGGTCGAGACCGCCGACTTCCACCCCGGCGCCAAGCCGCTCGCGCCCGACGGCGCGGCCGATTTCGTGCTGACCTTCCGCAACATCCACAACTGGATGGCGGCTGGCACGGCGGACCTCGCCTTCGCGGCCTTCTTCAAGGCGCTCAAATCCGGCGGCGTGCTCGGCGTCGAGGAGCATCGCGGCCGGACCGACCAGCCGCAGGACCCGCTCGCCAAGAGCGGCTACGTGCGCCAGGACTATGCGGTCGCGCTCGCGCAAGCCGCCGGCTTCAAGCTCGCCGGCGCCTCGGAGGTCAACGCCAATCCGAACGACACGAAGGACTATTCCGTCGGCGTATGGGCCCTCCCGCCGACCTACCGGCTGAAGGACCAGGACCGCGCGAAATATGCGGCGATCGGCGAGAGCGACCGGTTCGTGCTGAAATTCGTCAAGCCCTGAGCCGCCGCCTCACTTCTCTCCGAGATCCCCGCCGAACCCCTTCTGGCCGATCTGCGCGGGCAATTGCACGATGCGCCGGAACCTGGTCGGGTCGTAGCCGAGCGCGGCGAAGCGGGCGAGCAGCGCCTGGTAGGTCGGCTCGTCGATCGTCTGCCGGCGCGCGAAGATCCAGCCGAGCGAGCGGTCGGGATAGCCGAACAGCACATACTGGTCGTCGGGATCCACCCACAGCACCCAGAACGGGAAGTTGAGCGGCCACATCACCTGGACCCGCCATTTGGCGTTGTTGGAGCCCGGTTCGACCCAGTCGTGGACCTGATAATGCTTCAGCGGACTGCCGAACGAGCCGGAATGCGTGTAGAAATCCTCCGCGATGTCGCCGTCGGGCCGGCGCGAGTAGATGTCATAGAGACCGACCAGCGGCGCCTCGAACCAGTTTGGAATGTTGGCGACGATATACCAGGCGCCCCAGATTTTTTCGAGATCGACGCGCGCGGCGACCGGCAGCGGGTCGGGCGAGACCATGCTGGCGCCCCAGCTGGCGGTCGCGCCGACCACGATCGCGGCCGCCGCGCCGCCGAGCAGCGCCGATGCAAAACCCAGACCGCGTCCGCTCATGCGCCAGTTCTCTGCCGTCGCGCCGGAGCGCCACTGTCTCGCCTTTCTTGCTGCGATGCAATACAACGCCGGTCGCCGCCGGCGTTTGCGGCGCCAGGCGGCCATTTTCAGGAGCGGCAAATGTCCCTTTCCAAACGCAACGCGCTCGTCACGGGATCGACCAGCGGCATCGGGCTCGCCATTGCGCGCGCCCTCGCCAGGGAAGGCGCCGATGTCGTCATCAACGGGATGGGCGAGCCGGCGGCGATCGAGGCCGAGCGCGCGAAGATCGAGACCGAGTTCGGCGTCAGGGCGCTCTATGACGGCGCCGACATGGTGAAGCCGGCCGAGATCGCCGCGATGATCGCCGGGGCGCAGGAGAAGCTCGGCTCGCTCGACATTCTCGTCAACAACGCCGGCATCCAGTACGTCTCGCCGATCGAGGATTTCCCGATCGACAAATGGGACGCGATCATCGCGATCAACCTGTCGGCGGCCTTCCACGCGATCCGCGCTGCGGTCCCCGGCATGAAGGCGCGCAAATGGGGCCGGATCGTCAGCACCGCCTCGGCCCATTCGCTGGTCGCCTCGCCGTTCAAGTCGGCCTATGTCTCGGCCAAGCACGGCATCGCCGGTCTGACCAAGACGGTCGCGCTCGAACTCGCGACCTTCGGCGTCACCGCCAATTGCATCTCGCCCGGCTATGTCTGGACGCCGCTCGTCGAGCGCCAGATTCCCGACACGATGAAGGCGCGCGGCCTGACCAGGGAGCAGGTGATCAACGACGTGATCCTCGCCGCCCAGCCGACCAAGCAGTTCGTCGCCGCCGACCAGGTCGCCGCGCTCGCCGTCTATCTGTGTTCGGACGCGGCCGCGCAGATCACCGGGGCGAACCTGTCGATCGACGGCGGCTGGACGGCGGGCTGACCCGGTGGACGCGGCCCCGCGCCGAAAGCGAATCAACGTTGCGCTGCAGGGCGGCGGCTCGCACGGCGCCTACAGCTGGGGCGTGCTCGACGCGCTGCTCGAGGACGACCGGCTCGACATCGGCGCGATCAGCGGCGCCAGCGCGGGCGCGATGAACGCCGTCGTGTTCGCCGAAGGCCGCGCTCGCGGCGGCCTCGCCGGCGCGCGCCGGGCGCTGCACGACTTCTGGCTGTCGATCAGCGAGGAGGGCGCGCTGTCGCCGATCCAGCGCAAATGGTTCGACCTGCTGTTCGGCAATCTCCACTTCAGCGGCTCGCCCGCCTTCGAGGTTCTCGACGGGCTCGCCAATTATGCGAGCCCCTACGATCTCAACCCGCTGAACCTCAACCCGCTGCGCGACCATCTGGTGAAAATGGTCGATTTCGACCTGCTGCGCCGCACCGAAGGGCCGGCGCTGTTCATCGCCGCGACCAATGTCCACACCGGCAAGGGCGCGATCTTCCGCCGCCCGATCCTCACCGCCGATCACGTCATGGCCTCGGCCTGCCTGCCGCGCCTGTTCCAGGCGGTCGAGCTCGACGGCGCGCCCTACTGGGACGGCGGCTTCGCCGGCAATCCGCCGCTGTGGCCGCTGATCTACGAGACCGACTGCCTCGATGCGATCATCGTCCAGATCAACCCGATCGAGCGCCGCCAGACCCCGCGCACCTCGCGCGAGATCGTCGACCGCACCAACGAGATCACCTTCAACAGCGCGCTGCTCGCCGAATTGCGCGCGGTCAAGTTCGTCATCAAGCTGCTCGACGAGGGCGCGCTCGACCCGGATCGGTACAAGCGCATGCGCGTCCATCGCATCGGCGGCGACGGCAGGCTGGAGGCGTTCGGCGCGGCGACCAAGGTCGACACGTCCTGGCCGTTCCTGAAGACGCTGCGCGATCTCGGGCGGCAGTCGGCGCAGGAATGGCTGGCGGTCAATTTCGCCGCGATCGGCGAGCGGGGGACGCTTGATCTGGACGCCGAAGTGAGTTGAGCAGCGTCCGGCCGCCGCGCGCCCCGGCTCCGACTCCGCGCCCTAGCGTCCCTTGAACGCCGGCGCCCGCTTCTCGGCGAACGCCGCCATGCCCTCCTTCTGATCCTCGGTCGCGAACAGCGAGTGGAACACCCGCCGTTCGAACCGCACGCCCTCGGCGAGCGTCGTCTCATAGGCGCGGTTGACGCATTCCTTGGCGATCATCACCGACGGCGCCGACAGCGCGGCGATCGAGGCGGCGACCTTCAGCGCCTCCTCGATCAGCCTGTCGGCCGGGATCACCCGCGAAACGAGGCCAGCGCGCTCGGCCTCGGCGGCGTCCATCATGCGGCCGGTCAGGCACATCTCCATCGCCTTGGACTTGCCGACGAAGCGGGTCAGACGCTGCGTGCCGCCGGCGCCGGGAATGACGCCGAGCTTGATCTCCGGCTGGCCGAATCTGGCGGTGTCGGCGGCGAGGATGAAGTCGCACATCATCGCCAGTTCGCAGCCGCCGCCGAGCGCGAAGCCGGCGACCGCGGCGATGATCGGCTTGCGCAGCCGCGCGACGCCCTCCCAGCTCGTGATGAAATCGTCGAGATAGGCGTCCATATAGGTCTTGTCGCGCATCTCCTTGATGTCGGCGCCGGCGGCGAACGCCTTCTCCGACCCCGTCAGCACGACGGCGCCGATGTCGCCATCCCGCTCGAACGCGGCGAGCGCGGCGTTGAGTTCGTCGATCAGCGCCTGGTTCAGGGCGTTGAGCGCCTGCGGCCGGTTGAGCCTGACGAGGCCGACCCGGCCGTGCGTCTCGACGAGGATGGTCTGGTGGGTCATGGGCGCGCTTCCCTTGTGGCTGGACGCCGACAGGACTAGCCAAGCGGGGCGCAAATGAAAAGCGCCGGGCCGGCCGCCGCCTCAGATCGACGCCGGCCGGGCGTCGCCCTCGATCGCGAGGATGGTCAGCGGCAGGCGGACGATGAAGGTCGTCCCGGTGTCGGCGGAGGCCTTGGCGAGCTTGCCGCCGAGCTGACGCGCGAAGGCGTCGATGAACCGCGAGCCCATGCCGTCGCCGGCGCCGGTCGGCCCCATGCCGACGCCGTCGTCGGCGACCGTCAGGGCGACCTCGCCGTCGCGCCGGTGGAACCCGAGGATGATGTGGCCCTCGCCCTTGGGAAAGGCGTATTTGATCGCATTGGTCGCCAGCTCGTTGACGATGAGACCGAACGGCACCGCCTGGTCGGCGAGGATCCGGCATGGCTCGGCGTCGACGGCGATCCTGATTCTCGAATGCGCGCCGATCAGGCTCGCCCGAATGCTCGAGGCGATTCCCTCGAGATAGGCGGGCGCGTCGACCGGCCCGAATGCGCTTGACCGGGCGATCACGTCATAGAGTTCGGCGACCGCGCCGATGCGCGCCTGCATCGCGCGGAAGCCGTCGAGGCAGGGCTCGGCGGCGCGGCGCAGCTCGAACGAGACGAAGGACGAGATCACCTGCAGGCTGTTCTTGATGCGATGGGCGAGTTCGACGGCCAGAATGTCGCGCTGGCGATCGAACATCGTCGCCCGCGTAGCGTCCTCGAACACGAGCAGGAGTTGGCGCACGCCATTGCCGGGAGCGCTGAGCTTGCGCGCATTGAGCTTGAAAATGCGCCGGCCGAGGCCGGGGAAATCGTCCTCGATCAGGAAATCGTCGAACGGCCGGTCGTCGGGAACGACGCGCTCGAGTCGGGCGCGCAGCGCCGCGACATCCCACTGCCCCTCCATGAGGTCTTCGAGCCGCAACCCGGCGACGTCGTCCGCGCCGCCGGCGAACATCAGGCGGAAATTGCGGCTGGCGTCGACGATTCGCATCGCCTCGTCGAGGATGACGAGCGGGTCGCGGGCGGTGTCGACGACGGTCAGCGCGAGCCGCTCGTGGCGCGCCGCCTCGCGCTCCTTGCGGCGCAGAGCGGTGACGTCGTCGATCGCCAGCAGCAGGAACGCCGCGGCGTTGCCGGGGCGATGGACCCGGCGCGCGTTGAGCAGCATCGTGCGCGGGCCGACGCCTTTGAAATCATGTTCGATTTCATAGCCCTCGACGATGTTTTGGCGCGGGATGATCTCCTCCAGGAGCCGACGCAGCGCCGGAATGTTCCACTGGCCGTCGCCCAGATCGTAGAGGCGCCGGCCGATCGTCTGCGCCCGGCCGGTGGCGAACATCGCGAAAAACGCCCGGTTCGCCGAGACGACCGTCAGCCGGTCGTCGAGGACGAGCAGCGCGTCGCGCGCGGTCTCGACGATGTCGTGAGCGGAAACGTCGCTCACCGTGAAATGCGAGGCTGAGGTCAAGACGCTCCTTGCGATTCGCCGCGCCAGCCATAGCCCGGAATTTGCAGCCATGCAAAACGCGCGCCGCGGGCGCCGCGCACCCGGACGCCGGCCCGGCGCGCGGCGCCCCGCGCGTCGGCGCCCGTCGGCAGGCGGCCGTCCGGACCCGGGAATCCGGCGGGCGACCAGACATTGACAAGCCCGCGCGCCCGCCCTTAAGAAGCCGCCGTGCCCAGGTGGCGGAATTGGTAGACGCACTGGTTTCAGGTACCAGCGGTGCAAGCCGTGAAGGTTCGAGTCCTTTCCTGGGCACCATCCGTTCGCCAACTCATTGAATATCAATCGCTTTTCGCTTTCGTTCCCGCACCTTGGAGCGGGGTGCG
>JBEKEI010000112.1:0-17086 GCA_050013915.1 Roseiarcus sp.
AGGACCGGCCACCCCGCCCGGGCGCGCGGGCGCCCAGCCCGCCCGGCCAGATCCCGCGCGAGAACCCCGAGCGCCAGATAGGCCGGAGCGGCGTAGAAGGCGATCTCCGCCCCCTGATACCACGCCCGGGAAGACGGCGAGGTCGCCGCCAGGACAACGCCGGGGAGCAGCGGCGGCAAGAGCGAATATTCGTCCTTCATCGAACCGACGAACAGCCTGATCAGATCGACGACGCCGCCGTGATCGAGGATCGACGCGGTGATGATCGACTCAATGCGCCGATACATGAAATCGCCGAACATCAGGTCGCGCGAGACGGCGACGTAGTAAAAACAATAGAGGCCGAGGGCGGCGGCGGTCGCGGCCGCCACGATCCAATGGCCGGACGCCCGCGCAAGGGGACGCCAGCGCGCCGCCTTGGCGAGATTGTAGGCGGCCGCGACGATCAGGCCGAACGATCCGAAGCCGAATAGCGAAGCCATTGCCGAGGGCTGGCGAACCAGGATCGCGGCGGCGAGCACGGCGAGCGCGCCGACGACGCCGATCGGGGCGAAGGCCCGGACGCCCGTTTCCTCGAGCGCGAGCGCTAAGGCGACGCCTGAGACGAACGGCGCCATCGCGATGAGGGCGAGCGGGAGCGCCGCGAAGTCCGGCGCGACCAGCCTCATGACCAGCCAGGTGCTCGCGCCGATGGCGCAGGCCGCCGCGAGGAGGGCGACGCGGTGTCGAGACAGACCGGGCAACAGGGCGACTCCCAGGGCGAGGATCCAGGCGACCCACCCTGCACGAAGCCGGTTAAATCTTTTCGAGTCGGGGCGCCGCGGCGGGAGGATCGGGCCAGGGGCGCGCTTCCGGCGCGCGCATCGCCTCGAAGGCGCGCGAAACGGCGAGGACGCCGAGGTCGTCGAATCGCCGGCCGATGATCTGGAGGCCGATCGGCAGTCCATGTGCGTCATTGCCGCAGTTGATCGAAGCGGCGGGTTGCTCCGACATGTTGAACGCGACAGTGAAGCCGATATGCGGGAACGGATTCAGCGGGTCGTCGCTCGGCGATGGCAACTCGGCGGGGTAGGCGGTGATCGGCGCGGTCGGCGAGAGCACGAAGTCGAACGGCAGGGTCGCCGCTACGGCCGCCTTGCGCATCAGCATGATCTGATTGAATCCATGAAACAATTGCTCTGGCGAGAGCGCGGACGCCGATTCCGCCCATTGCCGTATGAACGGCAGTATCCTCACCCTCCGGGGCTCCGGAAGCGCGCGTATGTCGATCAGCGAACGCATGCGCCAGAACCGGTCGAGGCCGTCCAGCATGTCCTGCGTGAGGAACGGCGCCAGCGGTTCGACGATCGCGCCGGCGCGTGCGAAATCACGCGCGGCCGCCTCGACCGCGACGCGCACTTCGGCCGTTGGCGGGACGCCGCAGCCGGCCTCCAGGAGCAGGCCGATCCGCAGCCCGCGCAGGGACGCAGGCGCGATCCGCCAGTCGAGATCTTGTGGCGGCAATGACATGAAATCGCGGCCGTCGGGCCGGACGAGAGCCGCCATCAGCAGCGCCGCGTCCTCGACGTCGCGCGTGATGGGCCCTGCGACGCGCCCGATGTAGGGCGGATCGATCGGAATGCGTCCCGCGCTCGGCTTCAGTCCGAAAACGCCGCACCAGCCCGCCGGCAGACGGATGGAGCCGCCAATATCGGTGCCCACGTGGAGCGGCCCATAGCCGGCCGCCGCGGCGGCCGCCGCACCCGCCGAAGATCCGCCGGGATTGCGCGCGAGGTCCCAGGGATTGCGGGTCAGCGGATGGAAGCTCGAGAGGCCCGACGACAGCATCCCGTAGTCCGGCATGGTCGTCTTGGCGAACAGGATCGCGCCCGCTTCGCGAAGTCGCGCGGCGGGCGGCGCGTCGGCGGCCGCCGGGGTGAGATCGCTGGCAGCGGTGCCGACCGGGACCGGTTCGCCCCTGGTGGCGATATTGTCCTTGACCGTCGCCGGCGCCCCGTCGAGCGGGCCGAGCGGCGCCCCGCGCCTCCATCGATCCTCGGACGCCCGCGCTTCGGTCAGCGCACGCTCCGCGTCGAGCAGATAGGTCGCGTGAATATGGGGCTCGAACGCGGCAACCCGGTCCAGAACGTCTTTCATCGCCTCGACGGGCGACAAGGCGCGGTCCCGATAGGCGCGCAGGAGCGCCGAGGCGGAGAGTTGGTACGGTCGCATGGCGCCCCATGATCCGCGCGCAGGTGGATCGCCCGCCGTGGCGGCGACTGCGCTCCGCGTCCGTCGCGCGAAAATTCCGGAGGCGAGCGCGACGCAGACGCTTGGTCTATCTCACCAGAGCCGGCTCGGGCCAGTCATTTCCATGCCAGTGCGGAAAGATCGTTGGCGAAGATCGGCGAATCCTTCCACAGGCCCGTCAGGTTCGCATCGGCGACGGTCACCTGCGGCAGCTGGAACAGGAAAGCGTTGACGCAGTCGTCGGCGAGCTTGCGCTGCGCCTCGCCCATGTATTTCTTGTAGGTCTCCAGATCGGGCGCGGCGTTGAGCCTGGCGATGGTTTCGCGGAAGTCCTTGTTGTCGTATTGGAAGTAATAGTCGGGATTGGCGTAGATGCCGATGTCGAGCGGCTCGACATGGCTGATGATGGTCAAGTCGTAGTTCTTCGCCGTGTAAACGCCCGAAAGCCATTGCGCCCATTCAACATTTTCGATCTTTGCCTCGATCCCGACCTCGCCGAGTTCGGCCGCGACGATCTCGCCGCCCTTGCGGGCATAGTTCGGCGGGGGAAGAATCAGCGAGAGCTGCAGCGGCGTCGTGACGCCGGCCTCCTTCAGCAGCGCCTTGGCCTTGGCGGGATCATGGGGATATTCGCTGGTCAGGTCGACATAGCCGGGGTCGGTCGGCGTGAGATGGCTGCCGATCGGCGCGCCGAGGCCGTTGTCGGCGCCGTCGACGATAGCCTTCCGATCGATCGCATAGGCGATCGCGCGGCGCACCCTGACGTCGTCGAGCGGCTTCTTCTTGTTGTTGATTGCGAGGATCGTTTTGCCCTCGGTGCCGCCGGTGGTCACCTTGAAGCGCGGATCGGACTGGAACTGTCCGATCGCGTCGAAATTGCCGAACCGAGGGAAGGCGTCGACGTCGCCGGCGAGCAGCGCGGCGACCTGCGCCGAGGGATCGTTGATGATCCGGAAGGTTGCCTTGGCGATCGCAATTTTCGCGGCGTCGCGATAGCCGTCCCATTTCTCCAGGGTGACCGACGAGCCCTTGGTCCAGTTGGCCAGCTTGTAGGGCCCGGTGCCGACCGGATTGGTCGCATCGGCCGCGGCGCTCTTCTCGTCGACGATCACCGCCGTGTTCATGCCGAGGTGATAGAGCGCGTCGAAGCTCGGCTGCTTGAACTTCAGTGAAACGCTCGCCGGATCCGTCGCCTCGATCGATTCGATCGAGGCGAAGAACGCCTTTTCCTTGTTCGTCGAATCCTTCGCGGCGGCGCGTTCGAACGAGAACTTGACGTCCTTCGAGGTGAAAGCCGCGCCGTCCTGGAAATGAACGTCCCTGCGCAGCTTGAAGGTCAGGGTCTTGAGGTCGGGCGAGAGGGTCCAGCTCTCGGCGAGCAGCGGCGTGACCGTGAAGTCGCCGTTGATCTTGGTCAGCCCTTCGAAAATATTGTAGTGGGTGATCTCGCCGATCGCCGCCGCCGCGCCCGTCGTCGGGTCGAGGCCAGGCGGTTCGAGCACCATCCCGATCGTCACGGTGTCCTTGGGCGCCGCAAACGCCCCCCAGGCCAGAGCCGCGGCGCTCGCGGCGACGATCACGCGAAGGGAATGACGCATTTCAGCTCCTTACGGCCGAGGGCGGGCTGACCTCGTCATACTATGCAATCCGAAGACGAAGCGGCCGTCAAGCTCATCAGTCTATAAAATCAGTAGATTGTTTCAGTCGGTTCGGATTCTGCCCTCGACCTTGACGGAGGAGGGGTGCGGAGGCCCCGTCTATCCGAACACGACGGCGTGCATGATGCGCCCCGGGACCAGCGTGAACGCCCCGGCGGCCAGGAGTCCTGCATAGTTCGAGGTCATCGCGATCGCATGCGCGCGGACGGCGCCGCGCCGGCGCATCCAGATCGCGTAGGGGATGTTGACCAGCGTGATTGCCGAGAGCAGATGGATGAAGCTGAAATGGCCGGGATTGACGCTGCTTATGCCGAGCGAAATAGCCGCGACGATCATCATCGACCCCGCCCAGACCGTCCCGAGGCGCCGGTGGAGCGGCGTTCCCTTGCGCAAGAAAAGAACCGCGGCGCCCAGAACGAGCGCCGCGGTCGCCAGAATCGTATGAGCGATCACCGTCGCCGGGCTCGCCAGCAACGGCGCCAGGGTCACGCCGCGGGGCCTTGCGCAGGCCGGTTGCGCCGTTCGTTCATGAACCGCTCGAACTCCTCGCGATCCTTGGCGCGACGGATGTTGTCGACGAACTCGGAAAACTCGCGATGCGCTTCCTGCAGCTTCCGGCGTTCCTCTTCGAGTCGGGCGATTTCGGCGGCTTTCCAGTCGTCGAACGCCGAATTTCCGGTCGATGGACCATAGAAGCCGCGCCGGCCCTGCCAAGGCGCTCCCGACATCATGCCGCGCGCCTCGCGCCACTTTTCCTGGGCGGCGGTCTGAAGATCGCCGGGATAGCCGCTGCGCCGCTGCCACAGCTTGAAGAACAGGATCGCTAGGCCGATCGGCCAGAAGACGATGAAACCGAGAACCATGGCGACGATTTCGAACGGCGACCAGCGATTGCGCCCGCGCCATGGCGCGCCCGACCAATCGCACGCGCCGTATTGCCGCGCCCCGCTCGAACCGTCCACCGCACCTTGCACCGTGCTCATGACGAGCCTCCGTGAAAAGAACACGCTGCGCCTCCCGGCGACAGCAATGTAACGCCCATTCACATTGGGATGGCCGCGCGCGGCCGCAAGAGGGTCGGCGCAAAATATTCGCAGGATCGGGACGACGCAAGTAAACTACTGATTACAATGGGAAATGACAGGCGACGGCGCGGTCGCCGGCGAAAGCGCGCAGCGCCGGCGCCGCCTCGCGGCAGCGGTTCTGGGCGAAAGAACACCGCGGCGCATAGGCGCAGCCGCCGGCGGCGCCCGGCGCGTCGGCCTCGGGCGCCGGCGCGCGCCGGCGTTCGGCGTGCAGCTTTGGCGCGGCGTCGATCAGCGCGCGCGAATAGGGATGGGCGGGAGCGGCCAGCAGCGCCTCGCTCGAGCCGGTCTCGACGAAGCGGCCGCGATACATCACCGCAATGTCGTCGCAGACGTGATCGACGACCGCCAGATCATGGCTGATCAGCAGGTAGGTGATGCCGAAGTCGCGCTGCAGGTCGGTCAGCAGATTGAGCACTTGCGCCTGGACCGAGACGTCGAGCGCCGAGACCGGTTCGTCGGCGACGACGAGCCGCGGCCGGGTGATCAGCGCGCGCGCGATCGCGATGCGCTGGCGCTGGCCGCCGGAGAATTCGTGCGGATATTTCCGGCCGTCCTCCGCGGCGAGTCCGACCGCGCGCAGCGATTCGGCGACGCGCGCGCGCCGCTCGGCGCGCGGCACGCCGCTGAGGCAGGCGAGCGGTTCGGCGACGATTCGCGCGACCGGCTGGCGCGGGTCGAGCGACCCGTAGGGGTCCTGGAAGATCATCTGCATATGCGCGCGCAAGCCGCGCAGCGCGGCGCGCGACGCCGACCCGAGCGCGACGCCCATCAGGCGCGCCTCGCCCGAGCTCGGCCGCTCGAGCGCGATCGCGGCGCGCGCGAGCGTCGACTTGCCGGAACCCGATTCGCCGACGATGCCGAAGGATCGGCCCGCCGTCACGCGAAAGCTCACGCCGTCGACCGCACGCAGACGGGGCGCCGGCCCGAACAGTCGCACGCGCGGCTGGGGGTAGCTCCTGACTAGGTCGACGATTTCGAGCAGCGGGGGATCGGCCGGCGGCGCGCTCATGCGGCGCCCTCGACCGCGTCGAGCCGGATGCAGCGCGCCATGTGGCCCTCGCCGACCGCGATGGCTGGCGGCAGCGCTCGTGTGCAGGCCTCGATCGTCAGCGGGCATCGCCCCGCGAACGGGCACCCGGCCGGCGGCCCGCCGGCGCCGGGCGCGCCGCCGGCGATCGCCCGCAACCGTTCGCGCCGCGGCGCGCCGACGCGCGGGCGGGCGTCGAGCAGCGCCCGCGTGTATGGATGTGCGGGTCGCGCGAGCACCGTCTCGGTCGCGCCGCTCTCCATCGTCGCCCCGCCATACATCACCTGCACGCGTCGGCAGTTCTGCGCGACCACCGCCAGATCGTGGCTGACGAGGATCAGCGCCATGTCCGAACGGGCGCAGAGATCGGCGATGAGATCCAAAATCTGCGCCTGCACGGTGACGTCGAGCGCCGTCGTCGGCTCGTCCGCGATGATGAGCCGCGGCGCGCAGGCGAGCGCCATCGCGATCATCGCGCGCTGGCGCTGGCCGCCCGACAGTTCGTGCGGATGGGCGCGCGCGCGCCGCGCCGGATCGGGCAGGCCGACGCGCGCCAGCAGCCGGACCGCCTCGGCGCCGGCGGCGCCCCGCGACAGGCCGCGATGGAGGATCAGCGGCTCGGCGATCTGCCGCCCGACCGATTGCAGCGGGTTCAACGCGGTCATCGGCTCCTGGAAGATCATCGCGATCCGGTCGCCGCGCAGGCGTTGCATCTGCGCCTCGTCGAGCCCGACGAGATCGCGCCCCTCGAAAATCGCCCGGCCCGACACGCTCGCCCCCTCGGGCAGGAGCCCCATCAGCGCCAACGCGGTCAAGGTCTTGCCGGACCCGGATTCGCCGACGACCCCGAGCGTCTGGCCGGCGTCGAGCGCGAACGAGACGCCTCGCACCAGGCGACGGACGCCACCCGCGGTCGGCAAGTCGACGCTGAGGTCGGCGACGTCGAGCAGCATTTCAGTGCCTCGCGCGCAATCGCGGATCGAGCGCGTCGCGCAGTCCGTCGCCGAGCAGGTTGAGGCCGAGCACCGCGATCGCGATCGCGACGCCGGGAAACACCGCCAGCCGCGGCGCCAGGAACATGTATTGCTGGGCGTCGCTCAGCATTCGGCCCCACGAGGCCTGCGGCGGCTGCGCGCCGAGCCCGAGATAGGACAGCGCCGCCTCGGCGAGGATCGCGATCGCGAACTGGATCGTCGCCTGCACGATCAGCGCCGGCGCCACGTTCGGCAGTACGTGCTCGAAGGCGATCGCAACCGGCCCCCTCCCGGCCGCCCGTGCGGCCATCGCGTAGTCGCGCGCCAGCACGCTGTTGCCGAGCGCGCGCGTGACCTTGGCGAAGATCGGGACGTTGGCGACGCCGATCGCCATGATTGCGTTGACGACGCCGGGCCCGAGCACGGCGGTCAGCATGATCGCGAGCAGCAGCGCGGGAAAGGCGAAGGTGAAATCGCACAGATTCATGATGACCGCTTCGACCGCGCCGCGCGCCGAAGACGCGACGAGGCCGAGCGCGACGCCGAACACGAGGCCGATGCCGACCGCAATGATTCCGACCAGGATCGACACGCGCGCGCCGGCCATCAGTTGCGAGACGATGTCACGCCCGAGCGAATCCGTGCCGAGCCAATGGGCGGGGGACGGCTCCAGCAGTTTGTGCGGCACGTCAATCGCAGCCGGCGGATAGGGAGTCCAGGCGAGCGAAATGGCGGCGGCGGCGATCACCGCCGCCACGAGAACGGCGCCCAGCGCGAAGCCGCCGTTGCGGCGCGCCCGCGCGGCGAAGCCCTCCCCGCTCATGCCGCGCGCCGGCGCAGGCGCGGATCGATCGTCGCGCAGGCGACGTCGACGAGGAAATTCACGACGATCACGATCGCCACCAGCAGCATCACGCAGTCCTCGACCACCAGCAGATCGCGGTTGGCGATCGACTGGAACACCAGGCGGCCGAGCCCCGGCAGGGTGAAGACATATTCGACAACGATCGCACCGGCCACGAGATTGGCGAATTGCAGGCCCATGATGGTGAGGATCGGCGTCAGCGCGTTGGGCAGGGCGTGCCGCCACAGCGCGGCGCGCCGCGAGAGCCCCTTGGCGCGGGCGGTGCGGATGAAATCCTCGCCGAGCACGTCGAGCAGCGCCGAGCGGGTGACGCGGGTCAGCACCGCCGATTGCACGAGGCCGAGCGAAAGCGCCGGCAGGATCAGCGCGCCGAGCGCCCGCCCGATTCCGGCGCTCCAGCCAGGGAAGCCGCCCGACGGCGCGATGCGCCAATGCACCGCAAACAGCAGGACGAGCAGGATCGCGAACCAGAAGTTCGGCACGGCGAGGCCGATCTGGCTCGCCGCCATCACCGCGAGATCGCCGCCGCGCCCGCGCCGCTGCGCAGCGAAGACGCCGGCGGCGAGCGCAACGACGGTGGTGATCAGCATCGCCAGGACCGCGAGCGGCGCGCTCACCGCGAGCCGCTCGGCGATCAGCGGGCCGATCGGCGATCCATAGGCGTAGGACAGCCCGAGGTCGCCGCGCAGGGCGCCGCCGATCCAGGCGAGGTAGCGGACCCCGAAGCCCTGGTCGAGTCCGAGCCTGTGCGCGAGCGCGGCGACGGTCTCGGGCGTCGCGCTGGCGCCGAGCATGACCTGCGCGGCGTTGCCGGGCAGGATTTCGAGCACGCCGAAGACCACGATCGAGGCGAAGGCCAGGGTCGCCAGCAGCAGGGTGAAACGCTGAAGGAGAAAGAGTCCCATTGCCCCCGGACGCCGCCGTCGCCGATGTTCCGAAGACGCTCCGCCGCGCGCGTCGACAGAAGGAGATGACCGACGGGGCGCAAGGAAGCAAGGGGGGCGCCGCGACGCGGCCCTTACGCGACCGCCCGGATCGTCTGCCCGACCTTGTCGACGATCTCGCCGATCTGATCCTCGCTGACGATCAGCGGCGGGGTCAGTTCGATGGTGTCGCCGGAAATGCGGATCATGATGCCCGCCTCGTGGAAGGAATGCTCGACCGCCTTGTAGCCGCGCGCGCCCGGCCCTCCGCTCGACGGCGCCAGATCGATCGCGCCGGTGAGCCCGAGACAGCGGATGTCGAGCACGTTGGGCAGGCCCTTCAGGCTCATCAGCGCGTCATACCATTTGGGCTCCAGCGTCTTGGCGCGCTCGAACAGGCGCTCATCGCGATAGACGTCGAGCGTCGCCAGCGCGGCCGCGCAGGCGAGCGGATGGCCGGAATAGGTGTAGCCGTGGAACAGTTCGATCGCGTGCTCCGGGCCCTTCATGAACGCGTCGTAGACATGCTTGCGGACCAGCACGCCGCCCATCGGCACCGTGCCCGAGGTCACGCCTTTTGCGAAGGTGATCATGTCGGGAACGACGCCATAGCGCTCCGCGGCGAAAGCGGCGCCGAGACGGCCGAAGCCGGTGATGACCTCGTCGAACACGAGCAGGATGCCATATTTGTCGCAGATCGCGCGCAGCTTCTCCAAATAGCCCTTGGGCGGCGGCAGCACGCCGGTCGAGCCCGCCATCGGCTCGACGATCACGCAGGCGATAGTCGAGGCGTCGTGCAGGCCGACGATCCGCTCGAGCTCGTCAGCGAGATGGCCGCCCCATTCCGGCTCGCCCTTGGTGAACGCCTGCTGCTCGCGGTTGTAGGTCGCTGGGAGATGGTCGACGCCGGTCAGCAGCGAGCCGAAGAACTTGCGGTTGTTGACCATGCCGCCGACTGAAATGCCGCCGAAGCCGACCCCGTGATAGCCACGCTCGCGGCCGATCAGGCGCTGGCGCGAACCCTGGCCGCGCACATTATGGTAGGCGATCGCGATCTTCAGCGCGGTGTCGCAGGCTTCCGAGCCCGAATTGGTGAAGAATGCATGGTCGATGTCCGCCGGCGCCATCGCGGTCAGCCGGGCGGCGAGCGCGAACACCTGGGGGTGGGCGAACTGGAACGTCGGCGAGAAATCGAGATCGGCGGCCTGCCGCTGGATCGCGGCGACGATCGAGGGCCGGTTGTGGCCGGCGTTGCAGCACCACAACGCCGCCGTCGCATCGAGAATCTCACGCCCCTCGGGCGTATAATAATGCATGTCCTTGGATCGCGAGATCAGCCGCGGGGCCTTTTTGAAGGCGCGGTTGGGCGTGAACGGCAGCCAGAACGCTTCGAGATCGTTGGGAACTTCGACGCGCGCCGCGGTGGACATAGTGGACTCCAATCGTGAGAGCGATCAGATGGCGATCGTCATCCTGAACAGTGCCAGCGATGGCATATTTTGTCCAATTGAGCGCCGCTTCAATCTGTTTTTGACATCGAACACTTCAACAGCGCCGATCACGATTTCTGAAATCGGCCGGCGTCTGCGCTGGCAGCGGGCGGGAAGGCGGGGATCGCCATCGAGGGCGCCTCGAGGTCGACGGGCGCCGACGTCAGCGCGACCCTGCCGGCGCCTGTTTGTTCGACTGCCGGAAGCCGGGCTCGTTCCATGATCATGATTTCGAAGCGTCCGAACTCGTCGTCGTGTCGGCTTTCACGCCGCCGACCTGCCGGCGCCCCGGCTGCGCCGCCGGGAGCCGAGCCGTTCGGGGACGGTCGCGCGCGGCGGCGGCAACGTCGCCGCAACGTTAAGCCGCGATAAACGAAATTGTCGGTATTGTCTTCGCCGGACCGGCGCTGGCGATCGGGCCGGGCAAGAGGCGCGTCCAGGGGGCCCGAGCGGCAGTTGTCAATGACACTCGAACCTCGCGTGAGTTGTGTATGCGTCGCTCGCGGTTAGCCTGGGCTTGTGCGGCGATCGCGCCATGGTGCCTTGCGATGGGGCTCATCGTCTCGATCACGGCCCAGGCGGGCCAGGACCCGACACTTGACCTGGGCGCCGGCCCCGCGCGCGACGCTTCGCCGTCGGGGACGATGCGTCTGCAAGGCGATCTCTTCGAACGGACGAGCGCGGAGAATATCGGGCTTCAGGCGAGATTGACGATCGGGTCGCCGGACGATCTGGCCGGCGTCGACGACGAAATCGATCCTCGGGCCGATCTCAAGCAGGCGCGGGTGGACCTTCCGGCGATCGACCGCTCGCGCAAGGGCGACCCCTTCATCGGGTTGCGGCCCGGCTTCGACGCCAGGCTCAATCGCCAGTTCGTGCCCGGCGTCAGGCGCGCCGCGGGCGATCCCGGCCTCGACGGTGCGCCGTCGCCGCCCGCCGCGGCGAACTCTGGCGCTGCGGATGCGCGGTCGACGGCGCCGCTGGTTGAAGTCGGCCGGCTCTTCGATGACGGCGCGACACCGAGCCTTCCGCTTGAGGTGGCGCTGAACTCGGCGACCCCGACGCCCAACGACGGCGTTCGGATCGTCGTCGCCGCCGTCGTCGCTCCCGAAACCACCCTGGCGCGTATGACCGCACCGGGCGAAAAGCCTGATTACGCCGCGCTCATCGACGCCAACGATGCGGCGCGTCAGCAGCGTTGCCTCGCCGATGCGATCTATTTCGAAGCGCGCAGCGAGCCCGAGGACGGCCAGGCGGCGGTCGCCCAGGTCGTGCTCAACCGGGTGCGTAGCGGCAATTACCCCGCCGACGTGTGCGGCGTAGTCTACCAGGACCGCAATCATCCGTTCGCCTGCCAGTTCTCGTTCGCCTGCGAGGGGAAATCGCTGCGCATCGAGGAACCGGCCGCGTGGGCGGTGGCCGTGCGGATCGCGAAGGACGTCACCAGCGGCGCGCTCTACAATCCGCTGGTCGGCGAGGCGGTGAATTACCACGCCAACTACGTGCTGCCCTATTGGGCGAGCGCGCTGCAACGGGTCGACCGGATCGGCCATCATATATTCTACAAGCTGCGCGTCGGTCAGAACTGACGCTCCGGACGGTGCGATCGGCGCTGGTCGCGCCCTTCTCCTCGAGCGGTCGCGCGAGGCGATCGCTTCTCATTTTGCGCCGCGCGCGAGCTGGCGGAGTACTGGCGACGCGTCCATCCCCCGCCGCCGCCCTTCGGGCGGCGCGCGCCGGGGCTGGCCCAGCGGCCCCGACCAATGCAACGATGGGGGGGCCGGACGGCTCGGCGGACGCATGTCGCCCACGTCGCTAAGGAGTCGGAAATGAGAACGCCCATCGTAATGACCTTCATTGGTCACGACAGACCGGGTCTGGTGAACGCCATTTCGGAAAAAGTCAGCGCTGCGGGCGGGACCTGGCTGGAGAGCAGGCTGGCGCGTCTGGCCGGCGAGTTTGCCGGCATCGTGCTCGTCGAGATTCCCGAACCGAACATCGCGATGCTGACGGCGGCCTTGGTCGATCTGGAGGCGACCGGCCTGCGCGTCGCGGTGGAACGGAGTTCAGGCGCCGAACCGCCCGGAAGTCGCCAGATCCTAAGGCTCGAACTCCTCGGCAACGAGCGGCCCGGCATCGTCCGCGACGTCACGCAGGCCCTGACCCAGCTGGGCGTCAACATCGAGGAGTTCAGCAGCAGCGTCGAAGGCGCCCCGTTCTCCGGCGCAGTCATGTTCCGCGCTTCGGCGCGCCTCGGCGTGCCCGACGATCTCGCCAGCGACGAACTGCGGAAGACCCTGGAACGGCTGGCCGCCGAGATCATGGTCGACCTGACGGTCACATCGGCCGACTCCTGAGCGCGTCGAGGTTGATCGACCCGCCGGCGCGGACCCCGAACTCGACACGGCTCGCCAATGCGTCCATCCATGCGAGATCGAATTCAAGCAGGGCTCGGAAAATGAAGGTCACGATAGAGATCGACTGCACGCCGAATGAGGCGAGGCAATATTTCGGGCTGCCAGACGTCCAGCCGATCCAGGCCGCGATGCTCGCGGAAATGGAAAAACGGATGATCGCGGAAGCGGAGAAATTCTCGCCCGAAGGGCTCATGAGCGCCTGGTTTTCGAACAGCGCCCAAGGCGCCGACTGGTTTCGCGACATGATCGGCGGGTTTCTGGCCAAGGCCGACCCCAGCCATGCCCGCGCCGAAAAGCAAGCGAACCAGAAGAAGGATTGAGCGCGATCGTCGCCGGGATTCCACCTTGCGCACGGGGGCGAAGCGGAAGGGGCGAACCAGAGAGAGTCGGTTCCCGACTGAAGACGATGGGACCGCCAGCGCCCGCGGGCGCCGAGCCGGTCCGCGCCTCTCGCCGCGGTTCACCGCTGCGCTTTGCGGTTTCGCGCGTTTCCGACCGGGCGCGGAACTCGACCCGAGGCGCCGGCCCGGCAGCGGCGCGGGAACGCCTGCCGAAGGCCGGTCGCTCGGCGACTGGCGACGGCGGAGAATGACCTCACAACTCGCGACAGGATGTGGAACCCGATGGCGCTTTCCATCCCGGCGACGCGCAAACGCAGCGACGTCGAAAAGCCGGTTTCCGCCGGGATGACGATGCTGCTCGCGGCCGGCTGCGGCGTGACCGCCGCCAACATCTACTACGCGCAGCCGCTGATCGGCCTGATCGCGCCCGACATCGGTCTTGGCGCCAAGGGGGCGAGCCTCATCGTCACGTTTACCCAACTCGGCTATTGCGTCGGCCTGATCGCGCTGGCGCCGCTCGGCGATCTCCTGGAAAATCGCGCTCTGACCGTCTGGACGCTCTGCGCCGCGGCGCTGGCCCTGCTCGCGGCGACCCTCGCGCCGTCGTCGACGTCGTTTCTCGCGGCCGCGGTGCTGATCGGTCTGACGTCGGTCGCCGCCCAGATGCTGGTGCCGATCGCCGCCCATCTGGCGCCCGATTCGAGCCGCGGCAAGACGATCGGCAATGTGATGAGCGGCCTGCTGCTGGGCATCATGCTGGCGCGTCCGGTCTCCAGCCTGATCGCCGACGCTTTCGGCTGGCGCGCCGTCTTCGCCGTGTCGTCGCTGGCGATCGCGATCCTCGCCGCCACGCTGCGCGGCCTGCTGCCCGAACGGCGCCCGGCCGTCGCCCATGGTTATTTCACCCTGATCGGGTCCTTGTGGACCCTGCTGCGCGACACGCCGGCGCTGCGCCGCCGCACCGCCTATCAGGCCGCCCTGTTCGCCGCCTTCAGCCTGTACTGGACCGCCGTCCCGCTCGAGCTGGCCGGACCGACGTTCGGCTTGAGCCAGCGGGGGATCGCGCTGTTCGCGCTGGCCGGGGCCGGCGGCGCCCTTTCGGCGCCGATCGCCGGGCGCATCGCCGATCGCGGCTGGGGCCGCGCCGCGACGGGCCTGTCGATGGCGGTCGTCGCGATCGCCTTCCTGCTGTCGCGGGTGGGCGGTGGCGGATCGATGGCAGCGCTCCTGGCCGCCGGCGTCATGGTGGACGCGGGCGTCCAAGGCAACCAGGTGGTCAGCCAGCGCATCATCTTCGCGCTCGGCGACCAGGCCCGGAGCCGGTTGAACGGGCTCTACATCGCGATGTTCTTCGCCGGCGGCGCGGCCGGATCGGGGATCGCGAGTCTCGCCTACGCATCGGGCGGCTGGACATGCGTCAGCTGGATCGGTCTGGCCTTCCCGCTCGTCGCCCTGGCGTTCTACGGGACCGAATTCGTCCGCCCCGCGTCCCACGGCTCCCGCTGAGCGGCTTCGAACGGCGGAATATGTGGCGATATCGGCTCGGCGCGCGCATGGCCGCCGAGGCGATCTCTCCACGACGGCCGCGGATCATAGATCCGGGATCGGGCGCCGGCGGCGGTTTCGCGCAATGTAGCTGCAATTGCGTCAATTGCCGCGCCGTGCGCGTCTGTTCGCTGCAAATGTGCCGTGCTCTTGGCACAGCTTGACGCGCTCAACCACGCCTGTGTGAGGCCGGCCGCGATTCCGCGCGGCGCGTTCCGGCCGGCGGTTGGCGGGCATGAAGCCGTGCGGCGCGATCGCTCGGGGTGAAGCGCGGCGACGATCAGCTCGGTCCAAACCGCCGCGAATCTGACTCGCTCCTTGGCCCGCGATTTCGGCGGGTGCGCTCGGGTCTGCGGACACCCACGATCTGGCCGCCCCGTCTTGCTGGACACGAGACTGCTGATCCGCGAAAACGCGACTCGGAAGAACCGGGCGGTCGGGGGCGATCGAGGGCGCCTGGATGCCGCCGTGGAAACCTCGACCTCCGCCGATGCTTTGTTGCGGCGTCTTTGTTAGGGTCGCGCGCATGACGAGCGAAGCGGAGCTGCGAGAGCCGGAACAAGGCGCGATCCATGATCCCGTCGCGTCGTCGGCGAAGGAGTTCGCGCGCCCCTCGCCGATGATGGCCCAATATCTTTCGATCAAGGCCGCCCATCCCGACTGCCTGCTGTTCTACCGGATGGGCGACTTCTACGAATTGTTCTTCGCGGACGCCGAGATCGCGAGCCGCGCGCTCGGCATCGTGCTGACCAGGCGCGGCAAGCACGAGGGCGACGACATCCCGATGTGCGGCGTGCCGGTCGAGCGCGCCGATGACACCCTCCAGCGCCTCATCGGCCTCGGCCATCGCGTCGCCGTCTGCGAGCAGCTCGAGGATCCCGCCGAGGCGAAGAAGCGCGGCGCCAAATCGGTGGTGCGCCGCGACGTCGTGCGGCTCGTCACGCCCGGCACGATCACCGAGGACCGGCTGCTCGAACCCGGCCGCGCCAATATTCTCGTCGCGGTGCAGCGCCTTCGTGCGAGCGAGACGCGCGCGCTGTTCGGACTCGCTGCGCTCGATATCTCGACCGGCGCCTTCTCGCTCGCGGAGATCGACGAGGCGGGGCTCGCCGTCGAGATCGCACGCATCGAGCCGAGCGAAATCCTCGTCCCCCAGGCGCTGTTCGACGACCCCGCACTCGCGCGGCTGTTCGGCGAGACGCGCGCGGCGGTAACGCCGATCGGCCGGGACTCCGCCGACGGTGCGCTCGCGGAGCGCCGGGTCTGCGAATTCTACGGCGTCGAGACGCTCGACGGCTTCGGCGCCTTCACCCGGGCCGAAATCGGCGCCGCCGCGCTCGCGCTCGCCTACGTCGCGCGCACCCAGATCGACGCGCGCCCCGCTTTGTCTCCGCCGTCGCGCCGCTTGCGCGGCGCCAGTCTCGAGATCGACGCCTCGACGCGCGCGAATCTCGAACTGACCCGAACGCTGTCGGGCGAGCGCGCGGGCTCGCTGCTCGCCGCGATCGACCTCACCGCGACCTCGGCGGGCGCGCGCCTGCTCGCCGAGCGGCTCGCGAGCCCGCTGACCCGCCCCGAGGCGATCGATCCGCGGCTCGACGCGGTCGGCTGGTTCGTCGGGGAGGCGCGGCTGCGCGGGGAATTGCGCGCGATCCTGCGCTCGGCGCCCGATTTCATCCGCGCGCTGCTGCGCCTCAGCCTCGACCGCGGCGGTCCGCGGGATCTGGCGGCGCTGCGCGACGGCCTGAAGGCCGCGCGAGCGGTCGGGCACGCGCTCGAAGCCTCGCCGCCGGCAAGCGTACTGCTCGTCGAGGCCTGCGCGCGGCTCGGCGCGGCCGACGGCAGGCTCGAGGACCAACTCACCGCGACGCTCGACGACGAACTTCCGCTCAACCGTCGCGACGGCGGTTTCGTGCGGGCGGGCGCGCTGGCGCCGCTCGACGAGGCGCGTGCGCTGCGCGACGAAAGCCGCCGCGTCATCGCCGAGCTGCAGGCCAGGTACTGCGAGCTCGCCGAGACGCGCCAGCTCAAGATCAAGCACAACAACTTCCTCGGCTTCTACATCGAGACGCAGCAGGCCCACGGCGAGCGCCTGCTGCGCCCGCCCCATTCCGCGACCTTCATCCATCGCCAGACCATGGCGGGGGCGATGCGCTTCTCGACCAATGAGCTCGCTGAGCTCGAGGCGAAGATCGCCTCGGCGGCCGACCGCGCGCTCGCGCTGGAGCTCGCCGCCTTCGAGCGACTGCGCCTTGCCTGCCTCACCGAAATGGAGGCGATCCGCGGCGTCGGACTCGCGCTCGCCGAGATCGACGTCGCCTGCGCGCTCGCCGAACTCGCGGTCCAGCGCGACTGGACGCGGCCCGTGGTCGACGATTCGCTCGCATTCGTGATCGAGGGCGGCCGCCATCCCGTCGTCGAGGCAGCGCTGCGCGCGCGCGGCGAGGCCTTCGTCGCCAATGACGCCGACCTCTCCGGCGAAATCGCGCACGGCGGCCGCATCGCGCTGATCACCGGCCCCAACATGGC
>JBEKEI010000113.1:0-17061 GCA_050013915.1 Roseiarcus sp.
GATCCGCCCCCGGCCGGGGTCGACGCTGCGGCAACGATGCTCGCGGTCGAGGGAAGATTGACGGCGAGGGCGCCCGCGGTGGTCGGCGCGACATAGGTCGGCGCCTGATCGACGTTGACGGTCTGCAAGGCGGCGAGCGAACCGGCGCCCGTGGGGGAAGCGCCGTTCCGGATCGGCTCCCCCATCAGGGAATAGCCCGCGGCGTTGACGAGATTGCCCGAGGCGTCGGGCACGAACGAGCCGGCGCGCGTGAGATAGGTCTGATCGGAACCATTGGAAACGACGAAGAAGCCGGCGCCCTGAATCGCGAGATTGGTCGGAACCGCCGTCCCGGAGATCGAGCCTTGCAGCGCGGCCAGCGTGAGGGAACTCGTGCTGACGCCCATGCCGGCGACGGCGCCGGCGGCGCCCGCATTGTCGACCAGCGAGGCAAACTGCGTCTCGGCATCCTTGTAGCCTGTGGTGGCGGCATTGGCGACGTTCTGGGCGATCGTCGAGAGCCAGTTGTTCTGGCCGAGCATGCCCGATACGGCCGTGTTCATGACTGTCATGGCTTCGCCATCGAAAGGTTGCGATCGGGCCATCAACCACGGCCGGCTTGCCCGAGACTGACGGCCGGCGGCGCGTCCGAGCTGCGCGGCAGGAGGCCGCGCTCCGGCGCCCCGCGCGGGCGCCCGCGCCGCCGCCTCGACGCGCCCGCCCGAGCGATCGCAGGCCGGCGGCGAAGTCGCGAAACGTCGGAAAGGATCCTCCGCCGCGGAAAATCCAGGCGCAAGGCCGGCCCGCCGCCGCTTCTTCACATTTTGCTTGGGCTTTGGCGCGCATTCCTATAAGACGGCGGCATGGCGCGCGACCGAGAGGTCCCGCGCCGCGAATTTTTCTGGCCGGCCGCTCCAGCTCGAGACGGCGCTGGCGGTCGCGTAAGCCGACCAATTCCCTGGAAAGCGCACAATGGCCAATCCGTTCGAATTCATCCAGCAGGTCCGCGCCGAGGCCGCGAAGGTCATCTGGCCGACCCGGCGCGAGACGCTGATCACCACCGGCATGGTGCTGCTGATGGTGTTGTTCGCCAGCCTGTTCTTCACCGCGGTCGACGCCGCGCTGCACTATCTGGTCGGGCTGGTTCTGGGAATTGGCCGACGTGGCTGAGACGATGCGCCGTCCGGATGGCCCGACATCGCGCCGCGGCGCCGCGGGTCGCCTCGGGAACTCGCTTGGGATGCCGTCATGAGCATGCGCTGGTATATCGTTCACGCCTATTCGAATTTTGAGAAGAAGGTCGCCGAGTCGATCAAGGAACAGGCGGCCCAGCGCGGCCTCGCCGACCGCTTCACCGAGATCATGGTGCCGACCGAACAGGTCGTCGAAGTGCGGCGCGGCCGCAAGGTCAGTTCCGAGCGTAAATTCTTTCCCGGCTACGTGCTGGTCAACTGCGATCTGACCGACGACGTCTATCATCTCATCAAGAACACGCCCAAGGTCACCGGGTTTCTCGGCGCCGACAAGAAGCCGATGGCGATTCCCGACCTCGAGGCGCAACGCATCAAGGGCCAGGTGGCCGACGGGGTCGAGCGGCCCAAGCCCTCGATCCGGTTCGAGATCGGCGAGCAGGTTCGGGTCGCCGACGGGCCGTTCGCCTCGTTCAACGGCACGGTCGAGGAAATCGACGAGGCCCGCTCGCGCGTCAAGGTCGCGGTGTCGATCTTCGGGCGCGCGACGCCCGTCGATCTGGAATTCGGGCAGGTCGAAAAGACCTGACGCGCGCGACGTAACAATTCCCTTCCTCGCCGCGACTGGGCTGTGAGGGGCGGGCGTGACGCCGGGCGAACCCGCGCGAAGAGGGATTGGCTATGCAGTTTCATCGCCGCAAGGGTTGGGAAATCGCGACCAGCCAGACGACGCCCGAACATCTGTTCTTCAATCGCCGCGCCCTGCTCGCCGGCGGCGCGGCGCTCGCGGCCATCGGGGCCGGGGGCGTGCGGCGCGCGCTGGCCGAGGAGGCCGACCCCGGCGCCTCGCTCTACCCGGCCAAGCGCAACGAGGCGTTCATCCTCGACCGCGACGTGACGCCCGAGAAGATCACCTCCAATTACAATAATTTCTACGAGTTCAGCACCAGCAAGCACCTGTCCGCCGACCCGCTGAAGCTGCGCCCCTGGACGTTGACGATCGACGGCCTGGTCGAGAAGCCGCTCACGATCGGCATCGACGATCTCGTCAAGGCGATCGGCGTCGAGGAGCGGCTCTACCGGCATCGCTGCGTCGAAGCCTGGTCGATGGCGATCCCGTGGAGCGGATTCCCGCTCAGGGCGCTCGTCGACATGGCGAAGCCGCTGGGCTCCGCCAAATATCTGCGCTTCGAGAGCTTCCTCGACAAGAAGATCGCGCCCGGCCAGCGCGATTTCTCGCCCTGGCCCTATGTCGAGGGGCTGACGATCGCCGAGGCGACCAACGATCTCGCTTTCATGGTCACCGGCGCCTACGGCAAGCCGCTCGCCAAGGTGTTCGGGGCGCCGATCCGTCTGGCGACCCCCTGGAAATACGGCTTCAAGTCGGCCAAGTCGATCGTCAAGATCAGTTTCGTCGAGCAGCGTCCGACGACCTTCTGGGAATCGCTGGGACCCGAGGAATACGGCTTCTGGGCCAATGTGAACCCGGACGTTCCCCATCCCCGCTGGAGCCAGGCGAGCGAAACCTTCCTCAACACCGGGGATCGCCGGCCGACGATGCTGTTCAACGGCTATGGCGAACAGGTCGCCGGCCTCTACAAGGGCCTCGAGAAGGAGCCGCTGTTCATGTGAGCGGCGGCCGGACGCGCCGCGCTCAATAGCGCCAGCGCTGCGCCTTGGAGACGAGGAAGTCGCGAAACGCCTGGACGCGCGCGACGTTCTTCATCTCCTCGGGATAGACGAGGAAACATTCCATCTCCGGCATGTCGGCCTGCGGCAGCAGGCGCACGAGGCCCGAATCGGGGGTGATGCAATAGTCCGGCAGGACCGCGATGCCGACGCCGTGTTCGACCGCGCGCGTGATCGCGCCGAGGTTGTTGGCGGCGATATGGGGCGTGCGCGGATTGCGCGGATCGCGCCCGACCGTCAGCAGCGAATTCAGGTCATAGAGGAAATGATTGGCCGTCGCCGCCCCGAACGCCAGCAGGCGATGGGAGTCGAGGTCCTCGATCGAACGCGGCTGACCGGACCGCTTGAGGTAATCGGTCGAGGCGTAGGCGTGGAAATGGACGGTGAACAGGCGCCGGCGGATGAGGTCAGGCTGCGAGGGCTCGCGCAGGCGCAACGCGACGTCGGCCTCGCGCATGCCCAGATCCAGTTCCTCGTCGGTCAGCAGGAGCTGCAGCTTGATCTCGGGATAGAGTTCGAGAAATTCGCCGAGGCGCGGCGAAAGCCAGTTGGCGCCGAGCCCCAGCGTCGTCGTCACCCGCAACTCGCCGTGAGGCTTCTCGCGGCTGTCGATCAGCCGGCTTCGGACGGCGTCGAGCTTGAGGACGACGTCCTGCACCGTGCCGAGCAGCAATTCGCCCTGTTCGGTGAGGATGAGCCCGCGCGCGTGGCGATGGAACAGCGGGGCGCCGATGTCCTGCTCGAGCGCGCCGACCTGGCGGCTGATCGCCGATTGGCTGAGACCGAGGGTTTCGCCGGCGCGGGTGAACGAGCCGGCGTCGGCGGCGGCCTGGAATACGCGTAGCTTGTCCCAGTCCATGATTCCCCCCGCCCGCCCGGTCTTGGATTTCAGACGACCAGGACGCGCGCGCCGGTTTCGATCGAACGCGTGCGCCGGCCGCGCGCTCGCCTCATTCGGCCGCGCGTCGCAAATCCGGCGCGACGGCGAGCCAGCGTTCGGCCTCGAGCGCGGCCATGCAGCCGAGGCCGGCCGCGGTGACCGCCTGACGATAGACGTCGTCCGCGACATCGCCGGCGGCAAAGACGCCCTCGACGCTCGTCGCGGTCGAGCCCGGCGCGGTGCGCACATAGCCGTTCGGCTTCAGCGCCAATTGTCCGCGGACCAGTTCGCTCGCCGGCGCATGGCCGATGGCGACGAAAATCCCGTCCGCCTCGATGATTTCGCGCGCGCCCGTCTTCAAATCGTGGACCCTTGCGCCGGTGACCGCGAGCGGCGCGCCGCCGCCCAGCACTTCCTCGACCGCGCGATTCCACCTGACGACGACGTTGGCGCGCTGGAACAGCCGGTCCTGCAGGATCTTCTCCGCGCGGAAGGAATCGCGGCGATGGACGACGGTGACCTGGGCGGCGATCTTGCTCAGGTAGAGCGCCTCCTCGACGGCCGAATTGCCGCCGCCGACGACGATCACCTTCCGGCCGCGGAAGAAGAATCCGTCGCAAGTCGCGCAGGCGGACACGCCATAGCCCTTGAACGCCTGTTCGCTGGGCAATTCCAGCCATTTCGCCTTGGCGCCGGTCGCCAGGATGAGGGCGTCGGCGCTCAGCGCGCGACCGCTGTCGCACTGGATGCGGAACGGCCGC
The DNA here is from genome assembly GCA_050013915.1 of Roseiarcus sp. Taxonomy (GTDB): domain Bacteria; phylum Pseudomonadota; class Alphaproteobacteria; order Rhizobiales; family Beijerinckiaceae; genus Roseiarcus. Next base: position 4,500 of record JBEKEI010000113.1, read on the forward strand.
CGGCTCAGATCGAGGCCGGTGACGTATTCGGCCTCGATTCTCGCGCCGACATGGGCAGCCTGCGCACGCATCTGCTCCATCAGCCAGGGCCCCTGGATCGGCTCGGCGAAGCCTGGATAATTCTCGACGTCGGTCGTGATCATCAGCTGGCCGCCCGGCTCGAATCCGGTCAGCATCAGCGGCTCCAGCATCGCCCGCGCCGCATAGACGGCGGCCGTGTAGCCGGCCGGACCCGAACCGACGATCACCAGGCGCTCGCGATCCGCGCCGCTCAATCCGGACATTCCGCTCACCCGCTCCCCGGCCGGTCCCGGACCTGCCGCGCCCTGTCGAGACACTGCCCGTCTTATATGGGCGCCCCCATTCGGCGGCAACAAATGCTTGGACCGCGCCCCGCCTTCGGCGCCAGGCGGCTCGACGCCCGTCTCCAGGCGCGAACGCGAAACAGCCCGGCGGACCGCGGTCCGCCGGGCTGCCTGATGATCCGCTCTCCGATGGCTAGAACTTGTAGTTGACGCCGAGCTTGAACGTGTTGATGTCGAGGCCGGTCTTCACGGCGTCGGGCGTGCCGCCATAGTAGGTCTTGCCGCCGAGTTGCGAGAACAGGTACTCGCCCTTGACCGAGATGTTGTTGGTCAAGGCGTATTCGATGCCGCCGCCGACCGCATAGCCGCTCTGCCAGCCCGAACTGCCGGGGAAGGTCACCCCGTAGAAGGCGTCGTTGAAGCCGCTGGCGTGGACGTCGCCGCCGGCGTAGCCGCCGGCGACGTAGAACAGGGTGCGGTCCCAGGCGTAGCCGAGGCGGCCGAGCACGTTGCCGAGGGAATCGACCTTCAGGTTGTCCGTCGATCCATTGACGAAGCTGCGGCCCTTGGACAGATCCGCCCAGTCGAGCGACGCCTCGGCGCCGATGACGAACTGACCGATCTGGTAATTGTAGCCGACCGTGCCGCCGATCAGGCCGCCGCTGGGGCTGCCGAACGCGGAAACCGGCCCGACGCCGGCGAGCGGGCCGAAGTTGCCGCCGCGCAGGTCGGTCGTGCCGAATCCGCCGTTGACGCCGACATAGAAGCCGGTCCAGCTGAACGGCGGCGCGTAATAGGCTGGAGCCGGCGGCGGGCCCTTGTGCGTCGGCAGGTCGGCGGCGAAAGCCGAGGTCGCCACCCCCGCCAGCAGGGCTGCTAGAAGCATCTTGTTCATCGTCATCTCCATCGTCGCCAAATTTGCTTCGAACGCGCCGCTTCAGCCCGAACCGTCGAACGTCCGCCGGCGCCAAAAGTTCCCGGGCCGACCGTTCACAATGTCGGCCGGACGACAGGGCCTTGCTGGCCGCCGCAATGAAAGCCCGTATAGAGGCGCCGGAACGGAAAGTCTGTTGCCGATGGGTCACGCCGCCATTGCCCAGTGTGGCTGAAATCTGGCAATTATGGGAAAGTAATGGGGTCCGAAATGGAAGCCGATGATCTCGTAGTTTGCAGCGCAACAAGCCTGGAATGTGAATCGGCATATTCGGATTTTAACTTAATTCATGAAAGATAATCGTGGTGAATAAATTATTGATACGGAAATCCATTGGGCGCTTTTCTCGCCCGGCGGGCTTGCCGAACGCGAAACGACTGGGCCCGGGACGGCGCGCCCACCCGGAGCGGCGCGGGCGCCGCGATGTCGGCGGCAGGGGCGGGGCCGGCCCCGAGCGCGCCGTCCGCGCCGGCGCTCAGTCGGCCGTCGGCAGTCGCCGGATGGTGAATTCGATACGGCCGTCCGCCAGTTCGCGCCAGAACTCGATCTCGGTCATGTAGGCCGCCTTGGGATAGCGGTCGAACCATTCGAGGGCCTTTTCGCGCGCCTCGGGCCGCGGCAGGCAATAGGTCTCGCGCCGCCAGATGTCTTCGGCCGGACCCGCCGACGACCGCCCCGCCCGGCGGCGGGCGGCGCGTTCGGCAATGTTTCGCGGCTGCTTGCGCTCGATCGCCATGGCCGGTTCCTCGAGGCCAGCATAGCGCGCCGCCGCGGGGAAGGGGAGTCGAGCCGCCAGGCCCCGCGGCGGCGGCGTGCGGAGCCTGTCGTGACCTGCGGTCAGGCGGCTCCGGCGATCCGCAGCGCCCTCGGCGCCCGGCCGTCGATGCAGGCCAGCCCGACGCCGATCAGCGCCAGCCCCGCGCAGTGGCGCGGCTCGAGGCGCTCGCCGAGGAACAGCGCCCCGAGCAGGATCGAAGTCACGGGCGCCAGAAAGGTGACGAGGACGACATTGGTCGCGCCGGCGCCGGCGAGGATTCGAAAATAGAGGATGTAGGCGAGGGCCGTCGACAGGGTCGCGATGGCGGCGATCGCGAGAAGGGTCGCCGCGCCCGGCACGGGCAGCGCCCAGGGCCGATCGACGACCAAGGCGATCGGGACCAGCAGGAGGCTCGCCGCGGCCGCCTGTCCGGCCGCGGCGGCGACCGGGTCGACGCCGAGGCGGCGAAAGCGGCGGCCGAACAGGCTCGCGCCGGCATAGCAGACCGCCGCGCCGAGAACCGCGAGTTCGGCCAGGATTTCGCCGCCGAGGCCCTCGACGATTTGCGGACCGATCATCGCGGCGACGCCGAGCAGCCCGCACAGCGCGCCCGTCAGGCGCAGCGGGGTCAGCCGCGCGTCGGCGCTGACGAGGCGCGCGCCGAGCACCGTGAACAGCGGCGTCGTCGCGTTGAGGATCGCGGCGAGGCCGCTGGCGATGCGGGTCTGGCCGAACACGATCAGGCAGAACGGGATCGCGTTGTTGAGCAGGCCCATGGCGAGAAGGGCCGCGAGCGCGTCGCGCCGCCTCGGGATGGCGAGGCCCATCGGCCGCAGGCAGAGCGCCAGGATCAGCGCGGCGATCGATACGCGCAGCGCGACGATGGTCAGCGGCGGCAATTCGCGCACCGCGATTCCGACGAAGAAGAACGAACCGCCCCAGAAGAGCGAGAGAATGAGCAGCATCGCCCATTCGAGCGGCGTCATGGTCTTGCCGGCGGCGTCGGTCATCGCGTTCCTGCCCTCATGTCGGACAGGCCTAGCCCGGCGGCGGCCCGCCGTCAGCCCGATTCCTGCTGCGCGGCGGGGCAGGCTATTTCGGCGCGCCGGCCGGCGGGAAGCGCGCCATCGCCTCGAGATCGTCGAGCGGGATCGTGTTGCGGACATAACTGCGCGAGGCGTCGCGGAACGGCTGGAAATCCCAGGAATGCGGCGCGCCCTTGTTGAGCGCGGCGTCGACGAGGCGCCGGCGCCGCTGGCTCTCGCGCACGGCCGCGTCGAGCGCGGCGAGATCCCATCGTCGCGCGACTTCGGCGCGCAGCGCCGCGACGCGCGCGGCGTGCGCGGCGCCGGCGGCGAGATTGTCGCGCTCGCCCGGATCGGCGGCGAGGTCGTAGAGCTGGTCGGGATCGGGGGCCGAATGGACGAATTTCCATCGCTCGCGACGGATCATGACGATCGGCGCGATGGCGCCCTCCGCGCAATATTCGCCGATGACCTCGTCATGGCCGGCTTCGCCGGCGAGATGCGACAACAGGCTGCGCCCGTCGATCCCGCCCGCCAGTTCGTTGCTGTCGCCGCCGGCCAGATCGACGAGCGTCGGCAGCAGATCGACCAGCGACACGCTCGCCGCGACCCGGCGCGGCGCGAATCGCCGCGGCGCCGCGATGACCAGCGGCACCCGGGCGGAGCCCTCGAAGAAGGTCATCTTGAACCACATCCCCCGCTCGCCGAGCATTTCGCCGTGATCGCCGAGGAAGATCACGACCGTATCGTCGGCGAGCCCGGTCGCGCGCAGCGCCGCCGTCAGCCGGCCGAGGTTGTCGTCGACATAGGAGATGGCGCCGAAATAGGCGTGGCGCGCGGCGCGAATCTGGTCCTCGCCGATCGTCTGCGCGTCCATGGCGCAGACATGGCGAAGCCGCAGCGAATGCGGATCGAGCGCCTCACGCGGCGCCGGCGGCCCGGGCGGCGCGATGTCCTCGTCGCGATAGAGGCTCCACCACCGTTCGGTGATCGCGAAGGGATCGTGCGGATGGGTCAGCGAGGCGACCAGCAGGAACGGGCGCCGGTCGTTCGAGCGCGCGATTTCGTAAAGCGCGCGTTCGGCGGCGAAGGTGACCTCGTCGTCGAAATCGAGCTGGTTGGTGCGCACGCAGAGGCCCGCCTCGGTCACCGAACGCATGTTGTGGTACCAGTCGGGACGCGCGAGCGGATCGTCCCAGTCCGGCGTCCAGCCGTAGTCGGCCGGATAGATGTCGGTGGTCAGGCGCTCCTCGAAGCCGTGCAATTGGTCGGGACCGCAGAAATGCATCTTGCCCGCCAGGATCGTCCGGTAGCCGAGATTGCGCAGATGATGCGCATAGGTCGGAATGTCGGCGCGAAATTCGGCGGCGTTGTCGTAGACCCCGGAGCGCGAGGGCAGCCGCCCGGTCATGAACGCCGCGCGGGACGGCGAGCACAGCGGGCTGTTGCAGTAGGCGCTCTCGAAGACGATTCCCGCGGCCGCGAGCGCCTCGATATGGGGCGCCTTGACGAGGCGATGGCCATGGATCGGCAGGAAGGCGGGGGCCAGCTGGTCGACCATCACGATGAGGATATTCGGCGACTTCTCGGCCATTTCAGGTCAACTCCGCTGGCGGCTCCGGCGCCCGCCTCGCCGCGCCCGCGCGCGAACATCGGTCATTTGGCCGCCTTCACCCGCGCCCATTCCTTTTCGATGGCGGGGGTCAGAGCGGGATCGACGGCGCCGGAGGGGTACAGGCGCTTGAGCAGTTCGGGGTCGCCGGCGTCCTCGCCGCTGGACAGGCCGGTCGCGCGCGCGTCGCGCGCCGCGATCTCGGGTCGCAGCAGGAAATCGAGCAGCGCATAGCTCTGCGCCGGATGCGGCGCGTCGCGCGGGATCGCCAGGGCGTCGAGCGACATCGGCGCGCCCTCTCTGGGCGCCGCGAAGCGGATGTCGGCGTCGCGGCCGCCCTGCTCGGCGCGCGTCCTCGCCGAGGCCGCGTCGTCCATCCGTCCGGGCGAAAGGCAGACCGAGCCGTTGGCGAGCGCGCCGACATAGTCGCGCACCGCGAACGCGCGCGCGCCCGCCTTGACGCGGATCAGCAGGTCGCCCGCGCGCCTGACGTCGAGCGCGCCGAGCCGCGCCGGATTGACCCCCAGGAACCGCCACGCCGCCATGAACAGGTCGTCCCGGCTGTCGGGCGTCGCGACGCCGCAATCGGCGAGCCGGCGCGCCTCCTCGGGCGCGAACAGCGGCCCCCACGAGGCGGGCGCGCCGCGCAGGCGCGACGTCGCCAGGTCGGCGTTGTACAGCAGCCCGGTCGCGAACCACATGTAGGTGATCGCATAGGCGCCGGTGGGATCGTAGGCCGCCAGCTTGGCGGCGATCGGCGCGGCGGCGCTCGAGGCGTGGGCGAGCCTGGCCCGATCCAGTCGCTGCAGGGCCCCTTCGGCGATTTCCCGGCGCAGCGTGGGACCCGGCAGCACGACGAGATCGTAGGGGCCCTCGCGCAGCTTCTCCTCTATCGATTCGGGCGAGTCATAGGCGTCGTAGGCGATCTGTATCCCGCTTTCGCGCTCGAACTGCGCCAGCGCCGCTTCATCGAAATAGTCGGCGAAGGCGAGCAGGCGCAGGAAGATCGGCTTGGGCTCGGGCGGCGGGGCGAATGGCGACTGCGCGCCCGCCTCGCCCGCCAGCCCGAGCCACGCCAGGACGACGACGAACCGGCGGAGGGCGGTCACGAGACGCCGTCCGCCGGGATCGGGCGTCGCGCCCGGTCGGGCGCGGAATCGGCATTGGCGAAGCAGAAGCGCCCCTGCGCGCCGACCGCGTCCGCGCTCGGTTCCCACAGGCCCGTCATCGGCGGATCTCCGCTCCAGCCGGGAACGACCGCCTCCGCCGCCTCGGGGCCGGCGCCGGCCGGGCCGGGATCGTCCGGAAAGCCCTCGCCGGGACCGTTCCCCTCGCGCTCGCCCGCCAGCCGCGACGCGACCTCGAAGACGCTGGCGCGGCAATTGGCGAAAATCGGGTCCATGGTCCTGCCGTCAGCGTTGCGCCCGGGGCGTTCTAGCACTGAAGGCGGCGCGCCAGAAGCCGTGCGCGACGGCGCCCGAGGCCGTGTTGCGCCTGCCGCGGCGGCGTGACAGGAAACGCGGATGACCGCCTCGCCGCCGCCGATCGCCTGCCGGAGCCTGCTCGTGTTGGGCGGCGCGCGCTCGGGCAAGAGCGGCTATGCGCTCGCGCTCGCCGAGGCGGCGGCGGGCGAGCGGCTGTACCTGGCGACCGGCTCGGCGGGCGACGCGGAGATGGCCGCGCGCATCGCCCGGCACAGATCCGAGCGCGGGGAGGGCTGGACCACCCTCGAGGAGCCGCTGGCGCTCGCCGAGGCGCTGGCGCGCGAGGCGCGCGCCGCCCGGGTCGTGCTCGTCGATTGCCTGACCTTCTGGCTCGCCAACGCCATGTTCGCGCGAAGGGACCCGGCCGAGGAAACGGCGCGGCTATGCGCGGCGATCGAGGCGCTGGCGGGCCCGGCGGTGTTCGTCTCGAACGAGGTCGGTTCCGGGATCGTGCCGGAAACCAGGCTCGGCCGCGACTTTCGCGACGAACAGGGCCGGCTCAACCAGGCGGTCGCGCGCGCCTGCGGCGGCGTCGCGCTCGTCGTCGCGGGCGTGCCGATCCAGCTCAAGCCGGCGCCGTGGCCGCGATTCGAACTGCGGTGATGCAGGCCCGCACTAGCGGCGCGAGGCCGGCGTGCGATACAACGGTCCATGCTCCGCCTGCTTCAGAGCCGATCGCCCGCCGCGCCGGTCGCGCATTTCGACGTCGAGCACGGCGGCGCGACCTACCGGGTCGCGCTGAAGCGCGTTCCCAGCGCACGGCGCTTCACCCTGCGCGTGCGCGGCGCCACCCGCGACGTCGTGCTGACCATGCCGGCGCGCAGTTCGCTCAAGGCGGCGCGCGAATTCGCCGAACGGCACGCGGCCTGGATCGGCGTGCGGCTCGCCCGGCTGCCGAGGCCGGTCGCATTCGCGCCGGGGTCGCTGACGCCGCTGCGCGGGGTCGATCATCGCATCGTCCATCGGCCGGAGGCGCGCGGCGTCGTCTGGATCGAACAGCGCGAGTCCGGACCGGCGATCTGCGTGGCGGGCGATCGCGCCCATCTCGCCCGCCGGGTCGGCGACTATCTCAAGCGCGAAGCGCGCCGCGACCTCGAGGCGGCGGTCGCCCGCCACGCGCGCACGCTGCGGATCGAGACGCGGCGGATCACGCTGCGCGACACGACGAGCCGCTGGGGTTCGTGCTCGTCGACCGGCGGGCTGAACTTCTCCTGGCGCCTGATCCTCGCGCCGCCGTTCGTGCTCGACTATCTGGCCGCCCACGAGGTCGCCCATTTCGTCCACCTGAACCATTCGCCGGCGTTCTGGAAGGTGACCCGCCGGCTGTTTCCGGACACCGATCGCGCCGAGGCCTGGCTCAGGACGCATGGCGCCGCGTTGCACCGATTCGGTGGCGAGGCGAAATAATGGCCCCCTACGACAGCCCCTCGATCGCCGCCAGCAGCAGCGCTATGTCCTCGGGGCGCGACAGCCGATGGTCGCCGTCCTTGACCAGCGTCAGCGTCACCGGATCGCCGGCTATGTGCTCGACCAGGGTCATCGCGTGGCGCCAGGGCACGTCCTCGTCGCGCATGCCCTGCAGGATGCGGACGGGGCAATGGGTGCGGATGGTGTCGCCGAGCAGCAGATGGCGCCGGCCGTCCTCGATCAGCGCCCGGGTGATGACATAGGGCTCGGGTCCATAGGGCGAGGGTCGCGGCCAGGCGCCCTGGTCGAGGATCGCGCGGCGCGCGGCTTCCGGCGCGTTGGCCCAGATCAGCGCCTGCGTGAAGTCGACCGCCGGCGCGATCAGCGCCATTCCGGCGAGCCGCGCGGCCTCGCCGGCCCCGGCGAGTTCGCGCGCGGCGAGCAGCGCGAGATAGCCGCCCATCGACGAGCCGACGAGAATCTGCGGTCCCGCGCTCGCCGCCCGGATCACCGCGAGCGTCTCTTCGAGCCAGCGCGTGATCGTGCCGTCCTCGAACCGGCCGCCCGACGCGCCATGGCCGGAATAGTCGAAGCGCAGCAGCGCGCGGCCCTCGGCGCGGCAATGATCGTCGAGCGCCTGGGCCTTGGTCGAGGCCATGTCGGACTTGAACCCGCACAGCCAGACAAGCCCTGCGCGGGCCGGCCGCTGCTCCCCGGCGGCGCGCGCGCGCCAGGCGATGCGCCGCGCCTGGGCGCCCGCGCCGAGATCGAGGAATTGGAGTTCGGCCGCGCTCACACCTAATCTTGCCCCATGATTCGTTTTTCGGCGACGGCGCCTCGCAGCGGCGCAGGCTTCGCGCGCGGGTCGCGCAGTGTCAAGAATCCTCGCCGCTGCGGCGAACCCGCGCGGCGCGGCGCGCGTGGGAGCGTCCGATGAACGCCGTCGACCCCGCCCCCTACGGGCGCGGCGCGCGCGCCTCGCTGGCCGGGCGCACCGTGCTGCAGATCATCCCGCGGATCGACGCCGGCGGGGCCGAACGCACGACCATCGACGTCGCCGCCGCGCTGGTCGCGGCGGGCGCGCGCGCGCCGGTCGCCTCCGAAGGCGGCCGCCTGACCAGCGAATTGCAGGCGGTCGGCGGCCTGCTGATCCCGTTTCCCGCCGCCGCCAAGAATCCGCTGGCGATGCTGCTGAACGCGCGCCGGCTCGCGCGGCTCATCATCGCCGAGCGCGTCGACATCGTCCACGCGCGCTCGCGCGCGCCCGCCTGGGTCGCGCTGCTGGCGTGCCGGATCGCCCGCACGCCGCTGGTGACGACCTACCACGGCGCCTATTCCGGGCGCTCGGCGCTCAAGCTGCGCTACAATTCGGTGATGGCGCGCGGCGAGGCGGTGATCGCCAATTCGCACTACACCGCGGCGCTGGTCGCGCGGCTCTACCCCTGGGCCCACCCGCGGCTGCGGGTCATCCATCGCGGCACGGATTTTTCGAAGTTCGCGCCCGAGACGGTCGATTCGGCCCGGGTCGCGGCGCTGCGCAAGGGCTGGGACGTCGCCCCCGACGAGCGCATCGTGCTGATCGCCGCGCGACTGACCGGCTGGAAGGGCCATAAGGCGCTGATCGAGGCGGCGCGACTGATGAAGGCGCGCGGGGTCACCGGCGTGCGCACGATCATGGCGGGCGACGCCCAGGGCCGCAACGCCTATGTCCGGGAGCTCGACGCGCTGATCGACAAGGCGGGCCTGAAGGGAATCGTCGCCCTGGTCGGCCATTGCGGCGACATGCCGGCGGCGTTTCTCGCCGCCGCCGTGGTCGTCGTGCCCTCGATCGAGCCGGAGGCGTTCGGCCGCGCGGCGGTCGAGGCCCAGGCGATGGGCGCGCCGGTTGTGGTCTCGGACCTCGGCGCCGTGGCGGAGACCGTGCTCGCGCCGCCGCAGGCGCCCCCGGAGGGCCGCACCGGCTGGCGCGTGCCGCCCGGCGACCCGGAGGCGCTCGCCGGCGCGATCCAGGCCGCGCTGAATCTGGGCGCCAGCGCGCGCGAGGCGATGGCGCGGCGCGCCCGCGCCCATGTCGTGGGACAGTTCTCGCTCGACCGGATGACCCGGGAGACGCTGGAAGTCTATGAAGGCGTGCTGCGGCGCTAGGCGGCCCGCCGTCCCGTAACCGGGAGGCGCCCGGCGTCAACCAGGCGCGGCCTTCGACCTTGCCGGCCCGACCGGGCGGGCCCATGATGAGCGGCGCGGCATCGGTCTCCACCGATCCCGTTGCCTTTTCAGGCGAATCGAGGTGCGACCATGGCCATTGCCCGTCAAGTCATCACGTCCCTGTTGCGGGACGGAACCGACATGCTCGGCACCAAGAACATCGCGGTCAAGATCATCGACGAGAGCATCGTTTCGGGATCGCTGCTGACGGTGGAGAGCAATCATTTCTGCGTGCTGAAGTCGCGCGGCGCCGTGCTCAACGTCTACGAGACCGGCCAGTATTCGCTGACGACGCCCGACAAGCCGCTGGTCGGCTCGATCGTGCAGGGCTTCTTCGGCGGCGCTTCGCCCTGGGTCTACGAGGTCATCTACGTCAACCGCTCCAAGCTGCTGGTCAGCAACAAGGGAATCGCGACCTCCGCCGAAATGGCCGAGATGGCCTATCAGGTCGATTATTACATCCATGTCGACACGCGCGAGGCCGCGCTCGACCTCATCACCCATCTGCCGTTCAACGGCCAGGTGATCGACACCAAGGAGATCGCCGATTACGCGGGCCCGGCGATCGAGCAGGCGATCAACCAGGTCATCCAGGTCACCAAGATGGAGCACATCAACGAGCGGATCAGCGAGCTGCGCGAGGGCGTGAAGACGCACCTGACCGACTTCCTGCGCACCTATGGCATCATGCTCAACGACCTGAAGATCCTCGTCCTGCCGAAGGACGACCGGATGCGCGAACTCATCTCGCTGCAGGCGATCGGGCTGACGCCGATCGAGTCGGTGCGCTACTATCTGGCGCTGCGGATGGCCGAGAAGGGCCTCGTCTCCGCGCCCAACGCCGCGGTCGGCATGCCGTTCCAGATCGGCGGCCAGCCGCCGGTCGGCTTCTATCCGGTCGGCGCAGAGACAGGATTGAGCAAATAACATGTCCGGCTCGCTGTTCTACGATCTCGAGCCGCTCGAACAGATCGCGGTCAATCTGTTCAATGGCTGGGGCTACAACTTCTATCGGGTCGAGAACCAGCTGCGCGCCGACGATCTCGTGCTGCGCAGCCAGGTCGGCGCGCTGCTCGGCGAGGCGCGCGCCGCCGTCGAGGCGGCCGAGAGCGGGTGGCGGCGCGCGCAGCTGCCGCCGCCGAGCCGCGAGAAGCCGCGCCCCGACGCCGCCGCGATCGCCGGCGCCCAGACGCTCGAACAATTGTCGCAGGCGATCGGCGCGCTGGAGGGCCGCATTCGCGCCCAGCCGGTTCCCGAGAACGACCGCATGACCCAGCGCCGGCGCCAGGAGGCGGCGACGCTGGGCGCGCTGATCGATTGCGACATGCGGCTCGCCGGCCGCGTCGAGCTGCTTCGGGCGATGGTCGTCGGCAAGGACGGCGCGGCGCTGATCGGGCAGGGCGCCGCCATCCAGGAGGGGCTGAGCGCGATCGAGGCCTCGCTGCGCGAGCGCCAGGCCGCGCTGTTCGTCTGACGCCCGGGAGCGCGACCGTCCTGGTCGCGCCCGCGCAGTCGCCGAACCCTGGTCTTCGATCAGCGGCGACCGGCTGATCGGGTGAGGTTTCCGCTTGGCGTGGAAGTTGGATCAAATACTCTCCCGACCCCTTGCCGAGCTTCTCAATTCACCACGACGAGCGCCAATTCGATGCCGGTCAGCGCGGCCAGCGCCACGCCCGGGGGCAGATGCCGGTATTCCCGACGCCGAGCGAGGGTGGCGATCGCGGCGATCATCACCATCGCCATGAGCGCCAAACCCCAAATCCGCGTTTCGGGAATAACGACGAGCGCGGCGCCAAGCACTTCGAGCGCGGCGGTGACGAAGTTCCACCACGCCGGATAACCCCAGCGCAGAAACTGCGCCTGCGCAGCCGCGCCGCCGATGGCGTTGAACAAGCCGGCGCCGGCAAATGCAAAGGCCAGCAGCCACGCCATCGCGCTTGCTACGGGTATCTGAAGGATCGTCATGTTTGTCTCCTGTCAATGGGTCGCACCGATGAGGGTTGCGCCGGCCGCGATGATGACCAGCGCCGTCAGGCCATGAATGCCGAAGGCGGCGGTTCTGCTGCCGCCCGATCGAAGGACGATCGCCGCATCGCCGAATGCGATGAGGCTCGCCACGAGCAGGAATTCGCCGAGCAGGCGCGGCGGTCCGCCCGCCATCAGCAGGAAGACAAAGAGGCCGGACACGATGTCTCTCACGCCCTTCACCGCCAGCCATCCGGCACAGCCGGTCGACGGCGATGGAGAATCGGGCATGCCGAAGCCACGCGACGCGGCGGCAGGGTCCCACAGAAAACGCGACCCGATGACTACGATTGCGACCGCGATCAGGCCGGAGAGCAGATATCCCGTTAGGATCATGGCGAACTCCTGTCAGCTGCAGATACCCTAGCACTGATAGGATCGATGTCAACCATATTCTAGCATTGACATAATTTCGCGCATCGATAGGGTGCGGGGATGTCGATCGCCGAACGCAGAGAGCGCCAGCGTGAGGAGCGCTATGAACTCATCCTGGCTGCGGCGCGCCGCCTCGCCGAAGCCGAGGGCTGGGACGCGGTCACCACGCGCCGTCTTGCCGGGCTGATCGACTACAGCCAGCCCGTTCTCTACAGCCACTTCAAGGGCAAGGCCGACATCATGGCCGCAGTGGCCACTCGCGGTTTCGAGGAACTCGCGACGCGTTTGAGAATGGCGAACGTCACCGGCGCTCCCGACGTTTTGCGCAACGTCTGTGCCGCCTATCTCGATTTTGCCCGCTCGCGGCCGGTCGTCTACGAGGCGATGTTCGTCTTGCCGACGAAGATCAAATTCGCCAGCGAGGAAACTCCGA
>JBEKEI010000114.1:0-19369 GCA_050013915.1 Roseiarcus sp.
CGCTGGCAGACCGCCAGGCTCGACGAACGCGCCCGCAGTGACGACGGGGACAAGGCGCGGGCCGTCCCGCGCGGGGGCCGGACGGCGGCGCGCCGAAGAGCCCCGCGCGGGCTTCAATTTGCCTGCAACCCTCTGATTTGCCCCGATCCGCCGAAAAATCCATTTCCGAATATATCCACAACGAAAGGATTTGTCGGGCGACGAGGGGCGCAGCCGCCGATTTGGGTCGTCCAGGCGCCAGAGGCGGGCCGAGGGGGCAAGCGGGCAAGGGGATGAGCGATCGAACGGACAGACGCGCAGTTGAACGCCCGTCGCCGCATGGCCACGCCGCCGTCGCGCCGTCAGGTCAGGGCGATCGGCGCGGCCGAACTCGGCCTGGCGCGTTGCGCAGCCGATCCGTTGGTCAGTCGATCACACTGCGCCTAGAATTCCTCCCAGCTGTCGGCGTCGCGGCCGCCAGCGCCATTGACGACCGCCTTGGACGCCGTGCGCACGGGCCGCGCCGGCGCATTCGCCGCCGCCGGGCGCCGATTGCCCGCAATGGCGCGAACTTCCCCGCGAGCGCCTGCCGCCGGAGCTTTGGCGGCCGGCTTGAATGCATGCGGCGCGGACTTCTGCAATTCGCGGCGCATGGCGTTGTTGCCGGTGGCCCCGACCTGGAACTGGCCGATGAGACCCGACAATTGCGTGGTCTCCTGCGACAGGGAACGGCGCGCGGCGGTGGATTCCTCGACCATCGCGGCGTTCTGCTGCGTGGTCTGGTCCATCTGGTTGATCGCCGAGTTGATCTCCTGCAGCGCCGTCGCCTGTTCCTCGGCGCCGGCGGCGATCGCGCCGACGACTTCGTTGATCTCGGTCACCTGGCTCATGATGCGCTCCAGCGACTTGCCGGTCTCGGCGACGAGCTTGACGCCGTGGTCGACCTGCGTCGTCGAAGTCGAGATGAGGCCCTTGATCTCCCTGGCGGCCTCCGCTCTGGCGTCGGCGTCCGATCTCCCTTCCGAGACGGCGCCGCCCAAATCGAATTTTCTCATGAGAACGATTTCCTTGTCTGCGGTCCCGAAGGTCTGTTCGCGACAATTCGAACATGCAAGGAATGGTTTCGAGTGCGATCCGCTCGTCGTCCGCGGTCGGGACCGCGCGCCCGCAATTCACGCGCGGGCCTGATCGCGGCGGCGCGCCCCCGGGGTGAAATCGTGATGCGGCGTTTGACGCTACTTTGCCTTGCTCTGGGGTGGGCCTGCATAGGCGTCGCGGCCGAGCCGATTGAAATCAAGATCGGCTATCTGCGGGGCGCGCCCTCCAGGATCAAACTATCGCTGATCGACGTCCCGGCCGACAATGACGGCCTCGCGGGCGCGCAATTGGCGATCGACGACGATAATACCACCGGCCGGTTTCTCGACCAGCGCTACCTGCTGTTCGACAGGCAGATCCGCGATGCGGACGATCCGCGCGCCGCCATCGAGGCTCTGGCGGACGCGGGCGTTTCATTCGTCGTCGCCGATCTCGGCGCCGACGATCTTCTGAAAGCCGCCGACGCCGGCAAGCTGCGCGGCGTCACGCTGATCAACGCCGGAGCGCCGGACGAGCGGCTGCGCGAGCAGGATTGCCGCGCCAATGTCGTGCATGTCGCCCCGACGCGCGCGATGCTTGCCGACGGCCTGGCGCAATATCTCGTGTGGAAGAAATGGCGCAAATGGCTGCTCATCGTCGGGTCGCACGACAAGGACAAACTGTTCGCCGCCGCCCTGCGTCGCGCCGCGACGCGCTTCGGGGCGAAGATCGTCGATGAGCGCGAATTCACCGACACCGGCGGCGCGCGCCGCACCGACAGCGGGATTGTCGAGATCCAGCGCCAGATGCCGGCGTTCACTCAGGGCGCCCCTGACTATGACGTGCTTGTCGCGGCTGACGAAAGCGAGGTTTTCGCGGGGTATCTGCCCTATCGGACCTGGGACGCGCGCCCGGTCGCCGGCTCGGCCGGCCTCGTCCCGACGACGTGGGACGCGGCCTTCGATCAATGGGGCGCGATTCAGTTGCAGAGCCGCTTCGCCAAGGCGGCGCATCGCTTCATGACGCCGCTCGACATGCAGGCATGGACCGCGACCCGGCTTGTCGGCGAGGCGGCGGCGCGCGCAGGTTCGAGCGATCCCGCCAAGCTGTTCGCGTTCATCAAGAGCCCCGACTTTTCGCTCGCTGCATTCAAGGGTCAGAAGCTGACGCTGCGCGACTGGAACCTTCAATTGCGGCAGCCGATTCTCCTGTTCGACGGGCGCAACACGGTCTCGGTTTCGCCGCAGGAAGGTTTTTTGCATCAGTTCTCGGAACTCGATACGCTTGGCCTCGACCGTCCCGAGACCAGGTGCAAATTCAACTGATCGGCGCCGAACCCCTTTTCTTGGAGAGATCGGCATGTTCGACTCGAGCTGGATTGCGGCCTCCGTCCTCGCGCTTGCGGCGTCGCTGTTGGCCATGACCCCCGCCGACGCCTTTCTCGCCTACGTCTCCAACGAAAAGGGAAACTCGATCTCCGTCGTCGATACCGACAAGATGGCGACGGTCGCAACCATCAAGACCGGTCAGCGTCCGCGCGGCATCGATGTTTCGCGCGACGGCAAGCTCGTGTATGTCGCCCTCGGCGATGACGACACGATCCAGATTTTCGACACCGGGACGTTGAAGAATGTCGGAGAACTGCCATCGGGACCTGACCCGGAGCAATTCACGATGGATCCGCCGGGGAAGCTCCTCTATGTCGCCAACGAGAACGACGCGATGGTGACCATCATCGATCTGGCGACGCGGCTGGCGCTGGGCCAGGTGGCGGTCGGAGTCGAACCCGAGGGCATGGCCGTCAGCCCGGATTCGAAGATTCTGGTTTGCACCTCCGAGACGACGAGCATGGCCCATTTCATCGACACGGCCAGCCATGAAGTCTTGGCCAGCGTGCTGCTCGGGTCGCGACCGCGCTTTTCGGCGTTCAAGGCGGATGGGTCGGAACTATGGGTGACGTCGGAAGTCGGCGGGGGCCTCGCGATCATCGATCCGGCGACGCGGCGTATCAAGCAAACGGTCAACTTCGAGATTCCGGGGCTGCGCGCCGAAGCGATCCAGCCGGTCGGCGTGAACATCACCAAGGACGGCAAGCTCGGCTTCATCGATCTCGGGCCCGCCAATCGGGTGGCGGTGGTCGACGGCGCCTCCCACGCCGTCTTGAAATATCTGCTGGTCGGACAAAGGGTCTGGCATGGCGCCTTCACCCCGGATGAGAAATATCTGCTGGTCGCCAACGGCGTCTCGAACGATGTCTCGGTCATTGACGTGGCGCGGTTGCAGGTCGTCAAATCCATCCAGGTCGGCGAACTTCCCTGGGGCGTCGCGTTCGGGCCGAACTAAGCAAAAGAACCCATGACCGTCTCCGACGTCCCGCAAACGCCCGCGCTCGACGTCGAGAACGTCAGCCGCTCTTTTGGCGCCCGCCGAGCGCTCGATGGGGTCAGTGTGCGCGTTGCAGCCGCCTCCTTCACCGTCCTTCTCGGCCTAAACGGGGCCGGCAAGTCGACGCTGTTTTCGTTGATCACGCGCCTTTACGCCACGCGCTCGGGACGCATTCGCATCTTCGGACACGATATTGCGCGCGAGCCTGGGCGCGCCCTGAGCCAGCTCGGCGTGGTTTTCCAGTCGCGCGCGCTCGACCTCGACATTTCTATCCAGCAAAACCTCGTCTATCACGCCGCGTTGCACGGGATCGGCAGGAGGAGGGCTCTGGCGCGCACCGAAGAGCTCCTGCGCCAGGCAGGCCTGGCCGATCGCGCGCGCGACAAGGTCGGCAATCTCTCGGGCGGCCAGATGCGGCGCGTGGAAATAGCGCGCGCGCTGCTGCATCGGCCCCGACTGCTGCTGCTCGACGAACCGACGGTTGGTCTCGACGTCAAGGCGCGCGCCGACATTCTCCATCGCGTTCGTGCGCTTGTGAGCGAGCAAGGCGTCGGCGTGCTCTGGGCGACCCATCTGATCGACGAGGTCGCGACAGGCGATGGCGTCGTCGTCTTGCATCACGGCCGGGTGCTGGCGCAAGGGTCGGTCGCGGATGTCCTCGAGGCCACGGGCAAAGATGGGATCCGCGCCGCGTTCGCGAGCCTCACGCACATGGACGGCGACGGCGCAGAAGGAGACGGTGCGTGAGCGCCCACGCCAAGGTCGTGCCGATCAGTGGCTTCACGCTGGCGCAATATGGCATCTGCCTCGCCGGCATCGTCTGGCGCGAGGCGCTGCGCTTCGTTCACCAGCGCGAGCGCTTCGTCTCCGCCCTGGTGCGCCCGCTCGTCTGGCTGTTCATTTTTGCTGCAGGCTTCCGGCAGGTGCTCGGCGTCTCGATCATTCCGCCTTACGAAACCTACGTGCTCTATGAAGTCTATATCACCCCGGGCCTGATCGCGATGATCCAGCTGTTCAACGGCATGCAATCCTCGCTGACGATGGTCTATGATCGCGAGACGGGCGGCATGCGCACATTGCTCGTCAGTCCGTTTCCGCGTTGGTGGCTGCTGACCTCCAAGCTGCTGGCGGGAACGATCGTGTCGATGCTGCAGGCCTACGCCTATCTCTTGATCGCGTGGTTCTGGGAGATCCAGCCCCCGACCGTCGGCTACTTCACACTGGCGCCGGCGCTACTTGTCAGCGGGCTGATGCTCGGCGCCCTCGGGATGCTGATCTCGTCGATGATCAAGCAGCTCGAGAATTTTTCGGGCGTGATGAATTTCGTCATTTTCCCGATGTTCTTCGCTTCATCGGCGCTGTATCCGCTCTGGCGCGTCAGGGAATCGAGCCCGTTCTTGTATTATGTCTGCCAGTTGAACCCGTTTACCCATGCCACAGAGCTCATCCGCTTTGCGCTCTACGGGCGGGTTTCATGGATTTCGCTGGCGGTCGTCGCAGGCTGCGCGGCGGTTTTTCTGTTCGGAGCGATCGTCGCTTATGATCCGGCGCGCGGATTTCTTGTCCGACGCGGCGCGGCCGGGTGATCGGCGCCGACCGCGACGGTCCGCCTCCGGGATGACAGGCCGATCGTGAGAAGGTAGCTTCGCCGCGCAGGGGCGCGCCGAGGCGCCAAGTCGAGAACTCTCGGGCAGGAGCAGGACGTGACCAAATGCGCGGCGTTCGCAACCCTGCTGGCGGCAATGCTGCCTGCCGCCGTTCTCGCCAAGGACACGCGGCTGTGGAACTTGACGGCCAATACGATCACTTCGTTGCGGCTTTCACCCGCCGGCCGGAACGAGTGGGGTCAGAATCAGACGATCAACGATTCCGACGGCTCCGTGGATCATGACGAACGGCTGAAAATAACCGGCGCGGCGTCGGGCGCCTATGACATTGAGTTCGTCGACGACAGCGGGCGGACCTGTTTCGTCGACAACGTTCAGATCAAGGAAGGTTCGGTCTTCGCCATCGAAGAAAAGAACCTGAAGAACTGTTCGAAATAGGCGCCATTTCCTTCTTGCTGCTTTGCAAAAGTACTGTGCTGCGTTGCACGCCAAATCCCTCGCGCATCGCCGCCAGGCGGGAAATTGGCGCCTTCCCAAAGCTCCGTCAGTTATGCACTAATGCCGTCTCTGGGCGGGTTGCACGACCCAGTCGGGAGGAAGCTATGAACAAGCGGATCGGGCTGGCGCTCGCACTCGCGGGCGCAATGAGTTTGGCGGGGGCGGCGATGACCGCCAACGCGGCAGATGAGGTCAAGGGCGACGCGGCGGCGAAGGCGGCGGCAGCCGTCAAGATGACCACGGTCACGCAGGATCTGCTTGATAAGGCCGCCAACGACAGCGCCAATTTCCTGCAAACGAATGGCAATTATTGGCAGACCCGGTTCCATCCGGCCGGCCAGATCACGCCCGCCAACGTCAAGAACCTGCGCACCGCCTGGATATTCCAGACAGATATCCTCGACACGCTCGAAACCTCGCCAATCGTGGTCAACGGCGTGATGTTCGTGACCACCGCCTTCGATCACGTCTATGCCTTGAACGCCGCGACGGGCGATCAGATCTGGGAATACAAGCACAAGATGGGCCCGGTCACGACCTATTGCTGCGGTCCCAACAATCGCGGCGTCGCAGTCTATGGCGACAATGTCTATCTGGCGACCCTCGATGCCAAGCTGGTCGCGCTCGACGCCAAGACCGGCGACGTCAAATGGTCGAAGGACGTCGCCGATCCCGAGAAGGGCTATTCAGAGACCATGGCGCCGACCGCCGTGAAGGGCCTGATCCTGCTGGGCACCAACGGGGGCGAATACGGCATTCGCGGTTTCGTCAAGGCTTTCGACGCCGCGACCGGCGACCTGAAATGGACTTTCGACACGGCGCCGGAAAATTCGCAGGGCGTCTGGGCGACGAAGGACGCGACGGGCCGCGACATGCATCGCGACATCGCAGCGGAAAAGGCGGCCTACGCCAAGAACGGCGACCCCTATAAGACATTGGGCGGCGGCGTTTGGCAGAACCCGTCCGTGGACCTCGCGACCAACCGCATATATTTCGTGGTCGGGAACCCCTCGCCCGACCTCGACGGCTCGCTCCGGCCCGGCGACAATCTCTATACCGACTCGCTGGTCTCTCTCGATCTGGATACCGGCAAATACGTCTGCCACTTCCAGTATATCGCTCATGATCTTTGGGATCTCGACGCGGTCTCGCCGACCGTGATCGCCAAAGTCGCCGACAAGGACGGCAAGACGATCACCGGCGTGATGCACGCCGGCAAGACCGGCCATCTCTATGTCCACGACGCCAAGGACTGCAGCCTGATTCGCTTCTCGGAAGCGATGATCCCGCAGGAGAACATGTGGACGCTGCCGACCAAGGACGGCGCCCGCATGCTTCCAGGCGCCAATGGCGGCAACGAATGGTCGCCGATCGCCACCAACCCGAAGCTCAACCTCGCCTACTCGCTGAACCTGCATCAGCCGATGACCTACCACGTCGACTCCTCGCCCTATCCCGACGGCAAGCTTTGGCTGGGCGGCGCGTTCAAGGTCATTCCGACCGAGGAACAATGGGGCAAGCTCGTCGCGGTCAACTACAACACGGGCAAGATTCAGTGGAGCGCGAAGGTTCCCGAGCCCATGATCGGCGGCGCTCTGGCGACGGCGAGCGGGCTCGTGTTCGCCGGCGAAGCCAACGGTCATTTCAAGGCCTATGACGCCAAGAGCGGCGCCGTTCTCTGGAACTTCAACGCCGGCGCGGGCGTCAATGCGCCGCCCTCGACCTATATGGCCGGCGGCAAGCAATATGTGGTCGTGGGGGCTGGCGGCAACACGCAGATCGACGCCAAGCGCGGCAATTCGATCATTGCGTTTGCGGTTTCGCCCTGAGGACCGGACAATTGGAGGGCGGCGACCTCGCGCCGCTGCCTGAAAAAGCATTCCGTGGGGCCGGCGACGCCGGCCCCACATTTTTGACCCGACGCCGCACGACCAGCCAGCCGCCTCGAGACCCCGACCATGAGCCTGAGCATCCTCGATTGGCGGATCCTTGCGGCGCTCGCCGCGCTGCTGGCCTGCCTCGAGCAAGGCGTCGCCGTCGCCGATACGATCGAGGAAAAGGCGGCCGTCTGCCTGGCGTGCCACGGCGACAACGGGATTCCCGCGAACAAGGCCTTTCCCGTTCTCTTCGGGCAGAACGAGGGGTACATTTACATCGAATTGCGCGACATGAAGAAGGGCGCGCGCAAGAACGAGCAGATGGCGCCGGTCGTCGAGACCCTGTCGCGCGACGACATGCTTGCGCTCGCCGCCTATTTTTCCGCCAGACCCTGGCCCAATCTGCAACAGCCGCGCGCCAGCGCCGAAGACGCCAGGCATTTCGGCTCGATGGCCAATTCCGCGCAATGCCCCGCGTGCCATCAGGCCGGTTATGTCGGCGCAGGCACGCAGCCGCGGCTCGCCGGCCAGAGCTTCGATTACCTCGTGAAGACCATGCGCGACTTTCGCGACGGCGGGCGCGCCAACAACGACTGGATGAAGGATCTATTGAAGACGTTCAGCGATGACGACATCGCACAGATGGCGCGCGTCCTCGCCGGTCTGTAGGCGGCCTTCGCGCCCGACGCCCGCCTACGGCCCGGCGACGATCGGCTTGAGCTCGGGGTCATCGGTCAGATCGGCGGCGCTCTTGCCCATCTTGTCGCGCTTGGATCGGTCCGCCCCGGCGGCGAGCAGCGCCTGCGCGATCGCGCCATGATTGAGGCCCGCGGCGATCATCAGGGCGGTGCGTCCGCGGTCGTCGGCAAGATCTATCGCGGCGCCGCGGTCGATCAGCAGTTTGACGGTTCGCAGTCCTTCATCCCTGGGCGCATTTTCGGCGTGGCCGGCCGCCCACATCAGGGCGGTCAGATCCGCGTTGTAGCGCCGGTTGGGATCGACGCCCGCATCGAGCAGCAATTCCACAAGACGCGTCGCGCCGCGCGCCGCGGCGTAGACGATCACGCTCTTTCCCGTCGCGTCGACCGTGTCGGGCGCCGCCTTGCGCGCGAGGAGAAGCGCGCCAAGCTCTACATTCGCGTTGAACGCGGCCGCGCTCAGCGCCGTCTCGCCCTGCTTGGTCGCCGCGTCGACCTTCGCCCCGGCGGCGATCAGCAGTTTGGCGACTTCGGTGCGATTTGCGAGCGTCGCCTGGATGAGTGGCGTTGCGCCGGCGACGTTGGGCCGGTCAAGCTGGTCGGACCGGGCGCCTTGGTCGAGGTCGAGCAGCGCCTTGACGAAGGCGAGGCGGCCCATTCTGGCGGCGATGGCGAGCGCGACATTGCCCATCCGGTCGCGCGCCTCCAGCGAGGCGCCGGCCCTGACCAGCGCATCGAGTCCATTCACGCAGCCCCTCCGCGCCGCTTCGAACAATAGATTGTTGACTTGAAGCGAATCGGGCGACTGTGCGAGCGCATGCGCCGCGTCGATCTTGAAGTCGTTGCACACCAGCGTGCTCGGCTCGCCCTCCTGCGCGGCGACCGGGCAAGCGCAGCAAAGCAAGATCGCCAGCACGATCGCTCGTCTTGGCGCTGCGGCATTTCCGCGGCCGACGCCCGGGTCTGCATCGCTGCTCGGCAATGTCGGCCCCCCCCCCCCACTTTTCCCGTCGCCCGTTTGCGCGCGCATCATCCGCCGACAACGTCGACGATACGAACTGCGCGAGGCCCTGTCGAAGCGAAAAACTGCGCGAACGCCATTTGCCCGCGCGATCATGCGGATCGGCGCCAGCGCTGTCCCCGATGCCCTCGATTCCGAGCGCCGGGTCATTGTCGAACTCTGAAACTTATCGGGGCCGAGAAGTTTCGCGGGGCGCCGACGGGCGGCGGAGGAAACGGGTTCGCGCGGCGGACGGTCGCCACGGCCTCGGCGTCGAGCATCGGGTCGCCCGCCGATCGGCTGAGCGAAATTGCCGCCGCCTCGCCGGTCGGGGCGATCGAAAAGCTCACGACCGCGACGCCCTGCGGCGCGCGCTCGCGTGCGGCGTCCGGGTAGCGCTTGACCGCCGACAGGCGCGCCGCCACCGCGCCTTGATAGGCGGCCAATTCGGCGCCGGAAACGGCCGGCGCCGCCGGCCTGTTCGGCTTCGGCTCGCCAGACCGCGTTTGAGGCGGCCCTCGCGCGGGAGCTCTGGGCGGCGGCTCCGCGCGCGAGCCGGCGGGCTCTTGCGCCGCCGGAGGCGCGCGCGCCTGCAGCGTCGCGGCGGGTGGCGGCGGCTCAGGCGCCGGCGGCGCCGCCAGCACGGGTTGTTCGGACGAGGGCGGCGGTTCGATCAGTCCTGGCGGTGGCGTGGGCGACCCCGGGCTCGACGCCGCCGGCTCGGCGGCCTCGATGCGCTCAAGCCCGGGCGGCGCCGGAGCCGGCTGAACGGGCTGGACCGGAACGGGCGGCGGGTCTTTCGGCGCACCCACGAGCTCCGGAGCCGCGGCGGCGGGCGCCGGTTCGAGCCTTGCAGGCGGCGCAGCATCCTGCGCCGCCTCGCCGATGACGATTTCGACCGGAATCACGTCGACGGAGGCTGGCGAAGGCGGCGGCGACGGCCAAACGAGGATGGCGACGAAGACGCCGGCGTGGACGCCGAGCGACAGGGCGATCGCCGTCGCCCAGAATCGGGCGCAATCCGGGGCGCCGCGGCTCGGCGGCGAACGCGCGGGGCCCGCACGAATCGTCGCGCTGTCGAAACCAGCCGACGGGCCCCGGGCGACGTTGGCCAAAGACCTCCCGCGCGGCGCGCCGCCCGCCGGCGCCACGGCGTCTCCGTTCGGGCCGACGCCCAGTTCCGGCCATTCGCGCCTCGTCCGCATCTGCGGCATCGTTGCTTCCGGCGCCGATGGCGGATGGCCCGCGACAATCACTGCGCGATCCTCAAAACGTCGCTCGCATGCCGGCGTAGAAGGAGCGAGGCTGCGCGGGGCTCACCGAGCGCGGGTCGGCAAAGGGTGCGCCTCCGGCGCCGAAGTTCGGGATGGCGCCGGTGTCGAAGAAAGTCCCGTAGGTGTAATAGCGGTTGTTCAGGACATTCTCGACGCGCGCGTAGACTTGCAGCGTCTTGTTGATCTGATAGGAGGCGCCGGCGTTGACGACGGCATAGGCCGGAAGCTTCTCCGCCTGGTTCGACTCGTCGCCGACAAAATATTGGCTGCCGACGCCGATCACGTCGGCGCCGATCCTGATGTCGCTGGTGAGCGCATATTCGGCGCCCAGCTTGATGCGATGGCGCGGGATCGCCGGAATCTGATCGCCCGCCGCCACCTGAATATTGCCGTTGGCGTCTGCGAACGGCGAGTTCGAGGAAAGCGTCAGCGCATTGCGGAACGTGGCGTCGACAAAGGCGTAGCTGGCGTAGGCGGTCAGTTTCTCGGACTTGAAATTCACTTCCGCCTCGACGCCTCGGCGACGCGTCGCGCCCACATTCCGGAAGTAGCCGAAACCCTGCTGATCGGGGCTCGGAACATTGAGAATGTCATTCTGGTCGTCGGTATGAAAGACCCCGAGCTTCCAGCCGAACGCGCCGACATCGGCGCCAAAGTCGTGCGATCCGCGCAGACCCCCTTCGAGCGTGCGCGCGACGACCTGCTTGAGCGGAGGATCGGAAACGAGAAAGCTCGCGAGAATGCAAGGATGCGCCGGATCGGCGCAGCCGAGCTCGAGCGGCGTCGGCGCGCGATTGGCTTCCGAATAGCCGGCGTAGGCGGTGAGCTCGGAAGTGACCTTGTAGGTCGCGCCGATCATCGGATTGAAGCGCGTGTAGGTCGCCTCGCCGGTGAGCGCGCCGCCCAGCTGATCGTGCAGGGCGATATTGGCGACGTTCAAACGGCCGCCGCCAGATAACGAGAAGTCCTTCGAGACGTCGAATGTATCGAGCGCGTAGAGCCCGGAATAGAGATCGGCTGTCCGCAGCAAGACGGGGCCGTCCGAAACGGGGTCGCCCGAAGGTCCGAGAAACATGCCGGAGCCCGCAACGTCGTAATCGGGCTGGATGACGCCGAGCTCCGCGCTGGCGGAAAAATTGGTGACGCCATAGTCGAGGCTGCCGCCGATGACGAAGCGATTGTCGCGACCCCACAAGGGATCCGTGTCGGTCGCCTGCAATGTCGCGCCGACGCTGGTCGTTCGCGTCGTCGTTCGGTCGATTTCGCCGAGCGTCGCCCCGGGCGCAAACGGATTGGCCAGTTGCGCGCCCTTGGAGCCGTTGGCGGGCGCGGTTCCGTCGAAGCACAGCAGCGCCGGGTCGGCGGCGCAGGGCGCGGCGTCGGTGGAATTGCCGTCGACCGTCGATTGACTGAAAACGCGAATATGCGCTGCGCCCTGGAGCGTCCATGTCGGCGTGGCGTTCACCGTCGCGGTGGCGTTGACATAGCCGACCTGGTTTTGCGACGACTGCGGCGTCGTATAGACATTGCTCCAGCGCCGCTGCAGCAATTCGACGGGCGCCGCGGCGGTGGCGCCGAACATATTGTCGGCCGCGCCGATGTCGAGATGCAGCTCGGCGCTATCGCCCTTGTAGCCGATATCGCCGTAGAACCGCCGGATCGAGGAAGGCGAAGAATCCCGAAAGCCATTGTCGTGGACGGCTTCCAGGGCGCCGTAGACGGCGTAATCGCCGACCTGTTTTCCCCATTGCAGCGAGGACTGGATGCGCCCGTACGAGCCGCCCATCACGTCGATGGTGGCTCCCTGAAAGTTGAAACCGTCCTTCATCTGCACGCTGAGGGCGCCGCCGAGGGCATTGAGCCCGAAGGCGGGATTGTTGCTGATGACGTCGATCGAGCGCACCGCCGCTGTCGGGATGAGGTCCCAGTTGACCGTGTCGCCGAAGGCTTCGTTGATGCGCACGCCGTTCTGATAGACCGCCAGACCCTGCGGGGTGCCGGAAACAGGCGAAGCGTCAAAGCCGCGGAACTCGACGTCGGGCTGAAACGGATTGCCAGCCACCTCATTGACCGTGACGCTCGGGGTCTGTTGCGAGAGCGCCTTGACGACGCTGGGCGACCGCGCCTGCTCGATCTGTCTGGCGTCGATCACGGTGACGCCGGCCGGGACCTTGTCGATGTCGACGCCGGTTCCCGACAGCGGCGTGGTCGCGAAGACGTCGATCGTCGGCAACAGGATCCCGGTCGCCCGCCCGCCGGGGGCAGGCGCCGGCTGCTGCGCATGGGCGCGCCAGCCGCAAGAGACGAGACTCATCAGCGCAACCGCCCAAACACGCGCCGCCCTCACGCCAGCCCCCCCGACAGAACGCCGTCAGCGCGACGCCCGCGGGCAGCCTTCCCCATATTTCGATTTCGAGCAAGTCGCCGCGTTCAACCTGTCGAATTGGGCTCGGCGGTGGAATCCGCCTTCAAGTTCGAGGGCCTGCCGCGCGCCAATCTCGATCGGCGCAATCGGCCAACCGCGAGCTTCCAGGCCCTCATGCGCCGTCGTGGGATCGACCGGCTTGGAGCGATCGCCGGCGCAATCGAGACGGCATGAACGTGCAGCTCTGGGGCCCGTCTGTCGCGTGACCCAGATGTTGGCTGCTCGACCGCAAAAATGCACGCCGGGAAGTGGCCCCGCCACTTCAACTTCAAGCCGGCGGTCGTCGATGAAACGCACGTTCTCTGCTGGATTGCCGTCCCGGCGAACGCAGCATGTCCGCGCTGAAGCGGACCTTGGCGAAGCGCCGAGGTCGTTGGCGACCTCTTCATTGGCGCCGGCGTCCCGAGGGAAATGAAGATGCGAACCATTATGCCATTGAAATAACGAGACTCTCATGATCTTCCTGCGCGACGAAGCATCCGGGCTCAACATACGCTCGGCCCGTTCAGCGTCGCTGTCGCGCGCTGACGCTCATTGGAACGCGACGTCCCAGTCGCCGCAAAGGTCCAAGGCCTGTCTCAGCGCCGCACCCGCTGCGGCCTCGTCCATCGTCTCGGGGACGACGACGCTGCTTTCGGCCGTTGGCCACTTCCAATCTTCCGGCTTGATGCGCATGTGCGGCGCATTGGCAATCCTCCCCTCCGACCTCTCGACCCGACACCAGTCCATGTTCCGACCCGCTTCACGCTTGGTCTCTAGCCGTAGCGCCACATCATCTCTTTCTGCCAGTTCCGATAGCATCGCATGTCTCTTTGCCACTCGGAAAATTGGGGCTCATCGGGCGGCCAGATGAACCGGCTCCGGTCCAGCGCCGCCAGCAGCGCGCGCCCCACCGCCTCGTCGGTCGCGTCGGGCGGCAGATAGGCGACGTAGCCCTCATCTTCAGGCTGGACCATGAGATATCCGGGCAACGGCTCGACGGATATGAGTCTTTCCGTCCTGTGGACATCGGCCCATTGCGCGAGAGGCACACGCTCTGAGGAGCTCATTCCCTGATCCTTGTGATCACGAGCAAGATGCCCCGCTCTTCGCCATAGCGTATCGCCCTGAGGAGATAGCGCCACTGGGCCGGGGAGGCATATTCGGGAATCGCGAGCTGAATCGTCCTCGACTTTACGATTGCCGGGTCGACGTCAATTTTCGCACGGGGCTCATAGTCCGCAGCAGCGTCGATGTAGCCCTTCAGACGCCCAGTGTTTCAGCTCATGCCGAAAATGCGCTTCGTGATTGAGATCTCGCTGAAGACGCCGAGCGCTTGGAATGCCGGCTGCAAGCGGGAGCCCCGCTCGGTCAGGGCATAGACGTCGACGTCGGACCCTCCGCTTCGGTTCGCGGGCAAGATCTGCCGGAGAATTTGATTCTGTTTTTCATAAACCGGTGGACTCCCCTGTTTGTTCCTGATATGTTCTCATTCCGGAATGGAGGGGCGAAGACCTTGATCCACGAATTTCGTCTGGCGTCGCGCGGAAACGGCGGCGTCTCCTGCGACGAGGGCGGCGTTTTCGTCGGCGCTGTTCCAATGCTCGCTCGAACGCGCAGGAACGGCAAGGACGAATGGCAGCCGCGCGCGTGCGACGATCTCTCCCGGGAGATGAGCGCGCTATATGGCCTGCCCATCGATATGTCGTCGAAGAGAGGCGGTCTTGCGACAATCGCCAAGGCGCTGAACGAAGGCGACGTGGTCCGCGCCCAGGTCGCCACGGTACTGCTTGGCATCCCTCATCCTCCGTCCCTTTCCAAGGGCGCGCCTTCGCGCCAGGAGACGATCGAACTCGCCAGCGACCTTCACTGGAGCGGCCTGCTCAAAGCGGGTTGGGATCCTGACGAGCACCCTCGCTGGCCTGCTGGCGCGCCGGATGGTCAAGGCGGACAATTCGCCCCGAAGGGCGACGACCCCGTGGGCGGGCAATCCGCCGGCGAGACGGCGGAATCGCATCAGCCTGCCGCTGACACTCGCGACGCTGGAATCTCGGCATCTCGGCAGCGTTACGATTTCGGCGCTCCCTCGAACGATCCGTCTGGTCCCCAGAGCAGCCGCGAGGGCGACGACGACAAGGGTGATGTTTCCGGCGCCGAGGACCGCGGCATCTATGCAAGCTACGGCCGTCGCATTGGCGGCGGGCGCTTGGCCGGCGCTTCGATCCCCATGGATGGACTAGGGATCGCCACAGCAAATCCGGCGAATTGGGCAAATGCGAGCAGGCTGGCCGACGGAGCGCTCAAACTTGGCTCCGGCCAAATAATTGCAGCGGCGACGTTATTGGCGGCGACGGACGCCCTTAGGGAAAGAGCTGCTGTCAACGGCGCGATGAGCAAACTTGATCTTGATCCGACAAGCGCTGCGGACGTTCTCGCGGCACGCGCCTATGTGTGGGCCCAAGACAACGCGCCCCTGAACTACTTCAATGTGCCGTGGAGCGGACCGCAGCTCGATTCCGTGTCCCAGTCCATCATGCTGGTGGAGCTTGCCAGGCCGGGAACGCTTTATCTCGCGCTGCAAGGAGACCGGCTATCCACCACCTATCTCGATATGGCCGTACAAGACGGCCTGAGCGACGCAGCCGTCCTGGAAAGTCGAATCCGGCCGGCAAACGCGCCGGCAGCCCTGCAAACGACGACCACGTCAGCACGCGCGGCGCTTAAACTCCAGCCGAACGACAATAAGCGGGCGCATCGCCTGGTGTCTGTCAATATCATCACCGAAAATCTGCCCCTAGCAATGCTTGCCGGCACAGCCGGATGGCGCACCGACAGTCCGGAAAATCTGATCGCGCTTCCGGGTGACCTGAAGACTCAAGCAAACATGGTCCTCGAGGGGAGCTTGTTACCCATTCATAACTCAGCGCATCCGGATTACGACGCTCAGACGCGGCTTCAAATTCGAGCGGCGCTAAGGGAATTAGACGGCAGATTGACGCCGCTTCTGGCGCGCGCAATGTTGGAGAACGTGGCACTCACAAACCGCGCACAAATCATTTCGGGAGTTTGGCTCCCACGCTTACACTGAGGCGATCATGAGCATGATATGGTGGTTCGTTCCCTGGCTGCGGCCCGATGAACCTGGACTGGAGCGTTTGGGTCAGCACTGCAGGTTCACGAACAACGAAGAGATGGTTCGCGCCCGGTCCGGTTCGCAGACATTCTCGCCGATCAATTTTCCAACTGCTCGACTTGAACTCACTCTCGAGAAATTTTCACTCGATTGTTTTTTCTGGCAGTCTTACGTCCTCGTATCGCAGAACCTGAGAGACGCCATGGCGCAGGAACCATGGGAGGTGCAGTATTTTCCCGTGGACTCCAGCCTTTCGGCACAGCTTCCCCGCTCTAAAAATTATATGATCATGCGCGTACCGGTCGTTGAGGATGTCTCGGACCCCGATAGATCCGAGTATGAGTATCTGGACGTAGTAGGCCTGGAAGGTCTATTGCTTCCGAGACGCATCGCCATCAGGCGCGATTTCGAACCGAAACACGAAATGTTTCGAGACCGCTTCTTCTCAAATCATGTATTTTGCACCGACGAATTCGCAGTCAGGATATTGCAAGAGCAATGCAGCGGAATGCGCTTTGTCGATCCCGAGCATATGGACAATACAACGCGTTTTCGCAGTCTCCGAGGGATCGAGGAGGAGAGCCAAGAACCCGGCCAAGAGGTATCGCATACAAGGTTGGTTCAGGCGATCGGTGATGCGTCGAATTCGATGGCCCGGTAGCGGATGACGCAGTGCGGTACTTTGTATCTCTCAGAGCGTCGGTGAACTTTCAGACCAAAGCCGACCTTCCTGGCCATTTGAGAAAGCACGAATTGTCGCAATTGAGCATGGCAGGGAGCCGCTGACTCCGGTGGCAAGCGCGCGCCATTTTTGAAGAAGTGGCGAAGGAGATGGAAGATAAGATCATAGCTGGCGCCTGGATGCCCACGTAGAGGTGAAGCGTGAATCTATTCTGGGTGGTCATGCCCTGGCTGCCGTACTACATCGGGCTGGGCAAACTGATTGAGCATTGTAGGTTCTCGAACCATGCAGAGATGTCCCGGTCGCGTCTTGCTGGAGGGGAATTTGCAAAAGACGGCCTGCCGCTCGATCCTACCGACGTCCAATATTTCGAGGTCGACGCAAGCCGGTCCGCGCGCTTCCCACAATCGAAGCATTATCAAATCATGCACATCCCGGTGACGGAGGATGTCTCCGATCCGAACAACTCCGACTATTTGTCCGACCACCATCCGGATGGAACCATCACCGGGGCCTCTCTTGCCGTCGCCTTCCGCCGGGACGCCGAGCCGAAGCACGAAATCTTCTACGATCGGTTCTTCAAGCTCCTCTATTGTACCGACGAATTGGCGTTGCGAGTTCTGCGCGCGGGCTGCTCCGGAATGCGCCTTTTCGACCCGACGCGACCCTTTGGCGGCCCCGCGAGCGTGTTCCGTACAATTCGCGGCCTGGAGCACGAGGAAAAATGGGATCCGTCTCGGAAGATCTTGCGGACCAAACTGATCCAGGAAATGCCGTGAAGCGGGTTTGAATGTGACGTTCTGGATGTTCACACCCTGGCTGCCGAGTCGGCTTAACGCGGGCCAACTCATCGGGCGCTGCGAATTCTTGAGCGGCGCGGAGATGGTGCGCGAGCGGCTGGTCGATGGAGAATTCTATCGAAGCGGCCTGCCGACGGCGCAGATCGAATTCACCGATGAGAGCTATGACCAGGATTGTTTCGAGTGGAAGGGGTTCACGTTCGTCTCGGAACGAATGAGACGCGCCATGGCGCTCGGCCCCTCCGAAATCCAGTATCTTGATGTGGACTCCAGCCGGTCCACGCCGCTGCCGCGATCGAAACTTTATCAAATCATGCTCGGTCCGGTGACAGAGGACGTCTCGAACCCCGAGCGCTCGGCGTACAGGCTTCGACATCGTCCCGAAGGTGTCGAGTTGTGGAGCGCTCCTACCTTGGTCGCCTTCCGTCCGGATGCCGAGCCATCGCACGAGTTCTTCTACGATCGGTTTTTCAAGGTCCCTTTTTGCACCGACGCCTTTGCGTTGCGGGTTCTGCGGGCCGGATGTACCGGAATGCGCTTTCTGGATCCCGCCGATTTGCGCGGTTGGAATCGATTTCGCCCCCTTCGCGGCGTCGAGGAGAGTGAATGGGACCCGAAGCGAAAGAGTTTTCGCGACAAGCTGATTCGGGAGATTCCCTGAGACGCTCCGTGCGAACTCGCTTCGACGACGGCACAAGCTCACCTCGTCTGAATCGCGCTGGTCTCGCGCAACATGAGGGGGCCAATAGCCTGGCAAAACCACGAAGCGCTGGCGCCCTGTGCTAAAGACGCCCACGGACTTTTTCGTCCTGGCGCAGAATGCGCCGCGCGATCGACGGCGCGAAAGATCGACCGTTCGTTGGCGACAGTGATCGAAGCTGGCCGCCGAATTGGCGCAACCCGCATCAGTTGTTGGGCGTCGAGCCGGGGCATCAAGACATTTTGGATGTTCGTGTATTGGCGCCTCAGGTCGTGCCCCGTCCCGTGCTCCGCCACCGGGCGGAACACGACCGAATGGCGTCCCAAGCTGAATGGAGATGCGAACCATTATGTTATTGAAATAACACGATTTTTGTAATCATCGCCCGAACCGGCGGAGACCCCGCTATGGATCGAGACGAGAAAGAGCCCGGAAGGCCGGCACCGGCGCCCATTGGTCATCTGATCTGCGACGAAGTGCAGGCTCCAGCGCTGGTTGGCCGCCGTGGGCGTCTCGATCGTCGTCGCTCGCCCCTTGCCCGCTTTGCACACGCCGCGGCGGCGAACCGTTGGATTCTGTTTTTCATAGATCGGACTGGACATCCCGGATCGTTCTTGATATGTTCTTAGTCCTGAAGAGAGGGGACGAGAACCTTGATCCACGAATTTCGTCTAACGTCGCGCGGAAACGGCGGCGTTTTCTGCGACGAGGGCGGCGCTTTCGTCGGCGCTGTTCCAATGCTCGCGCGAACCCGCGGCAACGGCAAAGACGAATGGCGCCCGCGCGATTGCGACGAACTCTCCAAGGACATGAGTGCGCAATACGGCCTGCCCATCGATATGTCGTCGAAGAGGGGCGGTCTCACAGCAATCGCCAAGGCGCTCAACGAAGGCGACGTGGTCCGCGCCCAGGTCGCCACCGTGCTGCTTGGCATCCCCCATCCTCCGTCGCTTTCCAAGGGCGCGCCTTCGCGCCAGGAGATGATCAAGCTCGCGCGCGATCTCCAGTGGAGCGGCCTGCTCAAAGCCGATTGGGATTCTGACGAACACCCTCGTTGGCCTGCCGGCGCGCCTGACAGCCAAGGCGGCCAATTCGCCCCGAAAGGCGACGACCCTGCCGCCGGCCAATCCGCTGGCGGGACGGCGCAACCGCAGAAACCTCCAACCGATACGCGCGACGCAGGAATTTCAGCATATCCGCAGCGTCACGGCCTCGGCGCTCCCTCGAACAATCAGCCTGCGCCAGAGAACAACAA
>JBEKEI010000115.1:0-16588 GCA_050013915.1 Roseiarcus sp.
TACATCTGGGGCGAGGCCACCTATGTCTACACGCCCACGGTCGGCTATCAGGTCACCGGCCCGATCACCCTCCACCAGCAGACCTATATGGCGCCCCGCCTCTCCACCTCGATCACCTACAATTAGCGGCCGGCTTCGACGCCGCCCGCGGCGCGATCGGCCCGGCGATCTGCCGATGCGATGGATTTCGAGCCCGCTCCGTCGGCGATCTCCTCGGACGCGCCCTCGCAGCTCCCAGCGGCCCGACCGGGGGCGATCGGTACGCGCCCGGTCGCGTCGCGCCGATAGCCATGACCTATTGGCGATTATGGTTGACGATCCGGAAACACGGCTGGGTAAGGATTTCCTGACGCTGACTGGAGAATTCAGTCGGGCGCGCAGAGGCCGGAGCGGATCGCTAACGGCTCCTTATCGATTGGCGACCTAACGTCGAGCGCGGATCGAGAACCGACGGCGGAGAGCAGAGTTGCTTCACGATCGACGGCTGCCTCGCTTCTGCAACGCCGCACGCCGCCGACGCTCCCACTATCGCCGCAGACATCCGACCAAGCGAGACATTCGATGACCCGCCGCTCACTCCCATGCCTTCGCTTCCCTCTCGCCGGCGTCATCCTGACGCTGCTCGCCGGGACGGCGGCCGAGGCCGGCACGATGCAGGTCTCGCCAGTGCTCATCGATCTGGTCGGGCAGCAGACGGCGACGCTGCACCTGCGCAATACCGGCGACCAGAACCTCTCGGCGCAGATTCGGGTGTTCAAATGGTCGCAGAACGCTGCCGGCGAAGATCATCTCGAGCCTACCGAGGACGTCGCGGCGAGCCCGCCAATGGCGTCGCTGGGGCCGCGCGCCGACTACGTCGTGCGCCTCGTCCGCCAGACCGAGAGCGCGCCGAGCGGCGAGGAATCCTATCGCGTGTTCATCGACGAGTTGCCCAATCCGCTGACCCGCATGAACGGCGTCGCGCTGGTCATACGCCAGTCGATCCCGGTATTCTTCGCCAGCCGCGAACGTACCCCGCCGCAGGTGACATGGCGGCTCGAAAGAGCGGCCGGCAAGGCGGCGCTCGTCGGCGTGAACTCGGGCGACCGGCGGGTCCGAATCTCCGATCTGAAACTGCGCGACGAGCAAGGGACCGACGTGTCGTTCGGCGCGGGGTTGCGAGGCTACGTCCTCGGTCATTCGACGGCGCGTTGGAAGCCCTCTCAAGGAGGGGACATTGGCAAATTGCGAGGACATGTCTTCGTAGACGCCACAACCGAAGGCGGGGCGATCCATGTCGCGGTGGAAGCGACGGCGCCTCAGTAAGGGCCTCCTGACGCAGCTCCTGATTCTGGGTTTGTTGGGCGCGGCGAGCCCGGCGCAGCCCGGGACGGAGCTCCCCTCGAAAACCGATGCGACGGCGAACGCGCCCGGCGCGGCGTCCGCCCTCGACCCGACGGCGAACGCGCCCGGCGGGGCGCGCGCTTTCGATCCCATGGGGAATGCGCCGGGCGCGGCGCCGACCGTCGATCCCGCCGCCAACGCACCGGCGCCGGCGCCTGCCGCGGATCCGACGGCCAACGTGGCTGTGGCCGCCGGCGGCGTCGCTCATCCGCCCATTCTCGGCCTGCAACTCGACGTCAGCGTCAACGGCAAGCGAATCGAACGAATCGGCGCCTTCACCCTGCTGCCGGACGGACATCTGGCGTCGCGGTTCGAGGAATTGCGGTCGCTCGGGATCGATGCGCCGGGGCGCGAAAAGGATGTCGTGGCGCTGGGTTCGGTCGAGGGCCTGACCTACGAATATGACCAGCCGCGGCAAGCGATCAATCTGATCGTCGCGCCGCAGCGGTTGCTGCCCCAGGTCGTACGGGTCGCACCGCGCATGGCCGCCGCGCGCGCGAAAGCCGAGGCCGACTGGGGCGCCGTCGCCAACTACACCCTGTTCGCCACGGCCTCCAAGAGCCACGCGCAAGGTCAGTCGGGCGATCTCGACGGCGCGTCGGCGACGTTCGACGCCCGGGCGTTTTCGCCATACGCGGTCGCGCGCCAAACCGGGATCGTCGGCAATACGACGAGCTCGAGCGACCTGTTCCTGCGGCTGGATTCGACGGTCACTTCCACCGACGAGGACCGGATGCTGGTCTATCGCGCCGGCGACGCTATTTCCGGCGGCCTTCCCTGGACGCGGCCGGTGCGGCTCGGCGGCGTCCAGATCCAGCGCAGCTTCGGCGTTCGATCCGATCTCGTGACCGTCCCCCTCCCGGTGCTCAGCGGCTCGGCGGCGGTTCCCTCCTCGGTCGATGTCTTCGTCAACCAGCAGAAGCTCTATTCGACCGACGTCGCCGCCGGACGCTTCGACATTTCCGACCTCCCGGTCATCACCGGCGGCGGCGACACCAAGCTCGTGGTGCGCGACTCCAGCGGGCGCGAGGTGGAAACCCACGCCCAATTCTATGTCACGCCCGACATGCTGGGTCCCGGCCTCTTCGACTTCTCGCTCGAAGCCGGTCTCCCGCGGCTCGGCTACGGGGTCGAATCCTTTGACTATCAGCCTGCTCCTTTCGGCAGCTTCAGTTTGCGGGCCGGCGTGACGGACTGGTTGACGCTGCAGAGCCATGGCGAATTCTCGGAGCGCCTCGACAATTTCGGCGCCGGCGGCACGGGATCGGTCTTCGGTCTGGGCGCGGTGAGCGCCGCGGCTGCCATGAGCCATTATGACAACGCCAATGGCGGGCTGATCTATCTTTCGGCGCAAACGAGGCTCGGCGCGATGACGATCCAGGCGAGCGCGCAGCGGACGATCGGCAACTATCAGGACATCGCCTCGACCTCGACCAGCGAGAGCTACCTGCAGAAGCTCGCGAGCCTCAGCGACCTGAGCGGGCCGTCTCTGGCTTCATTTCTCAGCGCCGACGTGCCGCGCAGCATCGATCAGGCGACGATCGGGTTTCCCGTACCGTTCCTCAAGTCCTCCATGTCGGTGTCCTTCGCCAACATCACGCCCGTCGGGAGTCCCTCCAGCCGGGTTCTCGGAGTGTCCTGGTCGAAGAACTTCGATTTCGGCGGCTCGCTCTCGGCGTCCGTCTACGCCAGTTCGGGCGCCACGAAGTCGATTGGCGCCTATCTCAGCTTCAGCATGCCGCTCGGCCCGTTGGGTTACGGCTCCGTCGGGGGGCTCTCGAACGGCGGCGTGAACCAAGGGACGCTGGGTCTGGTCAAATCGCTCGAGCAGCAGCCCGGCTCGGTCGGCTGGCGACTCCAGGATCAGGAAGGCGCCCAGTTCGATCGCGCCGGCGAGGCTTCCTACCGCTCGTCGTACGGCGTCCTGACCGGTCGAGTGATCCAGACCAACGGCGACCTGACCGGCGCGGCCCAGATGGACGGGGGCGTCGCGGTCACCCGCGACGGCGTCTTCGCTTCGGACCGCATCGACGATTCCTTCGGCGTCGTGAAGGCGGGCGCACCGAACGTCGACGTCTACGTCGAGAACAAACTGGTCGGCCAGACCGACTCGCGCGGCACGCTGCTGGTCCCGAACCTGCGCTCGTTCGAGCCGAACCGCGTCGCGATCGATCCCGCCAATCTGCCGATCGACGCGATGCCGGCGCGCACCGAGGCGATCGTGATTCCGCGGACGCAGAGCGGCGTCAGGGTGGATTTCGGCGTAAACGCCGGCGAGCATGCCGCCGAGCTCGCCTTCGTCGACGAACATGGCGCGCCGCTCGAAGCGGGTCGGCACGGAAAACTGTCGAATGGCGCCGATTTCGTCGTCGGCTATGACGGCCTCGCCTACGTCATGGGCGTTCAGGACTCCGAAACCGTCGAGATCGACGGCGAACATGGCGCATGCCACGCCGCCTTCACCTATGCCGCCACGCCGGGCCGGCGGGTCAGGATCGGCCCGATCGTCTGCCGCTGAACCGGCCGGGGGTCGAATGCGCCCCGGGCATCTCCGGCTGGCGCACGACGAAGGCATACCGTTGCTGCGGCCACTGGCGGTTCGCCCTCGGCTGAAGCGCCCGCGGCCGGCCGACGCTCAGCGCTTGTTGCGGATCGGAATGTCCATGTCCTTGATCTCGAGCTCGCGGACCAGTTCGGGGATCGCCCACGCGACCGCGGGATCGACCTTGATCTTGAACGCGTACATCGACTGGAGCGCCTGATGGTCCTCCTTGCGGAAGATCATCTTGCCCTTGGGCGTGTCGAATTCCATCCCCTCCATCGCCGCGATCAGCGGCTCGGCGTCGGTCGACTTGGCCTTCTCGACCGCCGCGACGACCGCCATCGCGGCGGAGAAACCGCCGGCGGTGAAGAAATCCGGCGGCGCGCCGAAGCGTTTCTGATGCTCGGCGACCAGCCAGTCGTTGGCCGGATTCTTCGGAATCCCGTAGTAGTAATAGGCCGCGCCCTCCAGGCCGGGAAAACGTTTGTACGCGGCGAGCGCGGGCAGGATGTTGCCGCCGGTCGAAAGCTCGATCCCGTAGCGGCCAGGATCGAGATCGGCGAGCTTGTCGAGCGGATTGACGCCGCCCGCCCACACGACCCAGATGATCTTGCGGCCGGGCTTGTCCTTCAAGGCGTCGAACAGGCGCTGGGCCGACGCGGTGAAATCGGTCGTGTTGGCGGGTGCGTATTCCTCCGCCGCCAGCGTCGCGCCGGTCTTGGCGAGCGCTTCCTTGAATGCGGCGACGCCGTCGCGCCCGAACGCATAATCCTGCGCGAGGGTCGCGACATTCACCCCTGGCTTGCCGATCGCCACCGCGTTGGAAATCGCGTCCTGCGAGGAATTGCGGCCCGTGCGGAAAATGTAGCGGTTCCATTTGTCGCCCGTGATCTGGTCGGCGACCGCCGGCTCGACGATGAGAATTTTCTTGTGCTCCTCGGCGACCGGCAGCATCGCGATCGCCGCCCCCGACGAGGTCGTCCCGATCGCGATGTCGGCGTGATCGTCCTCATAGGCCTCGGCGAGCGCAGTCTTGGCAAGGTCGGGCTTGCCCTGATCGTCCTTGACCGTGATGACGATCTTCCGCCCGTCGACTTCCATCGTCCCCTTCGTGGCATATTCGAAGCCGAGCCTCAGCCCGGCTTCGGTCTGCTTGGCGTAGGCTTCGAGCGGGCCCGTCCGGCCGTAGATCAGGGCGATGTTCAGATCGGCCGCGAACGCCGTCCCGGCCGCGCCCAAAGCCGCAGCGACGGCCAGACCCTTGATTACATGTTTCATTGCGGCTCCGGGCGCCGGATCGATGCGAGGCCAAAACAGGCGGCGCGCCAGCGCAGCGCGTCCTCCCCGACTTCGACCGGAATCGCGGCGCCGGCGCGCGGCTGCCCCCCGGTCTCGGCGTCAGAATGGCCAATGCCGGCATGAGCGTCAAGGCGCGCAGCGTGCGCGCCAGCTCGCCTCATGGCCTCGCGGAGGCTGGCGGATCCCGCTTTTGCGCCGGGATTTGGCCGTCGCCCGGCCGGCTTTCGGCCGGGATTTGGCGCCGCGCGAGATTTTGGTGTAACCCTTGCCGTCGTTTGTAGCGTCCGGACCTTCTGGCGCGAAATGGGGACGCGGGCCGCGGGGTCATTTGTGACGATTTCTGAAACGCCTCTTCTCGACCGGATCCACACGCCCGAAGATTTGCGCGCGATGCCCGAGAGCGACCTGCGCGCGGTCGCCGACCAGTTGCGCGCCGAGACCATAAGCGCAGTTTCGGTGACCGGCGGCCACCTGGGGGCCGGCCTCGGCGTCGTCGAACTGACGCTCGCGCTGCATTACGTGTTCGACACCCCGCGCGACCGCATCGTCTGGGATGTCGGGCATCAGGCCTATCCGCACAAGATACTGACCGGCCGACGGGACCGCATCCGCACCCTTCGCCAGGGCGGCGGCCTCTCGGGTTTCACCCGCCGGATCGAAAGCGACTACGATCCTTTCGGCGCCGCCCATTCCTCGACGTCGATCTCCGCGGGGCTCGGCATGGCGGTCGCGCGCGATCTCTCGCATCGCCACAATCACGTGGTGGCGGTGATCGGCGACGGCGCGATGTCGGCGGGAATGGCCTACGAGGCGATGAACAACGCGGGCGCGCTGCACTCGCGCCTCATCGTCATCCTGAACGACAACGACATGTCGATCGCGCCGCCGACCGGCGCCATGTCGGCCTATCTGGCGCGTCTGGTCTCCAGCCAGACCTATCGCTCGATCCGCGAGACCGCCAAGCAGCTCGCCAAGCGCCTGCCGAAATTCTTTTACGACAAGGCGCGCCGGACCGAGGAATACGGCCGCGGCTTCCTGACCGGCGGCACGCTGTTCGAGGAGCTCGGCTTCTTCTACGTCGGCCCCGTCGACGGCCACAATCTCGACCATCTCCTGCCGATCCTCAAGAACGTGCGCGACATGCCGGACGGCCCCGTGCTCGTTCATGTCGTGACCAAGAAGGGCAAGGGCTATCCGCCCGCCGAGGCGGCGGCCGACAAATACCACGGCGTCAACGCTTTCGACGTGATCACCGGCGCCCAGGCCAAGCCGAAGGCCAACGCGCCCGCCTACACCCGCGTGTTCGGCAACGCGCTGATCGCCGAAGCCGGGCGCGACGACAGGATCGTCGCGATCACCGCCGCGATGCCGGCGGGCACGGGCATCGATCTGTTCAGCGCCGCCTATCCCGACCGCGCCTTCGACGTCGGCATCGCCGAGCAGCATGCGGTCACTTTCGCGGCCGGCCTCGCCGCCGAGGGCTACAAGCCGTTCTGCGCGATCTATTCGACGTTCCTGCAGCGCGCCTATGACCAGGTCGTCCACGATGTGGCGATCCAGAACCTGCCGGTTCGCTTCGCGATCGACCGGGCGGGGCTGGTCGGCGCCGACGGAGCCACGCATGCGGGATCCTTCGACATCGCCTATCTCGCCTGCCTGCCGAACATGGTGGTGATGGCGGCCGCCGACGAGGCCGAACTCGTCCACATGACCGCGACCTGCGCCGCCTATGACGCCGGCCCGATCGCGATGCGCTATCCGCGCGGCGACGGCGTCGGCGTCGAGATGCCGGACCGCGGCGTCCCGCTGGAGATCGGCAAGGGCCGGGTGGTCCGCGAGGGCTCGCGCATCGCCATATTGTCGCTCGGCACCCGCCTCGCCGAAGCCCTGAAAGCGGCCGAGGACCTCGGCGCGCGCGGCCTGTCGACCACCGTCGCCGACGCCCGTTTCGCCAAGCCGCTCGACCGCGATCTCGTCCTCCGCCTCGCCGCCACCCACGAACTGCTGATCACGATCGAGGAAGGCTCGATCGGCGGATTCGGCTCGCATGTCCTCAATCTGCTGGCCGAAGACGGCGCGCTCGAGCGCGGCCTGAAGGTCAGGGCGATGACCTTGCCCGACCTGTTCCTCGATCATGACAAGCCGGAGCGCCTCTATGCGAAGGCCGGCCTCGACGCGAAGGCGATCGTGGCGAAGGCGCTCGAGGCGCTCGCCGGCCGGGGCCAGGGAGCCGCCGCGAGCCTGATCGCATGAGCGGCGGCCGGTCGGGCGGCGAAGAGCCCGAGGAACGGCGACGCCGGGTGTTCGTCAATCTCGCCGCCGCCGCTTTCCTGCTCGCACTGGCGATCGCCATCGCCTGGGTGGTGATGGCGCTCGACGCGCGGCGCAGGCTCGAGAATTGTCTCAATTCTGGGCGCAGGAACTGCGAGGAGATCGTGCAGCCGGCCGGAGCGGGAAGCTAGCCGGCGCGCGGCGCGCGCGATTGACTTACGACGCGCGGCGCCCCTATAAGGCGCGCGCGTCGCGCCTGCCGCGGCGCTCCGGTTTTCCCCGGCTCGCCCGCCGCCCTAGGGGCGTCGCCACGAGGTCCGGGCTCGGATCGTTGGACGAGGCGTTTCGCCGGATCCCGTCCGCAAGATCAAAGCGCCATACGGAGATGCGACAGTGAAGCGGACCTATCAACCGAGCAAGATCGTTCGCAAGCGACGCCATGGCTTTCGCGCGCGGATGGAGACCGTCGGCGGGCGCAAGGTTCTCAACGCGCGCCGGGCGCGCGGCCGCAAGCGTCTGTCCGCCTGATCCCGCGCGCGCGGCTCGCGAGAGACTTCGGTCGCGCGGAAGGGGAACGATGAACGCGCCCGAGGCCTGCGTCCGCGCCGAAGCCGGCGCAGACAACGACGAGCCCGAGATCACCCGCCTCCGGCGCCGTGGCGATTTTCAGCGCGCGGCGCGCGGACACAGGGTCAGAATGGAGGCTTTCGCGCTCCAGGCCAATCGGCGGCCCGACGCTCCCGATGAGGCGCGCGACGCCATCGGCGCGCGCGTCGGCTTCACCGTCACCAAGAAACTGGGCGGCGCAGTCCTGCGAAATCGCATCCGCCGCCGCCTCAAGGAGGCGCTACGCCTGTCGCCCGACGTCGCGGCGCGGCCCGATCACGATTACGTCGTCATGGCCCAGAAGGAGGCGTTGCGGCGGCGCTTCGACCTGTTGCGGACCGATCTCGCACGCGCCTTCGCCCTGGTTCACTCGCGCGCTTCCCGCGCGGGCTCCGCGCGACCATCCAACGACAGAGACAAACGCCGATGAACTCCGAGGATTCCAGAAACCTGATCCTGGCGATCGTCCTGTCGGTGCTGGTGCTGATCGGCTGGAACTATTTCTACGGCGCGCCGCAGATGCAGAAGGACCGCCAGGCGCAGTCGCAGACGGCCGGCGGCGGGGCCCCCGGCCAGGGGTCCGGCGCGGCGGCCCCGCTGAGCGCGCCGCCGACCGCGACGGCGGTCGAGTCCCGACCCGCGGCTCTCGCCGCGAGCAAGCGCATCGCCATCGACACCAGGAGCCTCGGCGGCTCGATCGACCTCGCCGGTGGTCTGCTCGACGACATCACGCTCAAGGCCTATCGCGAGACGATCGACCCCGACAGCGCCAACATCACCCTGTTCTCGCCGCGCGGCGGCCCGGCGCCCTACTGGGCCGAGACGGGGTTCGTGGGAGAGGTCGGAGCGAGCGCCAAACTGCCGGATCGCGACACCCGATGGACCAGCGATTCCGATATCCTGACCGACCAGAAGCCGGTCGTGCTGACCTATGACGACGGCGCCGGCCTCGTGTTCCGGCGCACGATTTCGGTCGACGACAAATATATGTTCACGATCCGCGATGCCGTCGAAAACAAGGGCGCCGCGCCGGTGAC
This sequence comes from Roseiarcus sp., assembly GCA_050013915.1. Lineage (GTDB taxonomy): Bacteria > Pseudomonadota > Alphaproteobacteria > Rhizobiales > Beijerinckiaceae > Roseiarcus. The sequence continues at coordinate 9,139 of JBEKEI010000115.1, forward strand.
CGTCCACCCCTATGCGCTGATCCTGCGGCGCGGCAAGCCCGACGTCGCCGGCTACGCCGTGCTGTTCGAGGGCCTGCTCGGCATCGTGGGAGACAGTTCGGTCCAGGAAATCACCTATGCCGCGATCGACAAGGAGACCGGGCGCACCAAGTCGCTGAAGGGCGCCGGCGGCTGGCTCGGCTTCACCGACAAATACTGGGCTTCGGCGATCATTCCCGACCAGGGCGCGCCGGTCGAGGGCCGGTTCTCGTCCAACGGCGGCGCCCAGCCCGAGGACTACCAGACCGACTTCCTCGGCGACGCCCGGGTGATCGCGCCCGGCGCGTCGAGCGAAGTGATCGCCCGCGTCTTCGCCGGCGCCAAGGAGGTCGCCACGATCGACGCCTACGAGGCCGACCTCGGCATCAAGAAATTCGACCTGATGATCGACTGGGGCTGGTTCTATTTCATCACCAAGCCCTTGTTCAAGCTGATCGATTTCATCTACAAATTCGTCGGCAACTTCGGCCTCGCGATCCTCATCGTCACCGTCCTCGTCAAGCTCGCCTTCTTCCCGCTCGCCAATCGCAGCTACGCGTCAATGGCGAAGATGAAGAACATCCAGCCGCAAATCGCAGCGCTCAAGGAGCGCTTTCCTGACGATCGCGCCAAGCAGCAGCAGGCGCAGATGGAGCTGTTCAAGAAGGAGGGCGTCAATCCGGTCGCCGGCTGCCTGCCGATGGTCGTCCAGATCCCGGTGTTCTTCGCGCTCTACAAGGTGATCTTCATCACTATCGAGATGCGCCATGCGCCGTTCTTCGGCTGGATCCGGGATCTCTCGGCGCCCGACCCGACCAATGTGTTCACGCTGTTCGGGCTGATCCCGTGGAGCCCGACCGCTTTGCCGATGATCGGGCATTTCCTGGCGCTGGGCGTCTGGCCGCTGATCATGGGCGTGTCGATGTTCTTCCAGATGAAGATGAATCCTGAGCCCGCCGATCCCGTGCAGAAAACCATGTTCGCCTGGATGCCGGTGATCTTCACCTTCATGCTCGGCGCGTTCCCCTCCGGTCTCGTGATCTACTGGACATGGAACAACACGCTGACCGTCGCCCAGCAATATTACATCATGCGGCGCAACGGCGTGAAGGTCGAGCTCTGGAACAACCTGGCCAAGCTGTTCGACGGTCTGGCAGGCGCGTTCAAGAAGAAGCGCGCGCCCGGTGAGTGAGGCCGCGGCCGCGGACGCGAGCGCCGGCCTGATCGAGGCGGGCCGCAAGCTGTTCGCCGGTCCCTGCGATTTCTTCTTCGCCGCCGCGAAATCCGACGGCCTGCCGCCGGTCGGCGCCCCCGAAATCGCCTTCGCCGGGCGCTCCAACGTCGGCAAGTCCTCGCTCGTCAACGCGCTGACCGGCCGCCAGAGTCTCGCGCGGACCTCCAACACGCCGGGCCGCACGCAAGAGCTGATCTTCTTCGATCTCGGGGGCCGGCTCACCCTCGTCGACATGCCCGGTTACGGCTATGCCGCGGTCAACAAGAACAAGGTCGCCTCCTGGGGCCAGTTGATGCGCGACTATCTGCGCGGGCGCGCAAGCCTTCTGCGCGCGTTCGTGCTGGTCGACGGCCGTCACGGGCTCAAGCCCAGCGACCTTGAGACCATGACCCTGCTCGACAAGTCGGCGGTCTCCTACGCAATCGTCCTTACCAAGCGCGACGAGGTCATGCCGGCCGACCAGCCGGCGCGCGTCGAGGCCACGCTGGAAGCCCTGCGCGCCCATCCCGCCGCCTACCCGGGCGCGTTCTTCACCTCCTCGCGCACCGGCGAGGGAATTCCCGAGCTGCGCGGCCATATCGTGCAGCTCATGCACGAGCGCGGCGGCTGATCGCCACCCGGCGGCCTGCCGGAACGGCCGCAGTCGACCGTGCTCAAGGCATGGAATCGGGCCGGGCGCGGCAGGCGACGCGATCCGACGCCATCGCGCTCGTCAACCCGACGCCCGCGCCCTAGAGTGCCGGCGGAGCGGATGGGCTGCATGGTCAAATCGTCTGAGATCGCGGTCATCGGCGCCGGCGTCGGCGGGCTCGCGGCAGCGATCCTGCTGGCGCGCGCGGGCCATCGCGTCGTCGTCTACGAGCGCTATCCGGCGACGCGCCCGCTCGGCTCCGGCCTGATGCTGCAGCCGACCGGACTCGCCGCGCTCGGCCGGCTCGGCCTGCGCGCGGCGGTCGAGGCGCGCGGCGAGCGGATCGAGCGCCTGCACGGGCTCACTGCGCGCGGCGGCGTCGTGTTCGACCTCGCCTATGCCGACCTGGATCCCCGGTTCTACGCCGTCGGCGTCCACCGGGCGGCGCTGCACGGCGCGCTGATGGACGCGTTTCGGGCCTGCGGCGCCGCGCTGGAGACGGGTTGGGCGATCGCGGACGTCGTCGCGAGCGCGGACGGCCGCGCGCAGCTGGTCGCCGAACGCGGCCGCGCCTCGCCCGCCTTCGACCTCGTCGTCGACGCCTCCGGCGCGCGCTCGACGCTGCGCCGGCTGGCGACGAGCGCCGCGCCGCGCGAGTTCGCCTATGGCGCGGTCTGGACCAGCGTCCCCGACACCGGCGTCGCGCCGTCGACGCTCGCCCAGCGCTACGACGCCGCGAAAATCATGATCGGCCACCTGCCGATCGGGCGGATCGACGCGCATTCGCCGCGGCTCGCCGCCGTCTTCTGGAGCCTGAAGCCAGAGGGCCATCCCGCCTGGCGCGCCGGCTTCGAGGCCTGGCGCAGCGAGGTCGCCCGGCTGTGGCCGGCGCTCGCGGCCGTCGTCGTCGAAATCGACGGGCCCGATGATTTCGCACTCGCGACCTATGTCCAGTTCACGGCGCCGCGGCCGTTCCGCGGCGCGCTCGCGCTGATCGGCGACGCCGCGCACGCGACCTCGCCGCAACTCGGCCAGGGCGCCAACAGCGCGCTGCTCGACGCGCTCGCGCTGAGCGACGCGCTGGCGGCGGGCCGCGACATCGCCGCCGCGCTCGACGCCTATGCGCGGCTCCGGCGCCGGCACGTGCGCTTCTATCAGCTGGCGAGCGCGGCGATGACGCCGTTCTTCCAGTCGGATTGGGCGCTGCTCGCCGCCGCGCGCGACCTCGCCTTCGACCCGATGAAGCGCATCCCGCTGCTGCGCGGCGAAATGCTGCGCGCGCTCGCCGGGCTGAAGACCGGCGTGTTCACGAGCGCGAGCCCCGAGGCGCTCGCCGGCGCGGCGCCCGCGGCGGCGCTTGCGCTCGCCGACGCCCCCGTCCCCATCCGCTGAAATCGGCCGCCATGACCCACATCAACCGCATCGCCGCGCAGGATCTCGGGCGCATCGGCGCGCTCAGCGACGGCATATTCGCCTTCGCGGCGACCGTGCTCGTCGTCGAAATCCGCATCCCCGACCCCGCCCAGATCCATTCGCAGGCCGAACTGATCGCCGGCCTGGCGGCGCTCTGGCCGCGGCTCGTGACCTGGCTGCTGAGCCTGATGACGCTCGGCATTTTCTGGGTCGGCCAGCAGACCCAGCTCGCCCAGGCCGCGCGCGCCGACCGCGACCTGACCTGGCTGCATTTCGTCTTCCTCGCCTTCGTCACCGCGCTGCCGTTCTCGACCCGCCTGCTCGCCGAATATTTCGTCTACGAGGCGGCGCTGCTCGTCTACTGGCTCAACATCGCGCTGTGCGGGTTCAGCCTGCTCGCCTGCGTGCGCTACGCCGAACGCGCCGGCCTCCTGAGGGCCGACGCGCCGCCCCATTTCACCCGCGCGCTGACGCGCCGGGTGCTGATCGCGCAGACGCTCTATGCGGCCGGCGCCGCGCTGGGGCTCGTCAGCATTCCCGCGGGCGTCGGCTTCATCGTGTTGGTGCAGGTCAATTTCGCGCTCGCGCCGAGGATACCGTGGTTGTGGAGGATCTGAAGGCGAGCGCCGCTTCACGCCGCCGACCGCGCCGGCGCCCGCGCTGCCGCAAGCGCCGCCTGGCTGATCAGCGCGCGCAGCCGCGCGCGTCCCTCGTCCGGAATGTCGAAGCTGACGTGCACCGCCTCGCCCTGGCGGCGCACGACCCGCGAGCGCAGCGGCATGTCGATCCCCGGCGCGATCAGGATGAACGCCTGGGCGCCCGGGTCGACCGCGCCGGTGAGTTTCGCGCCGCCCTCCGAGAGGTCGAGGATCCGGATCGGCGTGACCTCGCCGCCGACGTCGATCGCGCCGAGGGCGTCGATCTCATGGCGTTCGTGGGCGCGCCGATCGACCGCGACCGAACTGGTGCGCACGATCCGCACCAGGTTGCTCTGCAACGCGCGGACGCGCTCGGCGGCCTCCGAACACGCGTCCTCGACGATCCTGGCCAGCTCGTGGGCGCCCTGCACGTCGGCGGCGACGATTTCGATCTGGTCCGTCACCTTGGTCACGGCGCGGGTCGTGCCGTCGACGTCGGCGGCGATGAGCCGGGTCGTGCCGACCTGGCCGCGGATCGCGTTGGCGATGCTCTCCGAGGCCTGGCTGACCCGGTCGATCGCCTTGGCGATCGCGTCGACGGCGGCGACCGCGCCCTGCGTCGAGCCCTGGACCTCGCCGATCAGCCGGCCGATCCGCCCGGTCGCCCCCGACGCCTGGCCGGCGAGCGAGCGCACTTCACGGGCGATCAGCGCAAAGCCGAGACCCTCGCTGCCGGCGCGCGCCGCCTCGACGCCGGCGTTGACGGCGAGCAGCCCGGTCTGACGCGCGACATGGGCGATCAGCCCGGTGATCTCGTCGATCTCGGCCGCCACCCGCGACAGCGCCTCGATCGTCGCGCTCGCCGCGCGCGAAGCCAGAACGGCCTCGTCCGAAGTCGCCTTGGCGCCGCGGACCTCGTCGGCGACGCCGGCCATCGAGGCGGTCAGCGCCTTGGTCGATGCGGCCGCCGACTGCATGGAGGCGAGGGCCTCGCGCGAGCCGGAGGCGACCGCGCCGGTCGTCGTGCCGAGCCGATCGGCCGCGCCCGACATTTCGGCGGTGATCTGGGTCATCTGATCCATGAGGTCGATGAGGTCGTTCACCGCGACATGGGTCTCGCTCTCGACCTGTTCGACCATCGCCGTCAGCGCCCGGGCCTTGCGCTGCTCGGCGCGGGCATGCTCCGTCTGCGCGCGCGCGCGCTCCGCCTCGATCCGCGCCTCGCGCCCGCGCGCCGCGGCGCCGGCGGCTTCCGCCTCCAGCGCGACGCGGCGAAGGTCGGCGTAGGCGCGCGCGAGAGCGCCGATCTCGTCGCCCCGCGCGGCGTCGCAGTCGATGGGGCGCGCCTCGCCCGCGGCGAGCCCCGCCAGGCCGTCGGCGAGCGCGCGCAACGGCGTCGCTACCGCGCGGCGAACGATGAGGACTCCGATCGCGCCGGCGATCGCCGCCGGCAGGGCGCCGGCCAGCGCCAGGATCACGGCCGTCTCGCGCTGGGCGGCGATGGCGAGGCCGAGCGCGCCGGCGACCGGCGCCGAGGCGACGATCGCGAACAGCGCGCCCGCGGCGCCCGTCAGCCCGCGCGCGGCCGAGACCGGCGGGCGCCGGGACGCCGAGGCGGCAGGCGACGAAGCGGCCATGGGCGGATTCTCTATTGCCTGGAGCAGAGGAGCCATCGGGGATCCCTGGGGTTCGCCGCGCGTCGCGCAGGACCGCTCGACCCGGCCCGGCGCGCCGCACTGTCGTCGAATAGCGCTAAGATTGTGTTAACGGTCAGCATCGGGCCGGGGAAATCCGGCTTGGCCGCAGTCTACCCCCCGCGCTCCCACTGCAAACTCCCCGCCTCGACAGTCGACATTGACCAATCACAGCGCAAAATCGGTGTTTCATCACCCTGCAAGACGCGGCCAAAGCATTCGCGCCGGCGAGGCGCAATCTATTACATGAATTTTGCGTAGATAACCGCGGGATCGCCCGTTTCTCAGCAAGGCGCGCAGTCCAGCCCTTGCCCCCGGGGCGATCGACGGGCCCCGGCGGCGGCGGCGATGGAACAAGGCCGCCCGGCGCCGCCGAGCCGACCGCCGCAAGCGGCCCGCCAGCCCTCCGCGTCGCCCGGGGCCCAAAAGCCGGCGGAAATTTTTGGAAATCTTTGGAAACCTTTGGAAAGCTCTGGAAACCTCTGGAAAACTTTGGATACATTTTTGAAAGGCCCCTATTTCCGAATTTCAAGAGGTTTGGCGGGGGTTTCAAGGCCTCGCGGGCGCGCGGAAATGTTCTGCGACCCCGCGGCGGCCGGGCCTCCGCGAGGACCGCCCCAGACGGCGCTTCCACGTGGAAAGAGGCGGCGCCTTGGGAGTTACGCGTCCTGGGCGGCTCTCGCGCGCAGTCATGAATCTCCTTCGGTTCGCCTGGCTCTGACCCGCCTTCCACCCCCACATCCGATCATGGACCGGGGAACGGCCGGAGTCAAGCAAATTTCTGTAAAAGAGAAAATCGGGCGGCGCCGGGCCCTCCTCGCCGCAGCTCAGCGGCGGGTTGCAGCGCAGCGACGCAGGCCTCGAACGCGCATTGGCCACAGCGACTTCCCGACCAGATCCCGACGCGATTGGGCGCCTTTCCTGCGAGGGCATGTGCGGCGGCAAGAGCGCTTGGGCGACCATGAGCCGTCGTTTCATGAGGTCCCCTTGATGACCTGCATTCGACAGCGACGCGCAGGAGTTTGGATAGGTGCGTAGGAGCCCGTTGCGTGGGAGAGGCGCGCCATGAACTGGACGTTTCGAGCCGACGAGATGGCCGACGCCACCGAGTTTTTTCGCGCCAACGGGTTTGTCGGCTTTCCAGACTTGCTGACTGCGTCCGAAGCCGCCGCGTTGAGAGACGCCGCCGAGGTCGCCAGCTACAGCGACGACAAATGGCCAACAATTACGACGCGATTTTCGTGGTTCCCTTTTTTGAGCAATTCGTCACGGACAGGCGGTTGTGCGGCACAGCGTCGCGCGCAGACATGCGCCTCGAGCAGCTGGCTCACGGCGAGGGGAGAGCGTAGACGACGACGCCCGCCGTCGCCGGCGAATCCCGCGCCGTCGGGACGCGCAAACGGACGGACGAGCAGTCGTAGCTCTGCGGCGTTGGATTGACCGGAGTCCTGCTGATCGCGGTGTCGTTTGCATCGGGCTCGCGGTCGAGGCCGTGATTGCCGACCCGCCAGCGCCAATCGCGCTCCCTCGCCTCCGGTCGAGGGGAACGCTGCCGCCATCGCCGCTGTGGGAGTTCCCGACGGGTTCACGATCCCGTCGCATGGCGCCGATGCGCCTCTCCCGCCGACCGGGCCCGCCGCTTCGGACTCGTCGCCGGCGAACGCGCGAAAATGTCCGATGGGCCTATCCGACGCCGGTTTCGCCGAGTTGGTCGTCGAGGACGAACCGGTGATCCGCATCGACGTCGCGAGGACGATCGGGGATGCCGGCTTCAAGGTCAATGAAGCCGAAGGCTCGGACCGCGCGATCGAGCTGCTCGAAC
>JBEKEI010000116.1:0-16204 GCA_050013915.1 Roseiarcus sp.
TAGGTGCCCTGAACTATGCCTTGCGAGCCGATGTAGATCCAGGATCCCGCGGTCATCTGGCCGTACATCATGAGGCCCTTCCGATCGAGCTCGTTGAAATGGGCCCAGGTCGCCCAGTGCGGCACGAGGTTCGAATTGGCGATCAAGACGCGCGGCGCGTCGGCTTGGGTGCGGAACACCCCGACCGGCTTGCCCGATTGCACGAGCAGCGTTTCGTCGCCTTCGAGCCGCTTCAGCGTCGCGACGATCTGGTCGAACGCGTTCCAGTCGCGCGCGGCGCGGCCGATCCCGCCGTAGACGACGAGTTCGCCCGGCCGTTCGGCGACCTCGGGATCGAGATTGTTCATCAGCATCCGCATCGGCGCCTCGGTCAGCCAGGACTTGGCCGACAGCGTCGCGCCGCGCGCGGCGCGGATCGTGCGGGCGTTGTCGATGCGGGGATTGGCGTTCATGGGCGCCTCGTTGGTTGAAGAGCGGCCGGGCGGCCGGGTCAGGGTTTGCCGCCTCGCCCGGCCCAGGCAAGCACGGCGGCGAGGATCGATCGCAGGAGTTTGCGGGCGTCCTCGGCGAAGGCGGGATCATAGGCCGGCGGCCAGTCGGCCTCGGTCACGGGTCCAATCGGTTCACGCAGATAGCTTCGGCAGGCGAGCTCCATCTGCAGCGCATGGACGCCCGCGTCGGGCTCGCCGAAGCGCCGGGTGATCCAGCCGCCGGTGAAGCGGCCGTTCACGACGAACGACCGGCCGCTCGACGCCATGATGGCGGTCACCTCGCGGGCAAGCGTCGGATCGGCGCTGGCGCCGTCGTTCGTCCCGAGATTGAGCGCCGGCAACCGGCCGTCGAACAGGCGCGGAACGACCGAACGGATGGAATGGCAGTCGTATAGCGCGACCACGGGGTGACTGGCGCGGAGGCGGGCGATTTCCGCGCGAAGGGCGGCGTGATAGGGCTCGAAATACGCCGCCTTCCGGGCGGCGATCTCGGCGGCGTCCGGGGCCTCGCCAGGCCGATAGAGCGGCTCGCCGTCGAAGGTCGAGGTCGGGCACAGCGCCGTCGTCGCCTGCCCCGGATAGAGCGAGGCGCCCGAGGGATCGCGATTGACGTCGACGACCGTGCGCGAAATCGCCGTATGGATGACGGTGGCGCCGAGCCCGCCCGCGAAGTCGTAGAGCCGCTCGATCCGCCAATCCGCGTCCTTGCGCGCCCGCCAGGGCGAGGCGAGCCGGGGCTCGAGGCCCGCGAGGTCGATTCCCGTGTGCGGAAGGCTCACCAGCAGCGGCGCGTCTCCACGCGCTACCGTCAACCAGGACGGCGCGGTCATGGCTCGTCCCCGGCCAGCGACGGCAGGTCGGCGACGCCGGCGGCCGCGATCGCCGCGCCCGAGCGCACGAGCCCGATCGCCTTTTCGATATCGGGATGAAGGCGGCGATCCTCGTCGAGATGGGCGATGTCGGCGCGCAAGCGCCCGCGCAGCGCTTCGAGCGGCGCGCTCGAGGCGAGCGGCGCGTGGAAGTCGCAGCCCTGCGCCGCCGCGAGCAGTTCGATGCCGATAACGCCGCAGGCGTTCTCGATCATCGGCAGCAGCCGGCGCGCGCCATGCGCCGCCATCGAGACATGGTCTTCCTGGTTGGCCGAGGTCGGGATCGAATCGACGCTCGCGGGGTAGGCGCGCTGCTTGTTCTCGGAGACCAATGCCGCGGCAGTCACCTGCGCGATCATGAAACCGGAGTTGAGGCCCGGCCGCGAGGTGAGGAAGGCTGGCAGGCCCGACAGCGCGGGATCGACGAGCATGGCGATGCGTCGTTCCGCGAGCGAGCCGATTTCGCAGACGGCGAGCGCGATGATGTCGGCGGCGAAGGCGACCGGCTCGGCGTGGAAATTGCCGCCCGACAGCGCTTCGTCGGGCCCGGTGAAGATCAAGGGGTTGTCGGTGACGCCATTGGCCTCGCAGCCGAGCGTCGCCGCCGCCTGGCGCAGGACGTCCAGCGCCGCGCCCATCACTTGCGGCTGGCAGCGCAGGCAATAGGGGTCCTGCACGCGCTCGTCGTCGAAGAGATGCGAGGCGCGGATCGCGCTGCCCTTCATCAGCGCGCGCAGCGCCGAGGCCGCCTCGATCTGCCCGCGATGGCCGCGCAGCGCATGGATGCGCGGATCGAATGGCGCGTCGGAGCCGCGCGCGGCGTCGGTCGAGAGCGCGCCGGTCAGCAGCGCCGATTGAAACAGGCGCTCGGACTCGAACAGCGCGGCGAGCGCATGCGCCGTGGAGAACTGCGTGCCGTTGAGCAGCGCCAGGCCTTCCTTCGGGCCGAGATTGGCGGGCGCCAGCCCGGCCAGCGCCAGCGCCTCGACCGCCGCGAGGCGGCGACCGTCGAGGCACGCCTCGCCGTAGCCGATCATCGCGGCGGCCATGTGCGCGAGCGGCGCCAGATCGCCCGAGGCGCCGACCGACCCCTGCGAGGGCGTCACCGGCGTCACGCCGCGCGCCAGCATCGCTTCCAGCAGCGCCAGCGTTTCGCGCCGTACGCCCGAGGCGCCCTGCGCGAGGCTCGCCAGCTTCAGGGCCATCATCAGCCGGACGATCGACCTTTGCGTCGGCTCGCCGACGCCGGCCGCATGCGACAGCACGATGTTGCGTTGCAGGGCGGCGAGATCCTGCGCGGCGATGCGGATGCTCGCGAGCTTGCCGAAGCCGGTGTTGACGCCATAGACGGGCTCGCCGCCAGCGACGATTCGGGCGACCGCGGCGGCGCTGGCCTCGACGCGGGGCCAGCAGGCCGAATCAAGCGCGGCGGCCGCACCATGATAGATCGCACGCCATTCGCGCAGCGACGTGGCGCCGGGCTGCAGGACGATCGCAGTCATCGGCCCTTCCAGACGCGCCCGTGGAGCGGGTTGAAGCCGAGCCGATAGACGAGTTCGGCGGGCCGCTCGATGTCCCAGATCGCCAAATCCGCCGACTTGCCCGCCTCCAGCGTGCCGGTTTCGGCGCCGAGCCCGAGCGCGCGCGCGGCCTCGCGCGTGACGCCGGCGAGACACTCGTCGACCGTCATCCGGAACAGCGTCGCCGCCATGTTCATCGCGAGCAGCAGCGAGGTCATCGGCGAGGTGCCGGGATTGCAGTCGGTGGCGACCGCCATCCGAACGCCGCGCTCCCGGAAGAGCGCGATCGGCGGCTTCCTCGTCTCGCGGATGAAGTAATAGGCGCCGGGGAGGATCACCGCCGCCGTCCCCGCCCGCGCCATCGCCGCCGCGCCGTCCGCGTCGGTATGCTCGAGATGATCGGCCGACAGCGCGCCGTAGCGCGCGGCGAGCGCCGCGCCGTTCAGGTTGGACAGTTGATCGGCGTGCAGCTTCACCGGCAGGCCGAGCGCGCGCGCGGCGTCGAACACCCGCGCGATCTCGTGCGGGGAGAAGGCGATCCCTTCGCAGAAGCCGTCGACCGCATCGACCAGCCCCTCGGCGGCGAGCGCCGGCAGGATCCCCCCGACGATCGCCTGGACATACCCCGTCCTGTCGCCTTCGGCCTCGGGCGGCAGCGCATGCGCGCCGAGATAGGTCCGGCGCACCGAAACTTCGCGCGCCGCGCCGAGCCGTCCGGCGGCGCGCAGCGACTTGCGCTCGTTCGGCAGGTCGAGCCCGTAGCCCGACTTGATCTCGATCGTCGTGACGCCCTCGCCGATCAGCGCGTCGAGTCGCGGCAGGGACTGGCGCACGAGTTCATCCTCGCTCGCTGCGCGCAGAGCCCGCACCGAAGCGACGATGCCGCCGCCGGCGCGCGCGATCTCCTCATAGGTCGCGCCGCGCAGCCGCGCCTCGAATTCGCCCGCGCGGTTGCCGGCGTGGACGAGGTGCGTGTGACAGTCGATCAGGCCCGGCGTGATCCAGCGCCCCTCGCAGCGGACCGTCGACGCCGCCGCGCGCAGCGCCTGCGGCAGCTCCGCCTGCTCGCCTGCGAAGACGATGCGGCCGTCCTTCACGGCGAGCGCGCCATGCTCGATGGCGCCGAGCCCGGGACGGCCAGGCGCGAGCGTCGCCAGCCGCGCGTCAAGCCACAGCCGATCGCAGGATCGCTCGGATGCCGGAGATGCCGCCATGGCGTTCGACCGCTGCCGATTTTGCCCGCCTCGCCGTTTCATGCATAGACATAACAGGGATGAAATCAAGCCGCGCGCAGCGGCTGCCTGGGACGGCGCGGACGGGCGGGCGATGAGCGAAGCGACGCGGACGTTGCATCTGGACCGGGCGCTGACGTCCGAGGGGTGGCGCACCGGGGTGCGCCTGACGGTGAATTCGGGGGTGATCGCCGCCGTCGAGGCGGGAGTGGCGGCCAAGGTGGGCGACGAGCGACACGCGGTCGGCGCGCCGGGAATCGCCAATGTCCACAGCCACGCCTTCCAGCGCGCCATGTCCGGCCTCGCGGAGCGGCGCGGCCCCGGCGACGACGATTTCTGGAGCTGGCGCGAGACGATGTACCGGTTCGCGCTCGCGATGAACCCCGACCAGATGGAAGCGATCGCGGCGCAGGCCTATGTCGAAATGCTCGAGGCCGGCTTTACGCGCGTCGGCGAATTCCACTATCTCCATCATACGCCCGGCGGCGCGCCCTACGACGATCTAGCGGAAATGGCCGGGCGGATCGCGGCGGCGGCGGCGGCGACGCGGATCGGCCTCACTCTGCTGCCGGCGTTCTACGCCCATTCCGGCTTCGGCGGCGCGCCGCCCGGCGCGGCGCAGCGGCGGTTCGTCTGCGATCTCGATGGCTACGCCCGCCTCGTCGAGCGCGCGCGCGCCATTGCGCTCACGCTCGGCGGCGCCGAAGTCGGGCTGGCGCCCCATTCGCTGCGCGCGGTGACGCCCGACGAACTCGCGGCGGTCGCCGCAATGGCCGGGCGCGGTCCGATCCACATCCATGCCGCCGAACAGATCGCCGAGGTCGAAGCCTGCCGCGCCTGGTCGGGCGCGCCGCCGGTCGCCTGGCTTCTCGATCACGCCGCCGTCGACGCGCGCTGGTGCCTCATCCACGCCACGCACATGACCGCGGACGAGACCCGGGGTCTGGCCGCGAGCGGTGCGACGGTCGGCCTCTGCCCGATCACCGAGGCCAATCTCGGCGACGGCGTCTTCGATGCGCCGGCCTTTCTCGGTCATGGCGGAGGTTTCGGCGTCGGGACCGATTCGAACGTGCAGATCGGCGTGGCGGAGGAGTTGCGGCTGCTCGAATATGGCCAGCGGCTGATGCGCCGCGCGCGCAACGTGCTAGCGCGGCCCGGCGGGTCCACGGGCCGCGGGCTGTTCGACGCCGCCCGGCGCGGCGGCGCCGCCGCGCTCGGGCTTGTGGTCGCCGAATTCGTCGTCGGCGCGGACGCCGACATCGTGACGTTTCGCAGCGACGCGGCCGGCGGGACCGGCCCGGACGCCGACGCAATTCTCGACCGCTGGATCTTTTCGGGCGCGCGCGCCATCGACTGCGTCTATGCGCGCGGCGCGCCGGTTGTCCGCAACGGCGCCCATGTCGGCCGGCGGCCGATCGGTGATCGTTTTCGCGCCGCCATGCTGCAATTACTCGCTGACTGAGCCGGCGAATGGCCTTGACAGCCGCGCCGCGACGCCATCAGGTTTGCATAGACAAATAGGATGATCGCGCGGCGCCGGGAGGACCGGCGCCGAACGCGCAGCAGGGGAGCGAGCGATGAACCGGCGCGGATTCTACGCAATCATGATCGGCGCCGCCTTGGCGACGGGGTTCGGCGGCGCGGCCTTCGCGGACGACGTGCTCGCCAAGGTCAAGGCGGCCGGCATCATGAAGGTTGGCACGGAAACCGAATTCGCGCCGTTCGACTACATTGACGCCGGCGCGCATGTCGGCCTCAACGTCGACCTGTTCGACGAGATCGGCAAGGAGCTCGGCGTCAAGATCGAATGGGTGACGCTGCCGTGGGACGGCGTGCTGCCGGGCCTCGAGGCGGGCAAGTTCGACATGGTCGCCGGTCCGGCCACGATCACCAAGGCGCGCATGGAGCACTATCGCTTCTCGCCGCCGATCGCCGAGGCGACCGTGGCGCTGATGAAGCGCAAGGGCGACAAGTCGGTGACGAAGCCCGAGGACATCGGCGGCAAGATCGTCGGCGCCGGCAAGGCGACCTCGCAGCTCGCCCAGCTCAAGGCCTATGGCGACACGCTGCCCGGCAAGGTCGACGCCCGCGAATATGTCGGCTTCAACGAAGCCTATGCGGATCTCGCCGCGGGACGGATCGTCGCGGTCGGCAATTCGCTGCCCAACATAGCCTTCGTCGCCAAACAGCGCCCCGACACGTTCGAAGTCGTGCTGCCGACCTTCGGCGCCAAGAGCTATTTCGGCTTCATCGGCCGGAAGGACCCCGACTATGCGAGCCTGATGGACGCGGTCGACCGCGCAATGCTGAAGATCAAGACGGACGGCCGCATGGCGAAGATCCAGGAGAAGTGGTTCGGCACCACGTTCGATACGCCCGATTCCGTGCCGACGCCGAACTTCTGATCCCGCTTGGCGGCGGGCGCGCCCAGCGCCCGCCGCCAGACGAGGCGGCGCCCCAATGACCCTCATTCTGTTCGGGCTTCTCGTCAAGGCCGCGTTGTACACGGTCGCGATAAGCGGGGTGTCGATCGTCATCGGCCTGTGCGTCGGATTGGGCGTCTCCGCCGCCAGGCTCGCTTCCGACCCGTGGCTCGCCGTTCCCGCGCGCACGTTCGTCAGCTTCTTTCGCGGCGTGCCGCTGCTCGTCCAGCTGCTGCTGATCTACAATCTGCTGCCAGTGCTCGGGGTCAACGTGCCCAGCGTCGTCGCTGCGATCGTCGGGCTGTCGCTGTGCACGGCCGCCTATCAGGCCGAAAATCTTCGCGGCGGCTTCGCCAGCGTGCCGCGTGGATTGCTCGAGGCGGCCGAAATGCTCGGCCTCACGCCCTTCCAGCAACTCCTGCGCATCCGCGCGCCGATCGCGTTCCGGCTCACCCTGCCCTCGCTCGTCAACGAAGCGATCCTGATCCTCAAGGCGTCTTCGCTGGTCTCGGTCGTCGGCGTCGTCGAGCTGACGCGGATGGCGCAGGATCTCGACACCAGCCTCTACAAGCCGATCCAGCTCTACTCGGCCGCCGGCCTGCTCTATTTCATCATCAACCGCGCGCTCGCCGCCGCGGGGACATGGACCGAGCGGCGCCTTTCGTGGGGGCGCGCGTGAGCTTCGACTTCGCGCTTGTCGCCGCAAAGCTGCCCGAGATTTTCCATGCGCTCGGCGTCACGGTGTCCGTCTGGATCGTCAGCCTGATCGGCGCTGGCCTGCTCGGCTTCCTAGTGGCGGTCGCCCGCCGGTTCGGGCCGCGTTGGCTCGGTTGGGCGCTCGGCGCCTATGTCGAGTTGTTCCGCGGCACGCCGTTCCTGATCCAGCTGTTCCTGCTCTATTTTGGCGGGCCCTATGCGGGCCTGTCGCTCGATGCGATCCCCGCGGGCGTGCTGGGTCTTTCGGTCTATGGCGCGGCCTATTTCAGCGAGATCTTCCGGTCCGGATTCGAGGCGGTGCCCCGAGGCCACGTCGAGGCGGGCGAATGCGTAGGGCTCGGCCGCGCCCAGATCGTGCGCCGCATCCTGCTGCCGGAAATGACGATGCTGGTGTTGCCCGCCTCGGTCAACATGGCGGTGATCCTGATGAAGGAGACCGCGGTCATGTCGGTCATCACCGTGCCGGAGTTGACGCTGACGATCAGCGCGATAGGCACCGAATTCTACGCTTTCGTCGAATCGCTGTTCCTGCTCGCGCTGTTCTACTGGGGCCTCGTCGAGATCTGCGGCTGGCTCGGGCGCCTCGGCGAGCGTCGGCTCTCCCGGTTGAAATTCGCCGCGTCATGACCCAATCGGCGATCGTGGTGCGGCGGCTCGCCAAGAGGTTCGGCCCGACCGAAGTGCTGCACGGCGTCGACCTCGACGTCGCGCAGGGCGAGGCGACCTGCGTGATCGGCCCCTCGGGCTCGGGCAAGAGCACCTTCCTGCGCTGCCTCGCCTTCCTCGAGGAGGCCAATTCCGGGACGATCGAGGTCCATGGCGAACCGCTCGGCTTCGCCGAGGACGCGGCGGGCCGGCGCACGCGACTGCCGGCGGCGCGCATCCGCGCCGTCCGGGCGCAGATCGGCATGGTGTTCCAGCAGTTCAATCTCTGGCCGCACATGACGGCGCTCGGCAACGTCAGCGAGGCGCTGAAGACGGTGCGCCGCCTTTCCCGGGCCGAGGCCGAGGAGCGCGCGATGGTCCAGTTGCGCAAGATCGGGCTCGAGAATCGCGCGCATCACTATCCCGCTCAGCTTTCGGGCGGCCAGCAGCAGCGCGTCGCGATCGCCCGCGCCCTGGCCATGGAGCCGAGTATCATGCTGTTCGACGAGGCGACCGCCTCGCTCGATCCCGAACTTACCGGCGAGGTGCTCAACGTGATGCGCGCGCTGGCGGCGGACGGCATGACGATGGTGATCGTCACTCACGAGATCGGCTTCGCCGCCTCGATCGGCCGCAAGGTCGCCTTTCTCGACAAGGGCCGCCTGCTGCTCGCCGGCCCGCCCCAAGAGGTCTTCCGCAAGCCCCGGCATCCGCGCATCGATCAGTTCCTCGACACCTATCTGGATCGCGGCGCGGCGATGCTGATTTGAGCGCGGCCGGTCCCATGGCCGCTTCGCCGCCAGCGAGGCGCGCGGCGGCGACGCCCTCGATGCGCGGGCGTATCCTCGCCGACATGGATCGGCGCATCCTCTCGGCCGGACGGCCGCCCGGCGCGCGCATTCCGTTCGAGCATGAATGCTCGGCCCAATATGCCTGCTCGCGCATCACGATGATCGTGGCGCCCACCCGGCTCGCCATAGCCGGCTTGAACGAACGCCGGCGCAAGGCGGGGAGTATCATCATGCGCGCGCCGCAGCGCCTCGCGACGCTCGAAGTTCCCTGAATCGAGACAGAAGTCGCCGCGCTCGGTCGAGGCGAGGGCGGCGCCGGTCCGGGCTTGCCAGCGACGCCCGACCGGGCGCAGCATGCGTCGGCGCAGGGCGACCGCAGGCCGCCGGATTGGCCGGCGGGGCGTCTTTCGCCGTTGGAGGATCGGTCATGTTCATGCGCAACGCATGGTATGTCGCGGCATGGGATCACGAGGTCGGTCGCGACCTGAAGCCGGTGACGCTCCTCAACGAGAACGTCGTGCTCTACCGCAAGAACGACGGTGCGCCGGCGGCGCTCGAGGACGCCTGTCCGCACCGCAAGCTGCCGCTCTCGATGGGACGCCTCAAGGGCGACGAGGTCGAATGCGGCTATCACGGCCTGACCTTCGATTGCGCCGGCGGCTGCACGCGCGTCCCGGGCGCGGAACGGATTCCGCATGTCGCGCGGGTGAGGTCCTACCCGGTCGCGGAGCGCTACGGGCTCGTGTGGATTTGGATGGGCGAGGCAGCGGGCGCCGACCCGGCCGAAATATTCGCCGTCGATCACTGGGGCGACCCGGCCTGGGGGGTGAATCGCGGGGATTCGATGACGCTCGACTGCAACTACCTCTACATGACCGACAACCTGCTCGATCCCTCCCACGTCGCCTGGGTCCATCAGAGCTCGTTCGGCAGCGCCGCCTGCGCCGAGACCCCGCTCGAGACGACGATCGACCCGCACGGCGTCACGGTCTGGCGCTGGATGATGGACGTCGAGCCGGCGCCCTTCTATGCGCCGTTCCTCGGGTTCAGCGGCCGCTGCGATCGCAAGCAGCATTACGAAGTCCGCTATCCCTGCCATGCGCTCGCGCGCGCGATCATCGCACCCGCTGGCAGCGGCGGCGAGGGCCGACCGCATCGCGACGACGTCTTCCGGATGGACAGCTACAATTTCATGACGCCGGTCGACGCGGCTCAGACCAGATACTACTGGTTTCAGATGCGAAACTTCGCGCCCGACGACGCCGAGGTTTCCCGGCGCTTCGCGGTTTCCGTTCGCGGCGCTTTCGAAGAGGATCGGCTCGTCCTCAACGCGGTGCAGAAGGGCATGGCGAACAGGCGCACGCCCAACCTCAATCTCAGGATCGACGCCGGCCCGCTGCGGTTCCGCCACCAGCTTGGACAGCTGATCGATGCCGAGAGGCGGACGCTCGCGGCCGCGGAATGACCGGTTCGCCGGCCGCGGCCCGGAGCTGACTCTCGAGCCCGCGGTCGCGCTCCGGCGCTTCCGGCGTTCTTGAGGGCGGCGTCGGGGCCGGGGCTCACGGGAACGAGGAATAGCCCATCAGTGGCAGAACCCGGTTGACGATCGACCCCAGGCAGACGAGCACGACGAGCAGCTTTAGCAGTTGCGCGAGCCGCGCGTCGGGGCAGAAGCGGTCGATCGCCCAGAAGCAGATCGCGCCGACCACGATGGTGATGAGGATTCCGATGACGAGCGTGATCACGATGCCCCCTGTCCGTCCTCTGCGCCGCTCCGGGGCCCGCAGCCGGACCCCGGGACGCCTCGCTCGACGGCGTTGCGCCGGCTGTTGCGCGTCGCCGCGGCCCTCTTCGCCGACGCCGAGCGCGACGCCCCGGGGCGGGCCGCCGCCGCAGCCCCGCCGAGCTTGCCGCCGCGATGCGCGGCGGGATCGCCGGTTCGTATGCCGCGGCCGGAGCCCGACTTACGGCCGCCGCCATCGTCCTTGTTGACCGTCGCCCAAGCTCGTCGCTCCGCTTCCTTTTCCGGCACGCCGCGTTTTTCGTAGCTCGCGACGATGTGCTCGGCCTTGCGGTCCTGTTTCTCTGTATATTTCGATTTATCGCCGCGAGCCATGGCTTTTCCCTCGGATTGAACGCGAACGCCGATCGCAACCTCGAAGTTCCGGCCCCGGGGCGGCATATTGCGCTGGACTGTGCGCCGCCCCATCTTCCCCTATAGAAGGCGAAACCGGAACGAAGGAGACGGCGTGATGGCGATCGGCAGCAGCGCGGGCGGGGTGACCGCTTCGGCGGTCAAGGACGTGACGACGGCCTCGTTCGGGCAAGAGGTCATCGCCGCTTCGGCGCGCCAGCCGGTGCTGGTTGATTTCTGGGCGCCGTGGTGCGGCCCGTGCAAGCAATTGGCGCCGGCGCTGGAGAAGGCGGTCGCCGACTCCGGCGGCAAGGTCAGGCTCGTCAAAATGAACATCGACGAGCATCCCCAGGTCGCCGGCCAGCTCGGCATCCAGTCGATCCCGGCCGTCATCGCGTTCGACAAGGGCCAGCCGATCGATGGCTTCATGGGCGCTCTGCCGGAGGGGCAGGTGCGCGGCTTCATCGAGCGCCTCGTCGGTCCCTTGACCGCCGGCGCCGACGAACTGGTGGCGCAGGCGCAGGCCGCAGCCGCGGCGGGCGACGCCGCCGGTGCGGCAGCGCTCTATTCGCGCGTCCTGACCGAGGACGAGGCCAATGTGAGGGCGATCGCCGGGCTGGCCAAGCTGCATGTCGACGCAGGCGATCTCGAACAGGCGCGCGGAGTGCTGTCGCTCGCCCCGCCGCCAGCTCCCGGCAAGGAGCTCGATCCCGCGATCGCGGCGGTGACCGCCGCCGTCGATCTCGCCGAACAGGCTTCCGCGCTCGGCGACGTCGGCGCCCTCGAGAAGACGGTCCTCGACAACCCCGCCGACAACCAGGCCCGATTCGACCTCGCGGTCGCGCTCAACGCGCGCGGCGAACGCGACGCGGCAGCCGACCGGTTGCTCGAGATCATCAAGCGCGACCGCGGATGGAACGAGGACGCCGCCCGCAAGCAGCTCGTCCAGTTCTTTGAAGCCTGGGGCCTGATGGACCCCGCCGCCGTGACGGCGCGCCGCAAACTTTCGGCGCTGATTTTCTAGCGCGGGGGCGCACGGCCTGGAACTGTTCCGTGACGGGCCATAACGGAAACGGGGACGCCGAACAGGAGTCCGCGCGCGAATTTCGCGGCGCCTTCCCGGAGGTCGATGAAAAGATGAAACTTTACCGCGCCTACGAGAGCCCATCGGACCTCCCGGCGGTGATCCCCGTGTTCCCGCTCGTCGAGGCGCTGCTGTTGCCGCGCAGGCCGCTGCCGCTCAGCATTTTCGAACCGCGCTATCTCGCGATGGTCGACGACGCGCTTTCGGGCGAGCGGCTGATCGGGATGATCCAGCCGAGCGAGCGCGAGGAGGCCGCCGGACCGTGGCCGGCGCTGTGCTCGGTCGGCTGCGTCGGGCGGATCACGCAGTTCGCCGAGACCGGCGACGGCCGCTGTTTCATCACCCTCACCGGCGTGGCCCGCTTCCGGGTGATCGGCGAGGCCACGACGACGCGGCCGTACCGCGAGGCGCACGTCGACTTCACCGGCTTCGCCCAGGATTTCCGTGAGGGCGAGGGCGAGAGCGCGGTCGATCGACCGGGCCTGCTGAGCGCCCTGCGGAAATTCGCCGAGGCGCGGAAGTTCGAGGTCGACTGGAATGACATCAAGCAGGCCTCCAACGAGGCGCTCGTCAACGGCCTTTCGATGCTGAGCCCCTATGGCCCCAGGGAAAAGCAGGCGTTGCTGGAAGCCGCCGACCTCAAGGCGCGCGCCGACATGCTGGTGGCGATCACCCAGATGGAGCTCGCGCGCGGCGACGACGCCCCGTCGCAGATTCATTAGGGCGGCGGAAGCGCCGGGCAGATCTCGGGCTCCTCGTTGCCGGGGGCGCGAAGCGGCGAGGCGATCCAGCCTCGGCTCGCGGAATGGCGATCGGCTGTTTCCGGCTCGAACGATGTCGCCCCAGGGATGCCACGCCGGCCGCGGACCCAAGCGCTGAATTCGCCAAATCGGGGCCGATGGTTTATGTCGGCGCCCTGCGGCGACGAGTGAGGCGGCTGGGGTCGATGCGGTTCGAGATGCTCTATGCGCTCGCGGTCTTCTGCTTCGTGGCGGCGATCACGCCGGGGCCGAACAACCTCATGCTGCTCGCGTCCGGTGTGAATTTCGGCTTTCGCCGGACGATTCCGCACATGCTCGGGATCGATCTCGGCTTCGCCCTGATGGTCGCGCTCGTCGGCATCGGCCTCGACGCCGTCTTCTCGCGCTTTCCCGCGCTCCTGCCCGCCATGCGCTGGCTCGGCGCCGCCTACATGCTGTGGCTCGCCGTCGCCATTGCGCGCGCCGGCCCCGCCGGCGAGGCGGACTATCGTGGCAGGCCGCTCGGCTTCCTCGCCGCCGCGGCGTTCCAGTGGATCAACCCCAAGGCCTGGGTTATGGCGGTCAGCGCGCTCACCGCCTATGCGGTGTCGGCCGACTACACGCGCTCGGTGCTCATCGTCGCCGCGGTGTTCGGCGTCGTCACGATCCCGTGCATCGCGCTCTGGGCGTCGTTCGGAACGGCGATGCGGCGCGTTCTCGCCGATCCGCGCTACGTCCGCCCGTTCAACGTCGCGATGGCGCTGCTGCTGGTCGCCTCGATCATCCCGGTGTTCATGGAGGGATAGCCCTCACCGGAACGGCGGCTCGTCGAAGCTGCGCAGCTTGCGCGAATGGAGCGTGTCGCGCCGGCTCTGCAGCAGTTCGAGCGCGGCGATGCCGATCTGCAGATGCTCGCCGATCGCCCGTTCGTAGAACGCATTGGCGGCGCCCGGCAGCTTGATCTCGCCGTGCAGCGGCTTGTCGGAGACGCACAGCAGCGTGCCGTAGGGCACGCGCATGCGGAATCCCTGGGTCGCGATCGTGCCCGATTCCATGTCGACCGCGACCGCGCGCGACAGGTTGATCCGCCGGCGCTCCTGGGTCCAGCGCAACTCCCAGTTGCGGTCGTCGTTGGTGACCACCGTCCCGGTGCGCAGGCGCCGCTTCAGCGCCTCGCCGCGGTCGCCGGTGACCCGCTCGACCGCCTCCTGCAGCGCGACCTGCACTTCGGCGAGCGCCGGGATCGGCATGTCGAGCGGCACCGCGTCGTCGAGAATGTGGTCCTGGCGCAGGTAGCCGTGCGCGAGCACATAGTCGCCGATCAGCTGCGACTGGCGCAGCCCGGCGCAATGGCCGACCATCAGCCAGCAATGGGGACGCAGCACCGCAATGTGGTCGGTGATGTTCTTCGCGTTGGCGGGGCCGACGCCGATGTTGACGAGGCTGACGCCGCGACCGTCCGAGCGCACCACGTGATAGGCGGGCATCTGGTACTTGTGCCAGACGACGCCGGCGATGCGAGCGTCGGCTTCCGCCTCGCTGAGGCCGGCGTCGATGACGACATTGCCCGGCAGCACGAGCCGGTCGACGCCGACGCCCGCCCGCAGCTGCCCCACGCCCCAGCGCACGAACTGGTCGACATAGCGGTGATAATTGGTCAGCAGCGCCCAGGGCTGCATCGCCCGCCAGTCGGACCCGGTGTAGTGGACGAGCCGACGCAGCGAATAGTCGACCCGCACCGCGTCGAACAGCGCGAGCGGGCGCGGCGCGCCGAACTTGATCTCGAAGGCGCCGTCGGCGATCTCGTCGCCGACGACGGCGAGCAGCGGCACCGGAAAGAACCGCGCGAGCTCCGCCGCCGAGGCGCCGCCGCGGCCCAGTTCGTCGCCCGTCTCGAAGACATAGGGATAGGGAATTTCCTGTCCGCCGACGCCGACTTCGAGCCGCGCGCCGAATTCGGTGACCAGCGGACCCAGCTGCTCGAGCAGATAGGCGCGAAATGCGGCGGGCTGGGTGACCGTCGTCGTATAGACGCCCGCCTCGGTGAATTTGGCGAATGCGCGCTGGTTCGACGGCGGCACGCCTTCGGGCTCGTAGGTGACGCGCAATTGCGGGTAGCGGAATTTCGCCCTTATGTCACGCGGCGGCGGGACGCCGTCGGTCAGGAACCGCTCGACCGCTTCGCGCAGCGCCGAGGTCGCCTCGGCATAGAGCTCCTCAAGCCGATCGACCGCATGCGCGGGCGTCGCGAAGCGCTCGAAGACATGGCCGGAGCGATGATCCACCGCAATTCCCTTCGTGGGCTACTTCGCCGCGACGCAGGCGATTTCGACGCGGTAGGGCGCGGCGGCGAGCCGCGCCTCGACGGTCGCCCGCGCGGGCGTATGGCCCGGTGCGACCCAGGCGTCCCAGACCGCGTTCATCTCGGCGAAGGTCGCGATGTCGGTGAGCCAGATCGAGGCCGACAGGATCTTCGTCTTGTCGGTTCCGGCCTTGGCGAGCACGCCGTCGAGAATGGCGAGAATCTCGCGGGTCTGGTCGCCGACGCTGCCGCCGGCGGCCTTGTCGGCCACCGTCCCCGCGACATAGACCGTGTCGCCGTGGACGACCGCCTGCGACATGCGCGGGCCGACGCCGATGCGCTTGATGTCCATCGTTTCACCCCTTCAGGACCGAATCAGGCCGGCGCGATGCCGACGACCGCGCCGAGGAAATCGCGCTTGCCAACCTCGACGCCGTTGAAGCGCAGGATGTCGTAGGCGGTGGTCAGGTGGAAATAGAAGTTCGGCATGGCGAAGTGGAAGACGTAGTCCGCCCCCTTCATCTTCATCCGGTTCGGCCCGAGCGGGAATACGACCTCGCGGGTCGCGCCGGCCTCGATCGCCTCCGGGCTGACGCCGCGCAAGAATTCGAGCGTCTTGCGGATGCGCGCGCCGATCTCCTCGAACGTCGTCTCGGTGTCGTCGAACTTCGGCGCCTCGACCCCGGCGAGCCGCGCGGCCATGAATTTGGCGTGGTCGCAGGCGATCAGGGTCTGGCGCACCAGCGGCAGCATGTCGGCCCGCAGCCGGGAGGCGAGCAGCACCGCAGGGTCGATCTTGCGCTCGGCCGCATAGGCGCTCGCCTTGGCGAGAATAGCCTCGAGCGCGCCGAGCGCCCGTTCGAACACCGGCACAGTGGCCTGATAAAGTATGGACGACATGATGCGGCGCTCCCTCGGGTTCGGCCGCGCACGGCCGTTGCGCGGCACCTTGCACAAAATGGCGGCCGGTTCAATGGCGGGACGGCCGCCCCGCTTGCTCCCCCGCGAAGCCCCGGGGTGGCCACACATCTCCATATAGCCAGCAATATCAAGCAATTACCTGATCGGCGGCGCGGTTCAAACCGGCGACCCCCAGCTCGCGATAGGCGTCGCGCCATTCGTAAAGCAGCTTGCGCCGGATGCCCAGCGCCGCGGCCAGAGCCGCAAGCCGCTCCCCAGCCTCGATCCGTAACACCACGCTCTCTTTGAACGCCGTCGAATAGGCGCGCTGCACTTGATCCGACATGAACCCTCCT
>JBEKEI010000117.1:0-16091 GCA_050013915.1 Roseiarcus sp.
GCCAGGGATGGCCGGCCGATCGCCATTTCGCTGACGGTTTCGCCGCTGCGCGACGCCGCCGGACAAATCGTCGGCGCCTCCAAGGTGGCGCGCGACGTGACCAAGCGAAAGCTGACCGAGGAAACGCTGCGCAAGGCGACCGAAGAGGCAAACCAGATGCGACTGGATGCGGAGCGCGCCAACCGCGCCAAGACGGACTTTCTCGCCATGATGAGTCACGAGATCCGCACCCCGCTGAACAGCATCAGCGGCTTCGTCGATCTCCTGTCGAACACGACCGAACTGACCCCCAAGCAGCGTCGCTACGCCGGTCTGGTGCGGGCGGCCAACGCCGCGCTGCTGGCGGTCGTCAACGACATTCTCGACTTCTCGAAGGTCGAGGCCGGCAAGCTCGATCTCGACAACAGCCCCTTCTCGCCGGCGGCCCTGATCGCCGATACCGTCGAGATCGTCCGGCCGACTGCCGCGGCTAACAAGCTCGTCCTGAGCTGCGCCGTCGATTCTGGCGTGCCCGAATGGGTCGTGGGCGACCACGCGCGGTTGCGCCAGGTCCTGCTCAATCTGCTCAACAACGCGGTCAAGTTCACCGAGGCGGGCTCGATCACGGTCGAGGTTAAACCGCAAACCGAAGCGGACGGCAGGGAGAGGATTCGCTTTTCCGTCGTTGACACCGGCGTCGGCGTCACCGCCGAGCAGCAGGATCGGCTGTTCAAGATGTTTTCCCAGGCGAACAGTTCGGTGAGTCGCCGGCACGGCGGCACGGGCCTCGGACTGGCGATCTGCAAGCGGCTCGTCGAGTTGATGGATGGCGAGATCGGGATCGTCAGCGAGGTCGGCAAGGGCTCGACCTTCTGGTTTACCGCATCGATGCCGCGGGCTCCGGAACCCGCGCCACAGCAGGACGCCACGGCGCAGTCGCGCGATCCCGCGAGCCACAAGGCGCGAATCCTCGTCATCGACGATATCGAGACCAATCTCGAGATCGTGGAGGCCTACCTCGAGGACAACGGCTATGTCGTGGATTGCGTCAGCAGCGGACTCGAAGCGATCCAGATGCTGGGCGGCAAGCCCTACGATCTCATCCTGATGGACATCCAGATGCCGGTGATGGACGGCGTCGCCGCCACGAAGCGAATCCGCGCGCTGCCGCCGCCGATCCGGGACATCCCGATCATCGCCATGTCGGGCAATGTCCTGCCGCAGCAGGTGCGCTCATTCCTGGACGCGGGGATGAACGATCATGTCGGCAAGCCGATCGAGCGCGCCAAGCTCTACAACAACATCCTGCGCTGGCTGCCGAGGACGGACGCCGCCAAGCCGCGCGCGCCGTCTCACGCGCCGGCGTTCGACAGGGTCAGGCTCGAGGAATTCGTCCTCGTCGTCGGAGCCGAGAAGGCGGGGCGGATCGCCGACAAATTCCTCGTCAGCCTCACCGAGGCGTTCGCGTCGAACTTCGTCGAAGCGCGGCGGGAAGCGCATGGGCTCATCAACACGTCGGGCGTTTTCGGCCTCGACGGTTTCGTCACGGCCTGCCGCCGCGCGATGGAGATCCCGCCGTCCGACGACGCCGATCGCGAACGCGTGGCGCTCGCCGAATTGCGCAGGGCGCAGAAGGCGGCCCGCCACACTTTGGCGACCCAGATCATGCCGAGGCTGCACGGCGCGGCCCTGCGCCCGGCGGTCTGAGGGCTGCGCGACGGACCCGGCTCGACCCCCGCCGGT
This sequence comes from Roseiarcus sp., assembly GCA_050013915.1. Classification (GTDB taxonomy): domain Bacteria; phylum Pseudomonadota; class Alphaproteobacteria; order Rhizobiales; family Beijerinckiaceae; genus Roseiarcus. The sequence goes on from JBEKEI010000117.1 coordinate 1,723, forward strand.
CCGGCGGCGCCGTCGGCACCGGAAGATCGCCGGGGGGCCGCCGGGCGTCGACCCGCACGCTATCGACGCGGCGGGACGCGACCAATTCCCGTCCCGCCGCGCGATCGGCGTTTCGTCCCCAGACCGCGGCCGCAATCTCAGCGCGGTTCCGCCATAAATTTCTAGTGGATCTGTCTGGAGCCAGATAGTCAGGGAAAATACCTATACGGCCGGCGCGCGCACGCCGATTCAGGGGCCCGCGAGCGCCTCCCCCTACGGCCGATCCTGGTCTAGGCTGGGCGCCGGAGCGCCGCGCCGGCCGGCGCCGCGAAGGGAGGCGTCCTTGAACCCCGCGCCGGTGCAACTGCTTCGTCCGACGCCCGACGAAATCCCGTTCATCATGGCGACCGAGCGAATTGCGGGCTACGAAGACACGCTCGGGAGGTCGGAGGCCGGCTGGCATCGCGCCGCCCTCAGCGACCCGCGCCTCGCCTATTTCATCGGCCTGCGCAACCGCGAGCGGATCGGCTTCGCCATCCTGCGCGATTGGGCCGCGCCTGAACAGGTCGTCCATCTCAAGCGCTTCGCGGTTACGCGGCCCGGCGATGGGCTCGGCGGCCCGTTTCTGCGTGCGGTCGCGGCGGCCGTGTTCGAGGGGACCAACGCCTGGCGCCTCTCGCTCGGCGTGTTTCCGGACAACGCGCGCGCCCGGCGCCTGTACGAGCGGGTCGGCTTCAAACCGGAGGGTGTTTCGCGCGGCAGCGCCCTTTTCGACGGCGCGAACCGCGACGAACTCGTGATGGCGTTGCTGCGGCCGGAATGGACGGCCGGAGACGCGGGTAGGCCTGCTCCCGTTATTCGAGCTCGAGCCGATATTTGACGAAGCCGCCGGGCGCATCGCCGAGCGCGGTCAGCCTGACGCCGGCCGGCGCAGCGTCGGGATCGGCGGCGGGCGAAGTCACGAACGTCGCCACAACGGCGGCTGGCCACGGCGCGAAGCGCCAATTGCCGTCCGCCTTCGGCTCGACGTGGCGAGTCTCGACGATGTAGCGCACCAGAGCTTCCCGATTCGTGTCCGGCGCTTCGACAACGACGGTCGATCCGTCGCAACCTGGGAACTGCCCGCCGCCGCTCGCGCGATAATTGTTGGTGACGACGATGAACTCCCGCGCCTCGTCGATCGGCGCGCCCTCGAAACGGAGATCGCGGATGCGACGCGCCTCCGGCGCGACGAGGGCCCCTTCGGAATCGTAGCGGGACGGCTGCGTCACGTCGATCGCATAGGTCACGCCGTCGATCACGTCGAAGTGGTAGCATGCGGAGGCCGGGTCGATGAGCGGCTGCTCGCCGGTCGCGGCCGTATCGATACGCCGGAAGATGGCGGCCGAACGCTCCAGCCATTCGCGCAGGGTCGCGCCGTCGATCTTCACCGCGCGCAGGGCGTTGGGATAGAGATAGATGTCCGCGATGTCCTTGATCGCGATCGCGCCCGCCTTGACGTCGGTATAATAGTCGGGGCCACCGCGGCCGCCGCATTTGAAGGGGGCTGCCGCCGAAAGAACGGGCAGGCCGGCGAGCGCCGGCATGGTCGCGGCGAGGCGCCTAACGTACCAGCTCTGCGCGGCATTGACGATCTGGACCGATGGGTCGTCGGCGACGAGCGCGAAATACGACTGGATCGGCGAGGCGATCGCGCCGACGGGCGAGCGGACATAGGCCAACGTCTCCTCATGGGCCTGACGGGCCGCGGCCAGAACCCCAGGGTCGGCGCCGACGAGCGGCGTGACGACCCGGTCCTGCCGTGCATAGATCGGCCGCGCCTCCACATCGGCGGCGACGACCCGCCAGCGCGAAGCGCGGCGCGCGAGCGTGAGGTCGATGAGGCCGAGATGGCTGCCCCAGAGCCCGGGCATGAAGGCCGGAACGCCGGACAGAGCGCCCGCGATCGCATCGACGCCGCCGACGGCCGCGAAGTCCGGGCCAGGCAGCAACATGTGCTGGTGACCGAGAAACAGCGCGTCGATGCCGGGAACGCGGGCGAGCGCGAGCGCGGCGTTCTCCTCGGCGGGCTGCGGCGGACTCTTGCGCGAAATGCCGGAGTGGCACAGGGCAACGACGATATCGACGCGCGCGCGCAACTGCGGGAGATAGAGTTCGGCGGATTCCGCGATCCCGACGGTCGTCACGAGACCGGCGAGACGGCTCTGGTCCCATTGCATGATCTGCGGCGGCGTGAAGCCGATGACGCCGATGCGCAACGCCTGTCCCGCGCCCGTCGAGTCCAGAAATACGCGCTCCACAACCAGCCACGGCCGAACGTAGAACGACCCGTCCGGCCTGAAGACGTTGCAGCAAACGGCGGGGAAATTGGCGCCCGCGAGCGCGGCGTCGAGGAAATCGAGGCCGTAGTTGAACTCGTGATTGCCCAGCGTGCAGGCGGCGTAGCCGAGCACGTTCATCGCCGCTATCATCGGATGGACGTCGCCATCAGCCAATCCCTTGGACAGCGCGACATAATCGCCGAGCGGCGTCCCCTGGATGATGTCGCCATTGTCGAGCAGCAGCGTATTCCCGGCCTCGGCGCGCGCCTGCGCGATGAGCCCCGCGGTGCGAGCAAGGCCGACCCGGTCGTCGGGCCGGTCGCGGTAATAGTCGTAGGGGAAGACATTGGCGTGGAGGTCGCTGGTGCCGATCAGGCGGAGTCGCACGAGCGGCCCCGCCCGATCGGCCGGGGAGTCGCTCATGGCGTCGTGGCCATCCGGAGCGGGCGGCATTCGATCCTCTGATGACAGGACGCCAAATTCGAAAAATCTCATCGCAGGGACGCCGTTTCATAAGCGTCGCCGACGCGCAAGTCGAGACGGTGGCGGCTCGGAGGGATCGCCGACGCGCCGAACGGGCTCCGTCCGCCTCGCGCCTTTCAGATCGGCGCGACGGAAGCGGCGGCCGGCTGGCTCGTCGACTGCGGAGCGGGACTCCTCAGCGCGTCCCAGCCTCCGGGCGGCGACGGGACGTCGTTGGCCGAGGCCGCGGGCTGGCTCACGTGGAATGTGGCGAGCGCGGCGGTCGCGGCCGCGATCGCCTTGGCGTCCATCTTGGCGGCGACCTCGTCGCGCTTCTTGGCCGCATCGGCGTCGCCCTGCTGCGCGGCCAGCGAGAACCATAGCCAGGCCTGACCGAGATCCTGGCCCACCCCCATGCCGCGCGCATAGAGGATCGCCAGATTGAACTGGCTGTCCTTGACGCCCAGTTGGCCCGCCTTGTGGAACCAGCCGGCCGCCTGCGAATAATCCGGCTTGGCGCCGCCGCCTTCGGCGATCAGCACCGCCAGATTGTGCATGGCGCGCGCGTTGCCGGCGTCGGCGGCCTTGCCGTACCAGGTTCGCGCCGCGACCGGGTCGCGGGTCACCCCGATGCCCTTGTCGTAGAGCGACCCCAGCCTGTACTGCGCCGGCGCCAGGCCCTGCGCCGCAGCCCGGTCGAACCACGAAAACGCGGCACGCGGATCGCGCGGCAGACCGCGACCCTCGGCGAGCCGGCTGGCGAGTTCGAACTGCGCCGCCGGGTCGCCGGCGGCGGCCGCGTCGCGCAGTCCCTTGGGGGCGGCGGCCGGGATCGTGGCGATCATATCCGCGGGGGCGGGAGACAGGAACCTGGTCGTCGGACCGCCGGCGGTCGGCGCGGTGACGGCGCCGGTCGGCGTCATGTCGAGCGCCCGCGCCTCGGTCTTGGCCGGCGCCGGACGTGCGCCCGAGTCTGCGGTGGATTCCGCGGCCGCCAGCCTGGGCGCGGCGACGGGGGGATTGTCGGACTTCTGCATGCTGGGCTGGCGCCAGACGCCAAGTTCGACGACGACAATCGCCAGCAGGGCGACGAGGGCGACGCCGAGCAGGATCGGACGGCGACGGGTGGCGAGGAACGCCCTCGCCTTCCCAACGCCGCCAGGCCCCGCCGACGCGTCCCGCGCGGGCTTGGCGCCGTCTTTGAGAATGTTGTTCGCCTCCTCGGCGAGCGCGGCCTGAGCGGCGCGGCGCGCCGCCGCGATGTGGGCGTTGATCGCGGCCTTCGGATTCGCGCCGGCGATCGCGTCGCCCGCGGAAGCGCGCAACGGCGCGCCGGCGCCTGGCTCGATCAGGAATTCCGAGCCGTCGATCGAACGCATGGGCGTCGCGGCGGCGTGCGACGGCGAAGTCAGCGGCGCTCTTTCGGCGCGTTGCTCCAGCGTGGGCCGGCTGGACGGCGGCGCATCGCGGATCGTCGAATCCATTGCGTTGAACGCGGCCGCCGCAGATGCGGCGCCGTCATCGCGATCGCGGGCCGCGGACTGAGCGGCGCCGTTCCGCTCCTGCGGCGCCGGTCCGGCGCGCGCGACATCGTCCTCGATCCGCCCGATTCGGTCGACCAGCGTCTCCAGCACGTCATGCACCCCGCCGAGCGTCGACTGCAGCCGGCGGTCGGCGTTGGTCTGGTCCGTGCGGAGCGCGGCGAGGTCGCGGGCAAAGAGGTCGTCGTCCTTCGCGGCGAGCGCCGGCGCCGGAGAATTGCGCAACGCCTGCCTGATATCGTCGAGCCGCGCGAGCAATTCGGCGAGCATCGCCTCGACTGGTCCGCCCTCGCGCCCGCCGGCCCGCGCGGCGATCTGGCCGGCGAGCGATTCGAGGGCGTGCTCGATCCCCTCTACGGCCGAGCGCGGCAGGGCGCTCTGCTCGATCTTGTCGTGGATCGCGGCGAGGCTCTGTTCGAAATTGCGGGTGTCGACGACGATCTCGGGCCGCCGGTCAATGCGCGCGCCGATTTCCTGGATCATGGTCTCGATGGCGCTGGCGTCCACCGCCGGCTGCGAAGCCCGGTCGAGCTTGGCGCTGATGTCGCGCATCAGGTCTTCGAGCGGACCCGTGTCTGCCGGGGAGCTCCGGTCGCCGAGCTTGCGCAGCGCCTGTTCGAACGGCGCCGTATCGACGACCGCGGGCCGTTTGTCGATGCGTGCAGCCAGATCATGGAACAGGTCTTCAAGCGCGCTCGCGTCGATCGCCGCCGTCACCGGCCTGTCCAGCTTGGCGCTGATCTCGCGCATCAGCTGTTCCAGTTGGGCGGTTTCGGACTCGCCGCGGCGCGGGTCGACGGAGGCGGGGCGACCGTCGATTCGCGCGCCCAGATCGTGAAACAGGTCTTCGAACGCATGCGCGTCGATCGCCGCAGTCACCGGCCGATCGAGCTTGGCGCTGATCTCGTGCATCAATTGTTCCAGATGCGCCGTATCGGGTCCGGGCGGCTGCGCCTCCAGCCTGCGCAGCGCCTTTTCAAGCGGAGCGGTGTCGACGACGGGGGCGGCGCGCTGGTCGATGCGATCGCCGAGATCGTGGAACAGGCCCTCGAAAGCGTTCGCGTCGATCGACGCCGTCACCGGCCTGTCGAGTTTGGCGCTGATCTCGCGCATCGCCCGCTCCAGCAGGCTCGTGTCGGACGGCGCGCCGGTCGGCGAGGAGTGATGAGCCTCGATCGCCTGGCGCACGCCGTCGATTCGGAGCGACAGATCCTCGAGCGCGCGCGGATTGATCACGGAAGCGGCGAGCGGACGCTGCAGCGCCTGATCGATTCTCGATGCGATCTCTTCGAGTCTCGCCTCGATCGAATTCAGCGCCGTGGCGGAGGTCGAACGCTCGACCTGCGCGCGCGCTTCGTCGAGAGAGGCGAGCAGCCGCGCGGATTCGGCGTGCGGCGCCGGGCTCGCCGCGAGATTTTCCACCCGGTCAGCCAGTTCGCCGATCTGCCGCTCGAGCCGCTCCAGCGGCATCGGCCTTTGGGCGAGCGCGGAGAGCAGACTGCGCGTCTCCTCGATCTGGCGCAGGATGGGCTCGAAAATCCTGGGGTCGACGCTCGTCTCCGCAAGGCCGTCGAGTTTCGCCCCGATGGCGCCGATCTCGCGCCGAAGTCCCTGGACGGCCTCGCGCGGATCATGGGCGCGCAGGGAATCGCGCAGCGCGTCGACGAGTTCCTCGACCGGCCCCAGCAGGGCTTCTCGCGCGCCGCTTTCGCGGGAAGCCACCACCCGCTGGCTGAGATCGCGGATCGCACCCTCGAGCGCCAGCACCGCATTGCGCGGGGCGAGATCGGCGAGACTGCGCGACATCGCCGCGAGATCGTCGCGCAGGGCCTCGACGCCCGCCGCGGGCGTCTCGCGCCTCTCGCTCTGTTCCCGTCGGAGGTCGTCGAGTCGCTGCCCGAGCTTGCGCATCTCGATCTGCAGCCCGCTCGCGACGCCGTCCTGCGCCGCGCTCGCACCGGCGCCGTCGCGCGCCGCCGGCGCGGCGTCGACCTTGCGCTCGGCGGGGGCGTCGATCGCGAAATTGCGCGAGCCGCGAACGCCGGGCGCGCCTGCATCCAGCTCTCGCCGGCGCTGCGTGATCTGGGAAACCGCGCTGTCGATGTCGATTCGCGGCCGGTGGCGAGACGCCGCCCGGCTCCTGTCGGACGCCCCGACGCGCCGCGACAATTCGTCGATCCGCGCCTCGATCGAATCGGCGCCTTCGTCCGCCCTCGGCGCCCGACCGTCCGGCCGCGCTTCCGGCTCGCGCCGGTCCGGCTGCTGTCGCACGATCCGCTCTTCCAGGCTTTCGAGCCGTCCGACGACATCCTGAAGCGCCTGGCGCTCGCGGCGCCCTCCGGCATCCTCGCGCGCGATGGGATCGGCGACCGATTCGAGGGCACGCGGCGTCCGCGCGTCGATCGCGCGCGCCGCATGCTGGTCCGCGGGCGCGCTCCGCTTCGACGAGGTCCCGCGTTCCGCCAGCTCCCTGGCGATTCGATCCTCGAGACTCTCGAGCCGCCCAACGACGTCGTGGAGCGCCGCGCGCTCCTCACGCCGTCCGCCCTGGCTGCGCTCGAACATGCTCGCGACCGAATCGAGAGCCCGGACGGTGCGGGCTTCCGTCCGGGCGGCCCGGCTTTCGAATCGGTGGATTGCTTCGTCGAGCAATTGTTCGGCGCGCGGCGCATCGTCGGCTGCGCCGCGCGGGTTGCGCGGACGCGCCCGGGGCGGGTCGCGCTCGCGGCGCCAGCGCCCCTCGAGCGGATCGCCCCGACGCGGAAGCCCGGAAAGCCGGTCGCCGATTGCATCGAGCCGCTCGTCCTCGTCGAAGTCTTCGGGGTTCACGCCTTGTTCGGCCGCCTGATCGGCGATGACTTCGTCCAGCCATTCGCCCAGACTCATGCCGGCCCGACGCGCGGCCTCCTGGGCGGCGTCGCGGGTATCCCGGCCGACTCCTCTGACGCTCCAAGCAGCCGCTTTATTCATTTTTCGCAACCCGTAACCGGGATTTTAGAATCAAAGCGCCACCGGCCCGATTGGCGCCGCCAACCGAATGTTTCTGCTAGCGTGGTGAAAAAATCGTTAATGGTCTCAGGCGCCGCCCAAATCGGCGGGCGCCGTCAAGAGCCGTGGCGCCCGCGTCGTTGCTCGACGATGCGCAACGCCGCGGCGAAGGCCGCCTCGACGTTCAGGCGGCTGGTGTCGAGCAGCGTCGCATCGGGCGCCGCCCTCAACGGGGCCGCGGCCCGGCTGGAATCGCGGGCGTCGCGCTGGGCGATGTCGGCGAGTATCGCGCCATAGTCGAACTTTTCGCCACGCGCGGCGAGCTCCAGAGCGCGCCGCTGGGCCCGCGCCTCCGGACTTGCGGTGACGAAAATCTTGATGTCCGCCGTGGGACAGATCACGGTCCCGATGTCGCGCCCGTCGAGGACGGCGCCGCCCGGCCGCTTCAGAAAGCCGCGCTGGACCTCGATCAGCGCCTCGCGCACGGCGGGCAAGGCGGCGACGATCGAGGCCGCCTCGCCCATTTCCCGGCTGCGCAGCCGCGGTTCGTCGAAATCGGTCAGGGCGAGACCGCGCGCCGCCGCGACCGCGGCGTGGACGTCGCCGAGGTCGCGGCCGCGATCGAGGAGGGCGGCCGCGGTCGCGCGGTAGAGCGAGCCGGTGTCGAGGTGGGGCAGGCCAAAATGCGCCGCGAGCCGCCGGGCGAGCGTGCCCTTGCCCGAGGCTGCGGGTCCATCGATTGCGATAATCATCCGAAGCGTTCCGCCAAACCCGCCGGCTCATAAGGCTTGCCGGCGCCGCTGTCACGCCTGGCGCGCCGGCGCCGCGCGCGTCAGAAGAATTGCGCGCCCAACGACTCCATGAGCGGCCGGAAGGCGGGGAAGCTCGTCGCGATCATGGCGGAATCGTCGATCGCCATCGCCTGCCGGGACGCCAGCCCCATGACGAGAAAGCTCATCGCAATGCGATGGTCCAGATGGGTTTCGACGCGACCGCCGCCGCGCACCGCCCCGTCGGCGCCCGACACGAGGAGATCGTCGGCCTCGATCGCATGCGCGACGCCCGCCTGCGCCAGACCCGCCGCCACCGCGGCGAGACGATCCGATTCCTTGACGCGAAGCTCATGCAGGCCGTGCATCCGCGTCTCGCCGCGGGCAAAGGCGGCGGCGATCGCCAGCACGGGGTACTCGTCGATCATGGAAGGGGCGCGCGCCGCCGGGACTGCGACGCCCGTCAGCGCGCTCGCCCGCACGCGCAGGTCGGCGACGTCCTCGCCGCCTTCGAGACGCCGGTCGGCGACCTCGATTTGAGCCCCCATTTCGAGAAGAGTCGTCAGCAGGCCGGTGCGCAACGGGTTCATCATCACGCCTTCGATGACGACGTCGGAGCCCGGAACGATCAGCGCGGCGACAAGCGCGAACGCCGCCGAGGACGGATCGGCGGGGACCACGACCGGGCACGGGCGCAGTTCGGGACGCCCCTGCAGCGTGATGCGCCGTCCCGTCTCGCCCTCCGGCGCGATCGTCACCTCGGCGCCGAAATGCCGCAGCATCCTTTCCGTATGGTCGCGCGAGGCCTCCGTCTCGATCACCGTGGTCGCGCCCGGCGCGTTGAGGCCGGCGAGCAGCACCGCCGACTTGATCTGGGCGGAGGCGACCGGCGTGCGATAGACGATCGGCGCGGGCTCGCTGGTCCCGCGCAGCACGATCGGACAGCGCCCGCCTTCGGCCTGCGCCACCACCTGCGCCCCCATCAACGCGAGCGGATCGAGGATGCGCCGCATCGGGCGCTTGCGCAGCGAGGCGTCGCCATCGAACGTCGCGGTGACGGCATGGCCGCCGACGACGCCCATCATCAGGCGCGATCCCGTCCCGGCGTTGCCGAAGTCGAGCGTGTGTGTCGGGGCCAGCAGCGCGCCCACGCCCATCCCCGATACGCGCCACCGGCCCTCGCCCGTGCGCTCGACTTGCGCGCCGAGCGCCTTGCAGGCCTCGCCCGTGCGCATGACGTCGTCGCCCTCGAGCAGGCCGGCGATCTCGGTCACACCCCGGGACAGAAGTCCGAATATGAACGCGCGGTGCGAAATCGACTTGTCGCCCGGCGGGCGCACGCGGCCGCGCAACGGGCCGCCACGGCGGCTGGAGAGCGGCGCGGCCGCAATATCCGGATTCAAAGACACGTTTCTGGCTCGCAGTCCCGCGGATGTTTCAACCGGCCGGCGGCCCGCCCGCGGGGGGCTGGTAGCATCCGCGGCCGCGCGTGTCGACACGGCGTGAAAGCGCATTGACACGGGCTTTGCGGCCGACTAACCCGAGCCACCGAAAGCGATGCCCAGAGATCAGGGATTTTACCGAAGTGGCGAAAGTCGAGCTTGGAAGCAAGCGCCAATGCCAGAGCTGCGGCGCAAAATTCTTCGATCTGAACAAGGACCCGATCGTCTGCCCGAAGTGCGGAACAATCTTCCAGGGCGCGGCCCGCACCCAGCGCGCCGCCCCGAAGGACGAGGAAGAGGAAGAGGAGGCCGCGGCGCCGGCGGGAATCGAACTCGTGCCGCTCGAAGAGGCCGAGGCGGGCGATGAGAAAGTCGCCGCCGTCGTCGATGACGACATCGAAGTCGAGGACGACGAGACCGTCGAGGACGCCTTCCTCGAGGAGGAGGAAGAAGACGACGACGACGTCGCGGCGCTGATCGACGGCGACATCGTCAACGACGAGGAGCCGTGAACCTCCGCCGGCCGCGGATCCGGCCGAAGCCCGGTCGGCCGGGAGGCCCGCGAAATCAGAGCTTGTGAGCCGAGCGTCTTTGTGTCTATACAGCCGCCCCGCTGCCAACGAACCCGGCCCCAACCGGCGTCGTCCACCGGGTCTGTCAAATTCTGGGGCCATAGCTCAGTTGGGAGAGCGCTTCAATGGCATTGAAGAGGTCGTCGGTTCGATTCCGTCTGGCTCCACCATCCCCTTCCCTTGGCCTCTGATTCATCAAGCTATTCCGCGTCTCGGTCGTGGCGGCGCCCGCACGGCTCAATGAGCGCGCTCGGCCGAGCCAAAACCGGCGCCGGACAGCAGCCCCATCGCCGAGCCGCCCTCGTCGGGACGTTCGGAAGAGAGCGCCAGGCGACGCCGGAGCGCCGCTTCTCGGGGCCGCGAAAGCGAAGGCGGGGCGGAGAAACCGCGAATGGCGCGATCGAACGCGCGGCCGTAACCTGATCTCATGACCGAGTGCGCCAATCTCCAGGAATTCATCGACCGCCACCGCCGGCTCTTCATCTTGACCGGCGCGGGTTGCAGCACGGGCTCGGGCATTCCCGACTATCGCGACGCCGACGGCCAATGGAAGCGGACGCCGCCGGTGACCTATCAGGCCTTCATGGGCGAGGAAGCGACCCGCCGGCGCTATTGGGCGCGCAGCCTGCTCGGATGGCGGCGCTTCAGCCGGGCGCGCCCGAACGACGCCCATCGCGCCCTGGCCAGGCTGGAGGCGATGGGCAGGAGCGAGCTTCTTCTGACCCAGAACGTGGACCGTCTGCATCAGGCCGCCGGCAGCAGCCGGGTGATCGACCTGCACGGGCGGCTCGATCTGGTTCGCTGCATGGGTTGCGAGGGGAGATTCCCGCGCGACGAGCTGCAGGAGGAACTTGGCCGGCTGAACGCCGGATGGCTCGATCGTGACGCGGCCGATGCGCCCGACGGCGACGCCGAGCTCGAAGGCGCCGACTATTCCTCGTTCGCGGCGCCGTCGTGCCGAAGCTGCGGCGGCGTGCTCAAGCCCGACGTCGTGTTTTTCGGCGAGCGCGTTCCGCACGACCGGGTCGCCGCGGCCGCGCGACAGCTGGAGCAGGCCGACGCCATGCTGATCGTAGGTTCCTCGCTGATGGTCTATTCGGGCTTTCGCTTCGCTCAAATGGCTGCCGACGCCGGGAAGCCGTTGGCCGCGGTCAACCTCGGCCTGACCCGCGCCGACGCGCTGCTCGCGCTGAAGGTGGAACAGGCGAGCGAGGCGGCGCTCGCCTTTCTGCTGCGGCCATCGGGCGGCGCCGACTGACAGCCGACGAGAGAACGGATGGGCGGCGCCGGGTTCGGGAATCCGACCGCTCACCACGCCGCGCGGTAGATCGCCAGCGCGTCCGCCTGGGTCAGCGCGCGCGGATTGTTGACCAGAAGCCGCGTCTGGTTCATCGCGTCGGCCGCCAGCCGCGGCAGCGCGTCCTCGGGAATGCCGACTTCGCGCAGGCGCTGGGGCAGCCCGCAGCGATGCGAGAGATCGGCGAGGCTCTGGGCGAAGGCGGCCGCGCGCGCCGGAATTTCGACCCGGGCGAGTTCCGGGAACGCGAGCGGCGCGATTTGGGCGTAGGCATCCGGCGCGGTCGCGGCGTTGAAGCGCAAAACGTGCGGCAGCACGAGGGCGTTGGAGAGTCCGTGCGGCACGTGATAGTGGCCGCCGATGGGATAGGCGAGCGCGTGGACGGCGGCGACCGGCGAATTGGCGAACGCCTGCCCCGCCAACATCGCGCCGAGCAGCATGTCGGCGCGGGCGGCGCGGTTCGTCCCGTCGTGCACGGCGCGCTCCAGCGCGCCGCCCATCAGCCGCAGCGCCTCGCGCGCGAGCGCGCGCGAAACCGGATTGTTGTTGGCGCTTGCGGAGGCATAGGCCTCGATCGCGTGGACCATGGCGTCGATTCCGGTCGCGGCGGTGACCGCGGGCGGCAGGCCGAGCGTCAGTTCGGGATCGAGCAGCGCCACGTCGGGCAGGATGACCGGCGAGACGACGCCCATCTTCTCGCTCCTCCCCGTCGTCACAATCGCGATCGGCGTCACTTCGGAACCGGTGCCGGCGGTGGTCGGCGCCAGCAGCAGCGGCAGGCGCGGCCCCCGCGCCTTGCCGACGCCGTAGATGTCGGCCAGCCGCTCCCTGCCGACCGCGAGCAGCGCAACGAGCTTGGCGACGTCGAGCGATGAGCCGCCGCCGAGCCCGATCACGCCGGTGGACCGCGCATCGACCGCCGCGCGGGTCGCGGCGAGCGTGAGCGCCTCGGGCGGATCGGCCTCGACCTCGGCATAGACGGCCGCGTCGACGCCAGCATGCGCCAGGGATTTCAGCGCGGGCTCGACAAGGCCGGCCTTCACCACCCCGGGATCGGCGACGACGAGAACCCGCGGCCCCAGCCGCTGCGCGGCGATCGCCCCGACCGCCCCGATCGCGCCTTCGCCGAATACGATGCTGGGGGCGGTATTGAACGTGAACGTCATCAGACGCCTTCCGGAACTGCGGCCGTCGGCGGGCGCAGGGCGCGACGATGCGTGACCTCCGCCGCCGGACCGCCGTTCGGGTCAACCCTCTGAATGCAAAAGAGGAATGGTGGGCACGACAGGGATTGAACCTGTGACCCCTCCCATGTCAAGGGAGTGCTCTCCCGCTGAGCTACGCGCCCCATCCTGGCGGGGGAGCCGGCAGGCGCCGCCGCAGAAGGTCGGCGGGGTATAGCGATTCGAGGCGGCGCGCGCAATGCTGAATCCCCGCGCTGGCGAATCCACGCGTCGATTGACTTGGGCCCCGCGACATGTTTTTCAGGCTTGCGCTGCCGATCGGCGCATGCTCGGGCGAACCATGACGACGACCCCGTCCAAACCGCTGACCGAAACCCGGCCCGCCGCCGGCAGGGACAGCGCGACGCGTTAGTCCCCCTCGCTCCGGTTCCTCCCCCGGTCGGGGTTTCGAGGGACGGGCGAAGCGGAGGGACCATCGGCCAACACGAGGAATTCAGGACATGGCGGGTTTCAAGATCGCAATCGTCGGCGCGACGGGCAACGTCGGCCGCGAAATGCTCGACATTCTGGCGGAGCGCCAGTTCCCCGTCGGCGAGGTGGTCGCGCTCGCCTCGTCGCGCTCGCTCGGCCGCGAGGTCTCGTTCGGCGACCGCACGCTGAAGTGCAAGAGCCTGGAGCACTACGACTTCGCCGACACCGACATCTGCCTGATGTCGGCGGGCGGCGCGGTGTCGAAGGAATGGTCGCCCAGGATCGGCGCCAAGGGCTGCGTCGTCATCGACAATTCCTCCGCCTGGCGCATGGATCCGGACGTGCCCCTCGTCGTGCCCGAAGTGAACGCCGATGCAGCGAAGGGCTTCTCGAAGAAATACATCATCGCCAATCCCAATTGCTCGACCGCCCAGCTCGTCGTCGCGCTCAAGCCGCTGCACGACAAGGCGGTGATCAAGCGCGTGGTCGTGGCGACCTATCAATCGGTGTCCGGCGCGGGCAAGGAGGCGATGGACGAACTGTTCGCGCAGACGCGCGCGGTCTTTGTGTCCGATCCCGTCGAGACCAGGAAATTCCCCAAGCGGATCGCGTTCAACGTCATCCCCGAGATCGACCTGTTCATGGAGGACGGCTTCACCAAAGAGGAATGGAAGATGGTCGTCGAGACCAAGAAAATCCTCGACCCCAAGATCAAGCTGGTCGCCACCTGCGTGCGCGTGCCGGTCTTCATCGGCCATTCCGAAGCGGTGAACATCGAGTTCGAGAATCCGATCAGCGCCGACGAAGCGCGCGACATCCTGCGCGAGGCGCCCGGCTGTCTCGTCATCGACCGGCGCGAGCGCGGCGGCTATGTCACGCCGCACGAGGCGGCGGGCGAGGACGCGACCTACATCTCGCGCATCCGCGAGGACCCGACCGTCGACAACGGCCTCGTGCTGTGGATCGTCTCGGACAATCTGCGCAAGGGCGCCGCGCTCAACGCGATCCAGATCGCCGAGGTGATCGTCAATCGCGGCTGGCTGAAGGCCAAGCAGCACGCGGCGTGAGCGATGGCGCGCGGCCTGCCGGTCGAGTCCGGGGGCGCCGCGCTGCTCGCGATCGACATGCAGGACCATTCGCGTCTTCGAATCGACCGATGCCAGGGAGCTCGTCAGACATTCCCGCCCGTGGCGGCTCCCAAAGGGAGAAGGGTCCCGAATTTCCAGCAGCGGTCCGCCGTCGTCGCCGGAGCGCCGTTCCGCCCGTCGCCGCAATCGGCCCGCCATCCCCTGGCGTCGCCCGGGTTCGAGGACGGCGAGCGCTTCTCGGATTTTGGTTTTTG